>CAZWLL010000009.1:0-53159 GCA_964634795.1 uncultured Ruminococcus sp. | reverse complement strand
ATTCGAGAAGTACTGTGATGAAGCCGTAACCGAGGCAACATTACGAGCCGCGAGAATAGCGGAAAAGCTCGGTGCTCATGTGGAGCGTGCCGTGATGCCGTCGGGTGATGAGACTCTCGGCGCGTATATGGTAATATCGCAGGCGGAATGCTCCTCTAATTTGTCACGGTATGACGGTATAAAGTACGGTTATCATGCCGGTGGTACTGATTACCGTGAAATTATGCGTAATTCCCGTGCGGAGGGATTCGGTGATGAGGTGAAGCGCAGAATTATATCGGGCTGTTATGCTTTATCGGAAGCACACGGCGGAAATTATTTTGCCGGAATTAAGGGTATTCGAAGCAAAATCTGCGGCGAAGCAGATGCGCTTTTTGAAAAATACGATTTGATTATGCTTCCTACTGCCGCAGGATGTGCTTTTAGGCTGGGCAGCTTTGATACAGATCCGACAAAGCTCTATGCAAGTGATATGTTTACGGTTTTCGCAAATTTGACGGGAATTCCCGCAATACAGCTGCCAAGCGGCGGTGACGGTCTGCTGCCGTGCGGCATATCGCTTATGTCAGCGAGAAACTGCGATAAGCTGCTGTTTTCGGCTGCGCATGTGCTGGAATCGGAAATGAGCGATTATGTGCGTTCGGAGGTAAAAAATGTCGGATAAAAAATATACCGCTGTTATAGGACTCGAAGTACATGTTGAACTGAAAACCGAAACTAAAATATTCTGCTCTTGTAAAACAACATTCGGAGCTGAACCGAACACCAATATCTGTCCTGTATGCTTGGGAATGCCGGGAGCATTGCCCGTTCTCGGTGCTAAACAGGTTGAATTGGCAGTACGTGCGGGAATTGCTTTCGGATGCCGAATAAATCACCGTTCGTGGTTTGACAGAAAGAATTATTTTTACCCCGACTTGCCTAAAGGATATCAGATAACTCAGTATGAGAAACCTATATGTGAAGGCGGAGCAGTGCCGATTACTGTGAACGGAGAAAAGAAATCTATTCGCATTCATCATATTCATATGGAGGAGGACGCGGGAAAGCTCACTCATCGTGAAGACGGCACATTTATCGATTATAACCGCGCTGGAGTTCCTCTCATTGAGATTGTAGGTGAACCCGATATAAGAACCTCAGAAGAGGCTAAAGCGTACCTTACATCGATAAGACGCATTCTCTCATACATAGACGTTTCGGACTGTAAAATGAATGAAGGCTCTCTCAGATGCGATGTCAATGTTTCCGTAATGCCCGAGGGCAGTACGTCATACGGAGTAAAATGCGAAATCAAGAATGTAAACTCGATAAATTACGTCGGAAAGGCAATTGACGATGAAATAGCACGTCAGAGTGCACTTCTGGAAAGCGGATTGACGGTCGCTCCCGAAACACGCAGATTTAACGAGGATACAGGCAAGTGCGAAAAAATGCGTGACAAGGAAAAGTCAGTTGATTATCGCTATTTTACGGAGCCTAATATTCCGCCCATAGCATTAACCGATGAATATATTGATAATGTGAGAAGAAGCATACCGCCTCTTCCCGATGATGCGGCGGTTGAGCTGACGAAATACGGCATGAACAGTGACGACGCATACCTTGTAACATCGAGCCGCGCGAATACGGATTATTTTATAAAAGCGGCTTCGTTAACCGAATATAAAAAGGAAACCGCGAATTTGTTTGTTTCGGAAATATTGCCGCTTCTCTCGGACAATGGGGAAGAATATATTTCAGCGGAAGCATTAGCCGAAATCGCTGAGTTATACGGCTCGGGAAAGATTGTCAGCGGCAGCGCAAAACGCCTTATACATCTCGTAAGAGAGTTCAAAATGTCTCCGACTGCTTTAGCAGAGAGAGAGCATATGCTGAAAATAACGGATGTCAGTGTGTTATCAGAGTATGTTGAAACGGCGCTTAAAGAAAACGCAAAAGCCGTGTCCGATTATAAAAAAGGAAAAAAGAACGCGTTGAAAACAGTTCTCGGATACGTGATGAAAATAAGCCGCGGAACGGCGGATCCTATAATAACCGAAAGAATAATCACCGAGAAAATCGACGAACAAAATTAAAGCAAGACAAATAATATGAGAATTAAAGAACAGCTTAATGATACTGCAAGGTTGACTTGTTCATATCGTTAAACTGTTTTTTGTTTGCGGTTACGGCTTTTCGGAGTGTGTAATGCTCTCTTGGAGAAAGAAAATCATGCTTTTTATCGTGATTCTCACGGTTGACAAAATCCACAAAAAGTAAAAATACATGATATGAAATGAAAATAAATGATACTGCAAAAATTAAAAAATAGTTAACGAAACCGTGCGCGGATAAGAGCGAAAGCACGAATATTAACCCGAAATTCGCTTGTAAAACAGAATCCGAACAAGTGCCCGAAAACCTCTGATTACGCCGAAAAAATAAGTAAAAAACAGCTGTTTTTCGTACGCTCGCAAGATGAAAACATAACAAAATAAAATTAAAATTACCGTTGCTTTTTTATCGAAAAACTCTTGATTATTAAGATGAAATCGATTATAATATTGTCAGGGTGGCAAATGCCGAAAAATGGCGGCGAAATTAACGAAAGGGAGGATGATTGAATGCTGACAGGAAAGTATACTCACTCACTTGACGCGAAAAACAGAATAATTATCCCCTCTAAGATTAAGGAGCAGCTCGGCGATACCATCACCATTCTCAGAGGCAGCGACAAATGCCTGACACTGTATTCGGCGGAAGAATGGGATTCATACGCGAGAAAAATAAGTGAAATGCCGAAGACGAAGGTTCGTGAACTGACTCGTTATCTCTACTCGAATTCGCTTGAGGTACAGCCGGATTCTCAGGGACGCGTAATGCTTCCGACCGAGATGCTTACATATGCCGGAATAACCAAAAACGTTATTACGGTCGGCTGCGGCAAATACGCGGAAATTTGGTCTGAAGAAGTATGGAAAGAACAGCATCTCGATGAAGAACCCGAAAACTTCACTGAAATGCTTCTTGAACTGGGTCTGTAACATGGAATTTTCACACATTTCGGTAATGGCAAAGGAAGTTATAGAATTCCTGAATGTTAGCCGCGGAGGAATTTTCGTGGATTGCACCGCAGGCGGCGGAGGACATTCATACGAAATCGCGAAAAGGCTTCCGAACGGATCACGTCTTATATGCCTTGACAGAGATGACGAGGCTATAGAGGCGTGCACAAAGAGACTCGATGAATATAAAGACAGATTCACGATAGTAAAGTCAAACTTCATGAATCTCGGTGCCGCGCTTGATTCGCTTGGCATTGATAAAATCGACGGTGTAATGTGGGATCTCGGTGTATCCTCTCATCAGCTCGATGACGGTGAGCGAGGTTTTTCGTATTCGAAAGAAGCTCCGCTTGATATGAGAATGGATCGCGAACAAAGCATAACGGCGTACGACGTGGTGAATTCATATACTGACGATGAAATTGCGAGAGTTCTTCGTGATTACGGCGAAGAAAAGTTTGCGTCAAAGATTGCGCGTGATATAGTTGCGGCTCGTGAGACTAAACCGATTGAAACAACAATCGAGCTTGCGGAGCTTGTAACCGAATCGATTCCCGCGGCGGTAAGAAAAAAAGAAAAACAAAATCCCGCACGCAGAACATTTCAGGCGATAAGAATCGAGGTCAACGGTGAGCTTGATGCGATAGAGCCGTCTATAACGACTGCTGTGGAACGACTTAATCCCGGAGGACGGCTTGCGGTTATCACATTTCATTCGCTTGAAGATCGAATTGTTAAAGACTGCTTTAAAAAGCTTTCGGAAGGCTGCACATGTCCGCCTGAATTCCCGGTTTGTGTATGCGGAAAAAAGCCGAAGATAAATATAATTTCCAAAAAACCGATTTTGCCCTCACCTGAAGAGGAAGAGGAAAATCCGCGCTCGAGAAGCGCAAAGCTCAGAATAGCGGAAAAAGTTTGATTAAATACGGAGGGAAGACAATGACTTACCAAAGACGTGAATATGTCCTTGCGGATAAGCTTAAGAGCGAGTTCAAAGAACGCGGAAAAGATGTCAGCGGTATGCGTGCTTCTTCCACGTCCGAGCTTATGAGAAGAGCCGCTATGAACGGAGATCCCCGTGAAAACTGCGCCGAGAAGGCATTTAAAGAAAATTACAAAAAACGTACAGCTGCAGGTGTGCAATCTAATCAGAGAAAACAGACAAGCCGAGCGAGCACAGTTAACAATGCAAACAAAGCAAACGGAAATAATGCGCAGTACTCAGCGCGTACAAACAGCAGAAACGCAAACAAAGCGTCTGCGAATGCCCAAAACAGCCGTAGACGTGTAAGCAGCAGAATGACAGCGGCAGCGGGAGCAAGCCCGATGACTTACAAGCCGCTTAGCGGTAAATTAAAAGCCGAGGTCAAGGATACGACAAGAAAGAAAATATCCCCGAGCTTTGTGGCGTTCTTATGTATCGGCATGGCGATGATAATGATTATCATTACGCAGTATTCGAAGGTGAATGAAATCGCCAACGATGTTGCGGGACTTGAAACAAAATTGTCACAGATGCAAACCGAAGCGAATGAGCTGAAGCTTCAGCTTGACGAGAAAAACGACATTCGTGAGATAGAGCAAATCGCGACGACTAAGCTTGGCATGGCAAAGGAAGACACCATGCAGAGAAGGTATGTAACACTTTCCGACGGCGAAAGAATAGAAGTTATCGAGGATGCGGAAAGTGAAGAAAATACCGGAGGAATTATGCTTTCGTCGATTGTATCGGCTATCGAAAGATTTTTCGATTGATTAAATGTTTAATACAAATATAATTTGCGGGCTGCATTTGAATCCCGGATGGCAGCCCGTTAGTTTTCAAAACCTATAATTTTACAAGGTAAAAATGAGGTAAACAGAGGCGTACGAATGAATAACAGCCAAAATCGTACAGATAGAGTAACCGTTTGGAAAATGATGGCTATATTTGGCGTATTTTTAATCTGCGCGGCAGTTGTGATAGGTAAGTTAGCATGCTATCAGATAAGAGATTATGATTATTATCAGCAAAAAGTGCTGAAGCAGGTGACAAGGCAGGATACGGCAAATGCTCAAAGAGGCACAATAACCGATAGAAACGGCAATATACTGGCGACAAACAAAAAAGTGTACAATGTAGTTTTATCGCCTGTGGATATAATAGCCCAGGTGGCAAGTGACAATACCGATAACTCCGATAATGATACCGAAAACGATGTACACTATGAATATACAGACAGTGATTACGGTATTTACTATTCAGGCAGACAGCTTGATGAAATGATTGCCGAGGTGCTTTCAAAATATCTTGACGTTGATAAGAGCACAATACTTGAAAAAGCCTGTAAACAAAACAGCAAGTATGCGCTCATAAAAGAAGATATAGAAGAAGAGTTAATGCAGTCCATTGAAAATTTCATAGAGCAGTTTGAAATTGACCGTGAGATTTATTTTACCGAATCATACAAGAGATACTACCCGAAGGGTGATCTTGCCTGTCATGTAATCGGATTTACAAATTCCGAGGGTGTGGGCATATATGGCTTGGAGGCGTACTACAACAATCTGCTGGAAGGAACCTCTGGGCGCTATCTGCTTGCCCGCGACGGAAAGCAGAACGATATGCCGTTTGAATTCGAGCGTACTATCGATGTCGAAAACGGATATAACATTACAACAACATTGGATATGTATATCCAATATGAGCTTGAAAATCAACTTAAAAAAACATATATCGAATCCGGAGCAGCGGACAGAGTATGCGGTGCGGTTTATGACGTAGACACGGGTGAGGTGCTTGCGATGGCTACGTATCCGTCGTTTGATTTGAATGATCCGTATACAATAGACGAATATTCTCAGGCTGAGCTTGATGCTGAGGGATTAACGGAGGGCACTGACGAGTACGATGCCGAATATAACAGGCTTATGTACCGCATGTGGAATAATAAATGCCTGACCGAAACCTATGAACCCGGCTCAACCTTCAAGGTAGTCACAAGCTGCATGGCGCTTGAGGAGGGCGTTATAACACCCGATACCCCATTCTACTGCGCAGGCTCACTTGTGGTTGACGGATGGTCAAAACCTATTTCGTGTGCAGAGCACAGCGGTCATGGATTGGTTACCTTCAGAGTAGGTCTTCAGCAGTCATGCAACCCTACTTTGATGCAGGTTGCGGCGCTCATAGGACGTGAGAAATTTTACTATTATTTCCAGGCGTTCGGTTACGGCGGAAAAACCGGTATAGATTTACCCGGTGAGGTAGGCACGATTTACGCTTCATATGAGGATTTTTCCGGAGTTTCACTTGCAGTGTATTCATTCGGTCAAACATTCAAAACCACAGCCGCACAGCAGCTCAGAGCAATAACAGTGGTTGCAAACGGAGGCTACCTGATTACTCCGCATCTTTTGCTTGAAATAACGGATGACGACGGAAATGTCGTACAAACATACGAATCAACAACTGTCCGTCAGGTAGTAAGTGAAGAAACATGCAATACGCTTACCGATATCTTGGAGGAAGGCGTTGCTACAGACGGTGCGGCAAAAAACGCTTATGTAAAAGGATACAGAGTTGCCGCGAAAACGGGAACATCCGAGAAAAAGGATGAATTCGATGAAAACGGCGATACACCTTACAGAGTAGGCTCTACCGCGGCTTATGCTCCCGCTGATGATCCGCAGATTTCTGCGATAATCGTTGTCGATAAACCGCTGAAAAGCGCAGTTTACGGCGGAACGGTTGCGGCTCCGTATATATCTAATCTTCTGTCATATGTATTGCCTTATATAGGTGTTGAACCTCAGTATACAACGGATGAGCTTGCGATGCTTGACGTTACGCTTTCCAATTATGTCGGTGCTACCGTGGATAATGCGATAAGCGACTTGTCATGGCGGGGATTCGAATATGAAATAATCGGAAACGGAAGTACCGTTACCGCTCAGACACCCGATGCAGGTTCGAAAATCTCAAGTGATACGGGACTTTTGGTTCTGTATACAGGTGACGAGACTCCGGCAAATACTGTGGAAATACCCGATCTTATGGGTATGAGCGCATATAACGCAAATAATGCCGCTGTTGCCCTGGACTTGAATGTAACATTCTACGGTTCGACTAACGGTTCTACCGCAACGGTAATCAATCAGTATCCCGCAGCGGGAACCATGGTTCCGAGAGGAACGATAGTGGAAATAGAGCTTCGTCATCTTGACGGAACAGACTAAGCGAAAATCGCCTCCCTGAGAATTCTATATAAGAGAATTCTGCAAGGTCAAACTACGGAAATTCTCCCGAGTCAGGCTTCGATAATTGAAAGAGAATAATATGAATCTGATTTAACATTGTGTTTGACAGTTGAGAATCAGATGCCAGGAGGGTTAATAATGAGTGTAGATCTCAAATTAAAGCAGCTCACAGCTTCGGAAATAAGCCGTGAGATTAACGGAGAACTTAAAATATATAATGGTGCTGACCCCGAAAAGAAACAAAATGTTATATCAACAGATTCGAGAGAATCCGGAAAAGGTGTTATTTTCTGCGCGATAAAAGGACAGAACGTAGACGGAAATGACTTTATTGAGTCAGCTGTAGATGCGGGAAGCGACTGCATTATTTGTCAGAATGTTCCCGAGTCCGCGCAGAATTCGGGAAAGCCTTTCTGTGCTGTGATTGTCGATGACACAATAACGGCGATGGGTAACCTTGCGGCATATTACCGTAAATTCTCTGATGCGAAATTTGTTGCCGTAACGGGAAGCGTGGGAAAAACCACTACCAAAGAATTCATATATGCCGTTACATCGGCGTCATTCAAGACGCACAAGACACAGGGCAACTATAATAACCAATTAGGCTTGCCGCTTACAATATTCGGTATTGAACCCGATGATAAGGTAGTTGTACTTGAGATGGGAATGAGCGCACTCGGTGAAATCGAGCGTATGTCTAAAATAGCTCGACCGGATATTGCCATTGTAACCAATATCGGAACATCCCACCTCGCATCTTTGGGAACACGTGAGAATATATGCCGCGCAAAGCTTGAAATCAGATTAGGTCTTCCCGAAAACGGCATACTTCTTCTTAACGCGGATGAGCCGCTTTTGTTTAACCAATATGAAACTCTCGAGAAGAAGCCGAAGCTCATGAGTATATATAATCGCTGCGGTGACTTCCGTGCGGTTAATATCAGACAGAAGCTCGACAGCATTGTATACGACCTTATATATTCGAATAAAGCGGTAACAAATGTAGAAATACCTGCACTCGGCAAGCATAACGTATACAACTCACTTGCCGCATATGCTGTCGGTGTTATGCTTGGCATGACGGATGATGCAATAAGACGCGGTCTTAAAACATTTGTCGGTGCAGATATGAGACAGAAGATTTATGATGTAAGCGGAATTACAATCATAGATGACTGTTACAACGCAAGCCCCGAGTCCATGAGAGCGGCTATAGATGTGCTCGTTTCGGTAGCGGCAAAGAAACACGCGCGCCCGATGGCACTTCTCGGTGACATGCTTGAGCTTGGCGAATACTCAAGACTAATGCACGATCAGCTCGGACAGTACGCGGCACAGATGCAGGTACAGAAGCTGTTCTGTTATGGTATGATGGCGGATATCGTTGCCGAAGCTGCTATAAAGAAGGGAATACGTGCGGATAACGTATATGTATTCCTTGATACGCGTGATCCTCAGGGTATGGCTGATATGATTCTTCAGGCAATAGAACCCGGCGATATTCTTCTTGTAAAAGCAAGCCGTGCGGTTCAGGCGGAAAAAATCATAGAATGCATTAAAAAACGCAAGCTTCGCAAGGTTAAAGCTAAAAAATAACGAGCAAAGGATTCGCTTCATATGAATTATATCATAATGTATGTCTTGGCGCTGATTTTGACATTTGTCAGTACAATACTTATCCTGAAAAAACTTATCCCGGTACTCAAAAGTCATAAAATGGGACAAAAAATACTCGAAATCGGCCCGAGATGGCATAAGAATAAAGAAGGCACGCCTTCCATGGGTGGTATAGCGTTTATCATACCTACGATTATTATCGGTATGATATGTGCCGTTTATCTCGGCGTAGTTACAACTATAAGAGAATCCCTGCCGTTAGTATTCACACTTGCTCTCGGTTTGGCAGGCGGACTTATCGGATGTATAGATGATTCCGCTAAATTTAGGAAACAGCAGAACGAAGGCTTGACAGCTCCTCAGAAATTCGTACTGCAGCTTGTTGTTGCCGCAATTTACCTCATAGGTATGAGATATGTATGCGGAATGAGCACGGAGATTTATTTTCCTTTTATAAATAAAAGTGTTGATTTCGGAATATTCTTCTACATTATCGCAGTTCTTTTGCTGACAGGTATAATGAACAGCGTAAACCTTACAGACGGTATAGACGGATTATGCTCAAGCGTAACGCTTGTTGTGGGAATATTCTTCTCGATAGCAGGATGTATTAATTCGTTAACAAATCCTGACGGAACACTTACGGTTTTAGGTGCGTTGCTCATAGGCTCATGCGCGGGATTCCTTGTATATAATTTTTACCCTGCAAGAGTATTTATGGGAGACACAGGCTCGCTTTTCCTCGGCGGACTTGTCGTAGGCGGTGCGTTTATGATGAATAATCCGCTGCTCGTTATAATATTCGGAATAATCTATGTTATCGAGTCTGTTTCGGTTATTATGCAGGTAACATATTTTAAGATTACCCACGGGAAAAGAATCTTCAAAATGACGCCTATACACCATCATTTCGAAAAATGCGGATGGTCTGAAATTAAAATAGTCGTTGTAGCGTCTGTGATTACCGCAATTGCTACAGTGATATCTTTAGTGTTCGGACTCAGATAAATTACTTACATAAAGGAGGTCACTGATGAGTACCGAAAGAAATTCACATGCACACAGAACACCGGAATCAGTGAGCTCTCACCAAACAGCAAAAACGACAGAGAATCGAAGAGATAAAAACGCAAGCGGTCATTACAACAATGTAAATACACAAAATACCGCGAATAATGCCTCGGGTAATACATTTCATCGCGGTGACGTGAGTTATTCACGCGGAATGACCTCTCGGAAGCATGTTACATCACTTACGCCTGCCGAAGAGAAAAAAATACAAAAGCGTAAAGAGAGTGAAATCAATAGGCTGAAGAGCGAAAAAGAGTGGCAGAATGAGGTAGTACGAGTTCACGGCAGAGTAGATATGACTTTGCTTGTCGTTATACTTCTGCTGCTTGTTGTGGGAGCGATAACAGTTTACAGTGCCAGCTATCCGCTTGCGCTGTCTGAAGGAAGAGAAGCCACCTACTACATTAAAAGACAGCTGATATTCATTGCGATAGGCATAATGATTATGCTGCTTGAAATATTCGTCGTTCCGATTGAATTATTCAAAAATAAATATATTGTATTCGGTGCTTATATTTTTTCTGTAGGCCTGCTTATCCTGACAATGTTTCAAGGCAATGCCGAGGGAGAAGCGGTTCGCTGGATTCGAATAGGTCCCGTAAATGTACAGCCGTCGGAGCTGATGAAGTTCTCGCTTATACTTATGCTGGCATGGTATGCGGATAAATACGAACGGAGAATAAAAGAAATAAACCTCGGCGGTACGAGTTATTTATATAACACGTTTATACCATTTGTAATTATCGGCGGTGCGTGTATATTCGTATTGTTGGGAAAGCATCTGTCCGGATTTTTAATAATACTCGTTATCGGTGTAGCGACAATGATTGTCGTGGGATCAAAACTAAAATGGATGGTTGCAACGACACCCCCGTTTATTATAGCAGGTGTGATATATTTGCTAAAACACCGGTACGCGCTGAAAAGAATTTTGAGCTTCTTTGACCCCGATGCCGATGTAACCGATGAGATGTATCAGACAACCCAAAGCATTTATGCTATAGGCTCGGGCGGTTTTTGGGGAGTAGGGCTGGGAAACAGCAGACAGAAATACAACTATTTGACACAGGCTCATACAGACTTTATATTTTCTATATGGTGTGAGGAATTCGGTTTTGCCGGAGCGGTTGCGTTGATAGCCGCATTTGTGGTATTCATTTGGAGAGGGTATACAATTGCCGCAAAAGCTCCCGACAGATTTACAATGGTAACCGCGTTCGGAATTACAACGCATGTAGGTATACAGGCTTTCCTTAATATGTTCGTTGCAAGTAAGATTATAATGAATACAGGTGTTACTCTTCCGTTCTTTTCGTACGGAGGCTCTTCAATGGTAATACTGCTTGCCGAAATGGGACTTTTACTTTCGATATCACGACAGTATTACAAGAAAAAATCCGAAATAGAACGCGAACAGATGATGAAGAATCTCGGCTTATAACCCTCGATAAATATAAAACACAAAGCTGTCATGTAAGGATGGGTACATTATGAGAGTACTTTTAACCGGCGGCGGAACAGGCGGTCATGTAAATCCCGCGCTTGCCATAGCTAATACAATCAAACAGAAGGATCCCGATGCCGTTATAGCGTATGTTGGTACGAAAAAAGGTATAGAAAATAAATTAGTACCTAAAGCAGGATATCCGATGTATTATGTTGAAGTTAAAGGAATAAAGCGCAGCCTGTCTCCGTCCAACTTAAAAGCAGTTCGTCTTGCGATAACCTCACCGATAAAAGCGAAAGAAATAATACGTGAGTTCAAGCCCGATATCGTTGTCGGAACCGGCGGATATGTATCATGGCCGGTTGTAAAGGCGGCAACACTTATGAAGATTCCGACGGCGCTTCACGAGTCAAACGCAATCGCAGGCGTAGCCGTGAAGATGCTTCAGAAATATGTGGATAGAATCTACCTGAATTTCGAGAAAACAGGTGAAAGCCTGATTTGCGATAAGAGTAAGCTTATGAAGGTAGGCAATCCTATTCTCGGCGGATTTAACGAAATGAGCCGGGAGGAAGCAAGAGCAAAACTCAATATTCCCGATAAATATAAGTATGTGATTCTTTCATATGCGGGAAGTATGGGTGCGGAAAAGGTTAACGATGCCGTGCTTTGCCTCATGAGAGAATTTACGGCTAAGCATCCGGAGGTATATCATATTCATGCTACAGGTTCAATAGAGCTTGAGTTGTGTACGTCTCAATTTAAAGATATGGGACTTGACAAGTGCGAGAACATAGAACTGTGCGAGTATATATACGATATGCCGCTTAAAATGGCAGCAGCAGATATAACGATAAATCGTGCCGGAGCGATGACAATCTCCGAACTCGCCGCAACGGGAAAGTGTTCGATATTTATACCGTCTCCGAATGTAGCCGAAAACCATCAATATAAAAATGCGAAGGTGTTGGCTGACGCGGAGGCAGCGGCATTGTTCGAAGAAAAGGATCTCGTAAACGGTGCTGAGCTTCTGATAAAAGAAGTGGAAAAATTATTGTCGGATGACGGCGAAAAAATCAGGGAAGAGAGAAGCCGTAACATCAGACAGTTTGCCGTTAGCGACGCAAACGACTTGATTTATAACGACTTGTGCAAGCTGGCGGAAAGAAATAAGTAAAGAAATCTTAAGGATAATATACGGAAAGGAGGATTATAATGAAAAAACAAAAAGAGGTGCTTTATGTATACGATAAGGTTTGTACTAAAAGTTTAAAACAACTCGAGATAATCGAAGAGTACGGAAAAACAGATGCCTCGAAAGTACATAAATACACAGGCGAGCTCGGCAAAAACTTTGCTAAACGGCAAGCTGAAAGAGCGGAAGCTTATTATGAATCCAATCCGTATTTTGATGTAAGCAGAAGGTACGCCAAGCAGAGACGAGCATCATCCGAAGCTTATTCGTATACACCGCGAAAACAGCGTGAAGGCGGTGAGCGTGTCAAGGCTGAAGGAAAACCGCTTAAACTGGTCTTGGAGAAAATAATCAATCTGTTCGATTCTCTTGAAGAAAGAGGAAAGAACGACGAATGGATAGCAAAACAGAAAGCTATTTCGTTAAAACGTTTTTACGATCATAAAAATACTATTTTCACGGCACTGCTTTTGGTTTTGTTCCTGATATTATTCGGAACGATTGTTTATAAAACAGTCTTTGTAGTGAAGACGATAAATATTACGGGCAGTGAGAAATACTCAGACAGTGAAATACTTAATGCGGCGGGTATCGCGGAAGGGGATAATCTCTATTCGTTCAGCAAAACTGAAATAGGAGACGAGATAACCTTCCATTGTCCGTATATCAGCTTAGTTGAAGTAACACGTACGATACCGAACACGGTAGGAATTTATACAGAGGAAGACACCGAAATGTTTTTCGCTGATGTTTGGGGAGAATATCTTGTTCTCTCAAGCTCACTGAGAGTACTCGGCACAACGGAAAAAGGACAGGCAAGGGAAAACGGACTTGTTGAGCTTGTTCTTCCTGCTGTATCGTCATCGGTTTGCGGAAGAAATATCGAATTCGTTTCCGCAAGAGATGACAGATATATAAGAAGTGTGATTTCAACTGTTGCTTCATCAGACCTATACAAAAACGGAATGCTTGATAAGCTTGACTTATCGGATGAGTATGATGCGACAGCACAGGTATCAGGCAAGTATTATATGAAAATAGGAAATGAGAGTGATATCGATCTTAAACTCAAGATGGCATACAAGACAATACAGAGTCTTGCTGAGGAGAATACATCTCCCGCGAAGATTGACTTAACTGTTGTCGGAGAAGCCAGCGTGAGATTTGATATGAATTTGACCATGGAATAATTGCATAATACTTAAAAACGAAAATAACAGGCTTATGAAAAACAAAGTTTTCCAAAAAAAAATGTTTTTTGGAAAAAACTATTGCAAAGTTCACACATTTATTGTATTATATTAGATAGTAATAAGTATATGTGACTTTACAATTGGAGAAAGCATAATTTAATCAGAAATACCGGTAAGGAGGGCAGTATAATGCCATTTGAACTTGATGATAATAACTACGAGAGCGGTGTAAATATAAAGGTTATCGGCGTAGGCGGCGGTGGAAACAATGCCGTAAACAGAATGACCAACAGTGTCAAAGGTGTTGAATTCATTGCGATCAATACCGATATGCAGGCACTCGTAAAATCCAACGCTACCGCTAAAATTGCGATAGGTGAAAAAATCACTAAAGGTCACGGCGCCGGTTCGAATCCGGATATAGGAACTAAAGCCGCTGAGGAGAGCGAAGAAGTTATTAAGGAAGCTCTCGAAGGTGCGGATATGATATTCGTAACAGCCGGTATGGGCGGCGGAACAGGCACAGGTGCAGCTCCCGTAGTTGCAAAGCTTGCGCAGGAAATGGGCATTCTCACAGTGGGTATCGTAACAAAGCCCTTTGCTTTCGAAGGCAAGAAGAGAATGGATCAAGCTGAAATGGGTATTGAGAAGCTCAAGGAATATGTGGATTCTCTTATCATAATTCCTAATGAGAGACTCAAGGATGCCGGCGAAAAGATTACATTTATGAATGCTTTCCAGATTGCGGATGACGTTCTTCTTCACGGTGTACAGAGCATAGTTGAGCTTATTAATGTACCTCAGTATATTAACCTTGATTTTGCGGATGTAACATCCATAATGAAGGATGCGGGTTACGCATATATGGGTATCGGTACCGCAACAGGTAAGGATAAGGCTTCAGAAGCTGCAAAGGGTGCTATCTCCAGCCCGCTTCTTGAAACTACCATCACAGGCGCGAAGGGTATTCTTATAAGCATCACAGCATCTCCCGATATCGCTCTTGAAGACATTAATATTGCGGCTGACCTCATTAGCTCAGAAGCTGCTGAGGACGCAACGGTAATCTTCGGTGCGGCATTCGACGAAACACTCGAAGACACAATGAAGGTTTCCATTATCGCTACAGGATTCCAGAATAAAAGCGAAGCTGACCCGAACTTCAACAAAAAAGGTGATACAAACACATTAAAGCCTTTCACATCCGGTAAGATTAAGTCCGGAGTTAAGGACCAGATAGTAGTATCTGGCAATACAGCAAACAAGCAGGCGCAGGAAGAGGAAAAGAAGGATAAGACAGACGATTCTCCGATATCAGACGATGATTTCAATGAAATTCTCGAAATGCTGAATATGGGTAAGAACCGCAACCAGGCACAGGCAAAGGAACAGACCAATACCAACGGATTCCCCAAGAGATATTAATTTAAATTAATACGGAAAACGGTACTGAATACAAGCAGTTCAGTACCGTTTTTTTACCTAAAAAATCCTTTATGATTTTTCGATAGTCATAAAGGATTTTTTGATGACGGATTATTTAATTAATTGATTTGCATGCGATAAGATTGATGCCGCTTTCGGTGAAATCGCTTACAATGATGTCCCCTGCTTTAACGGGAGTATTGACGGTAGTATTTCTCACAATAGTCATGCCGTCAAACAGCTTATCCTTGGAAATAGGCTTGTCTGTGCGTACGGGGAGCATCTTCTTTCCTGATGAAGAAATAACGGATACCGTAGATGTAAGCGTTCTGACAGGGTTTGTTACTTCACTTTCGGCATATTTTTTTCCTCTTTGACAGGTAAAGCCCGATATGTCTGTTATAGCTGTTCCGTTGAGTGTGACTGTAATTTTACATCCTGCAGGGCAAACAACACATGTAATATCTTTTGTTGTGCTCATTTGTTTTCGCCTCCGATTTCTTTAATGTAAACCTTAACGAGGCTGTCGTTTGAGTTTAGAAGAAGCTCAAGCTTTTCGGCGGGTATTTCAAGTGATTCCATCTCACCGGGAGCAACAGCACTCTTGGCTTTTTTAACAAGAATATCCCCTGACTCGGTCTCGACTATGAGCTGTACTTTTTTGATAATATCCGTTACTCTGAAGAATATTCTGAGGTTTTCGGGGTGCGATGTAAGATCGATTCTTTCGGGTACCGTATAACGAACGCCGAAGCCTGTCGATACCGCTATATTCTTTATGCGTTCCTCGGTATTTCCGAGAATTTTCTTCGCGGCACTCTCGCCTGCTATAGCAGCTTCTTCCGAAACATAGTCAACGAGATCATGAACGTGAAGAACATTACCGCAGGAGTAGATGCCTTCTGCTTCGGTTTCACGGAACTGGTTGACAGAAGCACCGTTTGTCATTCTGTCAATCGAAATACCCGCACCTCTTGTGAGCTCGTTTTCGGGAATAAGTCCTACAGAGAGAAGAAGTGTATCACATTCTATATATTCTTCGGTACCGGGAATGGGACGTCTGCCGTTGGCTTCATCAACAGCGGCTATAGTCACGCCTGTAACTCTTTCTTTGCCGTGAATCTCAATAACTGTATGTGAAAGCTTGAGCGGAATGCCGAAGTCATCAAGACACTGAACGATATTTCTTCTGAGACCGCCTGAATACGGCATAATCTCACATACGCATTTTACCTCAGCACCTTCGAGAGTCATACGGCGAGCCATGATCAATCCGATATCGCCTGAGCCGAGAATAACTACCTTTTTGCCGGGCATATATCCTTCAATATTAATGTATCTTTGAGCACATCCCGCAGTATATACACCCGACGGGCGTGTGCCGGGAATATTAAGCGCACCGCGTGTTCTTTCACGGCATCCCATGGCAAGTATTACTGCATCCGCTGTAGCGGTGGTATAACCTGTTTCGGGAGAAACAAACGATACGGTTTTATCTTTTGTAACCGAAAGAGCCATTGCGTTAGTTGTAATGTGGATTCCGCGCTCTTCAGCCATTTTTATATATCTTCCCGCATATTCGGGGCCTGAGAGCTCTTCTCCGAAACGGTGAAGACCGAATCCCGCATGAATGCATTGATTGAGAATACCGCCGGCTTCCGAGTCTCTTTCGAGCACGAGAATATCATCGGCAGCTATTCCGTTGTCATATGCGGATACCGCGGCGGACAGTCCTGCAGGGCCACCGCCTATTACAATAAGCTTTTTATGAAATGTCATTTTGAGCCTCCCTCTCTCGGAACGACAAGCCAAGAGCCTTTGCCGTTCTTTGTTACCTCATCGAGACTTTTACCGGTGTGCTGTGCTATAATATCGGCTACTCGAGGTGAACAGAATCCGCCTTGACATCTTCCCATACCCGCACGAAGGCGCTTCTTCATCATATCAACCGTTACAGCCGGAATAGGAGATGTAAGTGCATCGAGTATGTCGCCCTCGGTAACAGTTTCGCATCTGCAAATGATCTTGCCGTATGCGCTGTTCATTTCACACGCTTTTGCTTTTTCCTCATCGGTCAGGCGATTCCACTGCTTATGATTGCCGTCCGCACGTCTTGTGGGGATGTAATTACTCTTTTTAACGAGTTTTAAGCCTGCTTCTTCAAGGAGTGAAACAAGATATTCGCCTGTTGCCGGAGATGCGGCGAATCCGGGAGATTCAACTCCGACGGCGTGAATAACATTACGGAGCTGATCGGATTGCTTTATGTAGAAGTCATAGATATCGGGTGTGGGACGTACGCCTGCAAACGATGTAATTACATTTCTTAAATTAATCGACGGCATAATACGGCGGGCGCCTTCACTGATTTCGGCAAGACCCGGAGCGGTTGTGCTCTTATCATCACCATCGGAAATCGGATATGCATTAGGACCTACGATGATATTTCCGTCAACGGTCGGACTTACAAGAATACCCTTTCCTCTTGATGAAGGACACACGAAAAGTGTTGAATGAGCAATGTCTCCGCAGGATTTATCGAGAATCATGTATTCGCCTCTGCGGGGAGTGATGCTGATGGGAAAATCGTTTTCACCGAGAATCTTAGCTACTTCAACAGAATGAACGCCTGCGCAGTTGACTATATATTTTGCGGCTAAAGTGACGGTTCCGTCGGTAACGTAGTGAACATCTCCTGCCGACGAAACATCGGTTACCTTAAAACTGAGGAAGAATTCGACACCGTTTGTTGCGGCATTTTCCGCAGCCGCGATTGTAATTCCGTACGGGCATGTGATAGCCGCGGACGGAGCCCAAAGGGAAGCGGTTGCCTCAGAGGATACATTCGGTTCCATTTCACGAAGCTTGTCGCCCGAGATGATTTCGAGGCCTTCGACACCGTTGTCAACACCTCGCTTGTAAAGCTCCTTCAAGTGAACGGTGTCACTGTCACCGAAGCCGATAACGTGTGAACCGACGTTTTTCAGTTCAACTCCGAGCTGTGCGGCAAGTTCTTTCATAAGTTTGTTGCCGCGTACGTTCAGCTTAGCCTTAAGAGTACCGGGCTTTGCGTCATAACCCGCATGTACTATTGCCGAATTGGCGGCTGTAGCACCTGTGGCAACGTCCGAGCCCATATCGACAACCGCGACACTGCAATTATATTCGGATAAAAGGCGCGCGGTCATAACACCTGTACATCCCGCACCTATTATCAGGACATCATATATCATAAAAAGTACCTCCCGTGAAATACGGACTGTAAATAAAATTCTACTGCGTTAAGTTTTTATTGAAGCAACAACACAATTCAACATAGTATAACATAAACGTTTATGCAATACAACAAAAAAACAAAAATTTTTTTTGTCAATAGTGACAAAATTATTCATCAAAAAATGTTTTGGTATTGTTTTTATAAAAAATATATGATAAAATAGCTTTTAGTTAAATAAAAATTTATTGTATAGAACGGAGAAGAAAAGATGGCAAACAATGAAAGCTCTTACAAGGCTGCGCAGGCTTTGATTTCCGAGGTCGAAAAGGTAGTTATAGGTAAACACAATGAGATTGTAATTCTCGTTACGGCAATGCTCGCGGGAGGACACGTACTTATTGAGGACGTTCCCGGAACAGGTAAGACAACATTGGCTGCGGCACTTGCTCGTTCTGCGGGACTTGACTTTAACAGAGCACAGTTCACACCTGACGTTATGGCATCTGATATAACGGGATTTAATGTATACAACAGACAGAAGGAACAGTTCGAATTCAGAGAAGGCTTGGTAATGACGAATATTCTTCTGGCGGACGAAATTAACCGTGCCTCACCGAAGACTCAGTCTGCTCTTCTTGAAGCAATGGAAGAGTCGAAGGTTACCGTTGACGGTGTTACATATAAGGTACCTGATCCGTTCATGGTAATAGCGACTCAGAACCCTACAGGCTATGTCGGAACATATCCGCTTCCCGAGGCACAGCTTGACCGTTTTGCCGTTCGTCTTTCTATGGGATATCCTACGGAAGATGAAGAGGTTAACATTATAAGCGGAAGAAAAAACGTAAACCCTCTCGATCAGGTTAATGCTGTTACAAATGTTGATATGATACGCGAAATTCGCGCGTCAATACGTGAGGTTGCTCTTGAAGAGGAAATTTGCCGTTATATCGTAAGACTTATTCACGCTACACGTAAATCACCCAAGCTTTCACTCGGCGCGTCTCCCCGTGCGTCACTGCTTCTCATGAAGCTGTCTCAGGCATACGCATTCCTCAGAGGACGCGATTATGTTCTTCCCGAGGACATAGCGTTTGTATTTAATCCCGGAATCGCGCACCGTATTGTACTTTCACAGGAGGCGAGACTGAATCGTGAAACTCAGTCGGATATTCTTGCGGAAATACTGCACAGTGTAGAAGCTCCGTTTAAAACAAAAAGATAAATAAAATCACGGAAAGAACTGAAAATGGATAATTATATAAAAAGACCGCTTGTAAAATTTCATAAGGCGGCAATATTCTATGCTCTGCTTCTTGTGTTTTCTCTGATATTTACTCAGGCGTTAAGAGCAACTGCATCATCGGTTCTGTTCTGGTTTCTTGTGCTTGTACCATTGCTTTCATTGATATATGTACTTGTAGGCAAAGCACTTGTCAGAATATATGTAAGCTCGACAAGCACAAAGGTTGATAAGCTGACTCCGCTTGAATATGAACTCAGAATTGTCAATGCATCTCCGTTTGCGTATCCGTTTATCGAAGCGGTTGTAAGTATTCCCGAAAACGACGGAGTAAGATGTACGGAGCAGTCTGTTAATATGTCTCTCGCTCCTCTTGCGGCATATTCCGTTAAGCGTGAGGCATCGTTTAAATACAGAGGTACATATGATATCGGTGTGAGATGTCTGTATATTTCGGACTTTCTCGGACTTTTTTCGATACGCTTAGACGCGTATATTTATGAAAAAATAATGGTATTTCCGAGAAAGCTCGACATGGAAATAAAAATGCAGACCTCCGCATCGGATATACCGAACGACTCCGCAAAGGTTGTTTTTTCAACGGAAAAATCGGAAATCGGCAATATACGTGAGTATATACCCGGAGACAGCCAAAAGAATATTCACTGGAAGCTGTCATCAAAATCGTCAAACGGTACACTGATGGTTAAGGAGTTTAATACAAATACCTCAAGAAGTGTATATATGCTGTGCGATTTTTCGCGCTCGATTCCGGGTGAGGTTTTTGAAGACGAGGATGTGCGAATTGCTCGTGAAAAAGCAGCGGCTGAAGCAGCGAGAAAACCCAAAGAAAAGCATGTTAAGCTGAAAAAAGCAAAGCAGGATAAGAAAGCTCTCGAGGCTGAGCGTGCGGCTAAAAAAGCTCAGGCAATGGCAAGACGCGGGGCAAGCGCGAACCGAATCGGTGACGCCGCTCTCGTGGATGAACTTATAAACACTGCCGCTGAATCAAAGAAGCCGACAAAGGTAAAAGAAAAGAGCGAGAAAAAGTCGTTCTTTGCTTCAAAGAAGAAAAAGAACGACATCGAAGAGATTCAGTTAACAGATGAACAGGCAGCGGCAAACGAAAAGAAACGCCGCGATGATGAAATCAGAAACGAGCTTTCTATCGGAGGAACGATTATTCCTGAGTTCGTTAATGATATTGACGAATATTGTGCCGACGGAGTGGTTGAAATGTCAATCGGCGCGGTGCTTAACGAGCTTAGAAACGGAAACAATGTAACATTGATTTGGGTTGACAAACGTCAAACAGGAGGCATTGCGGCTGTAGAGCTTACATGCCCCGAAGACTTCGATGTTATTTATCCTGTTTTCGCTACTACCGCACCGTGCTCCGAAAAGGATAATGTAACCACACTTTTACCGCTTGTTACGGAATCATTGAATGTCACAATAAGAATATGTACATCAAATATCGATCCGCTTTCATTAAACAGATACTCGGCTATTCCCGGTTTATTCGGAGGCGCTGGAACGGGATGCGTTGCGGAAGTTCTTTTATTCAATCCCGAGGAAAGATACACAGATGTAAAGATTAGGCGTGAGTATATCGGAATGTGTAAAAATCGTCTTGCGCAGGACGGAGTTGATTTGACAGAGCTTGAAACGGTCAAGGATGAAAACGGAAGATATAATCTCAGAAAAGCGGCGCATTAACAGCCTGTGCGTTATAACTGTACCTAAAAATTCAAAACCGAGGTATTATATATCTTATGGAATTAAATATTGAAAGGAAGATAAAGAGAAACAGAAAGAAATCAGCTTCTGAAACCATAAGTCAGAAGATAGACAATGCCGAGAAGAAAAGATACAAAGCGCGTACTGCCGCATTGCGTGATGCTGTGACTATCTCACCTGCGGAAGGCTTGAACGCACCGTATACTGCGGTCGGTCTTGTACTCAGAACCTTGACATTATTTATGGGCATTCTCGGACTGAACCTGTTTCTGTTTGATGCCATTAAGCTGGTTATTTTAAACAGCGCCAAATCGGATAATATAACCGTTAGTGTAAGCTCGGTTGTTTTGTGGTGTGCTTTATGTACAATATATGTAATGCTTCTTTCACTTACAAAAATAACCCGAATATTATCTCCCGTAATTACATTGGGCGGTGCGGCTCTGTATGCGTTTCTTACGTATTCCGATCCGATCGATTACTTTAAGAGCGCGTTCAGATGCTTGCTTGACTTGATTTTCGAAAACATGGGAGCGGCGGGATATACTACATATATGCAGTATATTTCCGACGGAGTGTATTCCTATTCTGAAGAAGAGCTTATCAAAACTGCTGCGTGCACTATAGTGATTATATCCGGTCTTTTACTCGGATTGTTTGTCGCTAAACGTGTTAAAGCACTCGGTGTCGCATTTATATGCGCACTTTATATGATTCCCGTTTTCACATTCAATATTACGAGAACGAACAAAGGCCTTGCAGTGCTTCTGATTTTCGTTGTAGGTATTGTGGCAACATATCTTTCGGACTGCCTGTACGGCGGAATATTTGCCGCGAGAAAGCAAAAGAAAGAAGCAAAGAAAGCTGCGAAGCTTGCGGCAAAGCAGGAGAAGAAAGATAAAAAGAAAGCAAAAAGCAATCTGAAAAACGCATCTATCGCCGCATACAACAACGCTCTTGAACGCGGCATGTTGAAGTCCGACGCGAAAAAAGCGAAAGCAGCGGTAATAGCAAAAGCGAAAAAAGAAGAGAAAGACAAAGTCGAAGCCTTAAAGAAAGCGAAAATTTCCGAAAAGCTTCAGAAAAAAGAAGACAAAAAACAACGAGCAGAGGAGAAAAAAGCCGCACGTATTGCTTTTCGTGAGGAGAAGAAAAAGAATCGCGCAAAGTTGGCATTGCTGAAAAAGTCAAAATCGGCAGATGATAAGAATCTTCTGAAGCAGATCAAGGATGACGAGAAGGTCAACGCGAAAAATGCGAGACTCAACAAATACTCCGATGCGTTAAACACACTTAAAGTACGTTCCGCATCAGGTTTTGCGGGCGGAATGGCCATGCTTATCGCGGCAATAGCAGTATGGATTCCTTATACTGCGGTAAGCAAGAACTTCCCGATTATAGATGTTATCAATAATAAAATGCAGCTCGCGCGTACTTATGTTACCGCATATCTGATGGGCGATGACATTGACCTGAATTCACTTTCAATGTACGGCGGAGTAGCGGAGCTTAATCCGAGAAGCGTCGATTTCAATACTCCTCAATACACGGGTCAGAAGCTGTTCTCGGTTGATGTAAGCTATCAGGCACCTGTATATATGAGAAGCTGGATAGGTTCTGATTATAACTTGGATACCGACAGCTGGCAGTCGGCAGATGCAGATGAAGTTATCGCATACAGATCACGCTTCGGAAACTCATATTCCCCTGATAATATTTCGTATTTCTTTGCGAAATATGTATATCCGAATGCACTTGAAGTAAATAAGGTTAATCAGTACCGCAACCTTGATGAATTCGGTTTCCGTGTTTTCCAGGTTCATGTACAGCGTGTGTCGGGCAACAGCAGGATTCTGTTTGTTCCTTCGATTATGAATGCCGCGCTCGGAATTATGGAATACGGCTCTATAGAACCGAACGAAGTAAAATATTCGGCATATTATGATGGTATATATTCATCCCGTTTCTTTAACGAGGGAGTATCATATTCCACATCTTCGTTTAACCCTGTAATGAAGCATCCCGACCTTGCCGAAAATCTTGAAGGTTCCATAGAATATTATATGCTGTGCAAAAAATATGCCGATGCTATAGATACTATCGAATCAGATATAGCGGATACTGTTTTATGGGATGAAACAAAAGAATATACTCACGAAACCGCAATCGGCGAAATTACATTCAGCGGAAACGATCTCTCGTTTATGCTCGAGATGTTTGAAGAAGATGTAGCCGAGATGGGATACAAATACAAGGCACAGTCGTTTGTGGAAATGTATCTTGCTATGACATCGGGCGAAAGAAAGCAGTTCCATAACGCATACGCGTCCGAGCTGAACTATCGTGACTATACCGAGGAAACATACAGAACAACATTCGGAAGCGAAAAGATTACGGCGCTGGCGAATGAAATACTTGCGGACAACGGAATAGTTATGGGAGAAAAGCCCGAATGGGATAAATCATATCAGGAAACCAAGACCGAAAACCAAATTAAGCGTATGACAGCCGAAGAAAAATACGGAAACAACTATGAGTCTTGGTTTACCGATGCGGAAACAGGTGAAACTATTCCGCGTCACACGGTTATTATGGCTGTTATCAATTATCTCAGAAACAACTATACGTATACACTTTATCCCAACTGCCCGACCAAGGAATTGCTCGACGAAGACGGTAATGTGGTTCTCGATGAAAACGGCGAGCCTGTTATGATATTCGACATATCGGAGGATTCAAACCTTGAAGCGTTCCTTTTCGATGTAAAAGAAGGTTATTGTGTTCATTTCGCTACATCCGCGGTTGCGATTCTCAGAGAACTCGGATTTGCCGTGAGATATGACGAAGGCTACATAGCAAGCAGATTCTCAAGAACTTACGCGAAGGATGCTGCCGCTACATACCGTTCATCGGTAAGAGACTATGACGCTCACGCATGGATTGAAATATACTATCCCGCAATCGGTTGGATGACATATGAGTGTACTCCTTCGTATTGTGAGATGATGTATGATTTGGAAACCACATCATCGACAACATCGTCGACTGACAACAGTAAGATTACGGTAAGTACCAATACCGATACAGATACAACAAGCACACTCGTACTCGGTGACGATACAGATGAAGATTACATCGTGTTTATCGTTCTTTTCGGCGTGATTGCCGCGGTATTAGTCATTATGTCTATCGTGTGGGCTATACTCAGACGGCGTGCTCTTAAGGCAGTGAAAAAGCGTCAGGAGCTTGTATCAAACACTGTTAATGAAGAGAAATTTATGTCGGGTGAGACAGATGTACATGACAGCGCGAGAAAAATAACAGATGCTGTATTTGATATTTTGGCTGCGCTCGGAATGCCTCACGAAACCGGTGAATTGCCTGCCGAATACGCACAGCGCGTCGAAACTGAATACGGCAATATATCCGGACATAAAATTACCGATGTAATGGATATAATCGAGAAAGAGGAATTCGGAGGCAAGCTGTCATTCCGCGAGCTCAGAACACTTGCGGAATATCTGAAGGATATTGAAAGCTCGGTATATTCATCACTTCCCGCAGGTGAAAAACTCAGAATGCGTTATATAATGAATGTAATTTAATTCACAAGGAGACATATTATTTTAAATGGCAGAAATTAAACTTACAACAGAGGAAATCAACCGGATAAGTTCGCAGAATCTGGCATATCTTGGAGATTGTGTATATGAGCTGTACGTTCGGGAACACCTTGTAAAAAAGAATATCAGTCACGCAAGCGTGGAATCATTGAAATATGTAACAGCGCATATTCAAAGCAATGTTGTAGAAAAAATACTTCCGCTTCTTACGGAAGAAGAAGAAGATGCGTACAGAAGAGGAAGAAATCTCGGGCATTCGAGTACACCGAAATCAAGCACGGTAGGTGAGTATCGCAGAGCTACGGGACTTGAGTCGCTTTTCGGATGGTTATATCTTGCAGGCCGACATGAAAGACTCAGAGAGCTTTTCGATATAGCATTCAATACGGAAGATAACGCGGAATAAAAAGAAGAAGACGGAGCAGGGAACATGGATTTCTTTAAAGATTATATACTTTGAAGATGTTTGTTGCCGCTCCGTCTGTTCTTTTGTTAAAGTTTAAGTATTGATTTTACAGTTAAAATGTGTTATTATATAGAATAAATCTATCACATGATAAAGAAACAATTTATAATTGCATTGAGGAATAAGTAATGAAATATATAGCAATACTCGGTTTCGGTGTAGTCGGCGGAGGAATTCCGGAGGTTTTAAAATCGGACTGCGATAAAATCAAAAAGCTTGTAGGAGACGATGTGGAAGTTAAATATATTCTCGATTTGAGGGACTTTCCCGATTCTCCGTATGCATCGAAGGTAGTACACGATATCAACATTATTTTAAATGATAAAGATATAGAGGTTGTCTGTGAGGTTATGGGAGGCTCACATCCCGCGCGTGAATTCACTATGGAATGCATGACTGCGGGAAAGAGTGTCGTTACCTCAAATAAAGAGGTAGTTGCGAATTACGGTGACGAGCTGCTGGCATGCGCGAAGAAAAACGGTGTTTCCTACCTGTTTGAAGCAAGTGTAGGCGGCGGAATACCTGTCCTTCGTTCTTTTGCAACATCGCTTGCGGGAGAGAAAATCAAGACCATTACGGGAATTGTAAACGGAACTACAAATTACATTCTGACGAGAATGAAAAAGGGCGGACTCAGCTTTGAAAGTGCTCTTGCCGAAGCACAGGCATTAGGATTTGCCGAAAAGGATCCGACAAGCGATATAGACGGCATAGACGCAAAAAGAAAAATTATCATACTTCTTGCATTGGCAACTGGAAAGCTGTATTCATCAGAATATGTTAAAACAAACACGATGAAAGAAATAACATCCGAGGATATGGACAGTGCCGCGCAAATAGACGGTGAAGTAAAGCTTATCGCCAGAGCGGAAATTAAAGAGAATGAGAATGTCTCAGTTTGCGTATCACCGATGATTGTAAAACACACATCTTTGCTGTCGCACATATCAGACGTATTCAACGGTATTTCTGTTGAATGTGAAACCTTGGGTGAGGTCGTCTTTTACGGCAGAGGAGCGGGACGAATGCCTACGGCAGGAGCTGTTGCAGCCGACGTATGCGCTGTATTGTCAGGCAGCGCACAGCACGAATATATTCCGGAATTCACACATGCCTCCGACAGCAGTGTAAATATTTATGATAATGAAAAGTACGACTGGTGTATTACAGCTAAAGCAAGAGATGGAGAGCTGTGCTATGTACTCGAGCACTATGATACTTCCGTCAAGAAATTGGCAAGAGCGGGAGAGAGAGCAAGAGTAATTGCGTCAAACATAAGCATCAGTGAAATAAAAGAAGCCGCAGAACAGCTGTCCGAAGTCAGATATATCAGAGTTATCTGATTTGAGAAATTCAGCTTAACGATTTAAATAAAACAGGGAGCATTACAGCCTTAAGCAGTAATGCTCCCTTATTTTTTTAATTTTATTTATATAATCATAAGCAATGTGCCGCCTACGATAAGTATCAGACCTATGCCCGATTTGAGATTCAGCTTTTCCTTGAATACAATGTATGAGAATGCGACGGTAATAAGAATGCTCAGCTTGTCTATAGGTACAACTGCGCTTGCCTGACCGTCTTTCAGAGCTTTATAATAGCAAAGCCATGATGCTCCGGTCGCCAGTCCCGATAGGCAGATGAAAAGCAATTCTCGATGCGGAATGTCTTTTAATGTGTGCTGCTTGTTTTTTATAAACACAATAAGCCATGCCATTATAAGAACGACACATGTGCGGATTGCAGTTCCGAGATTCGAGTCGATGCCGTCAATACCGATTTTGCCGAGTATCGATGTCAGACTGGCGAACACTGCCGATAGTACGGCGTAAATAAGCCAGCTTTTATTGCCTGTGCCGTTTTCACCTGTGTTTTCTTTTTTCTGTATCATAAGGAATGTACCGACTGCAATTAAAACAACGGCAATGCCTTTTAAAAGAGAAATTCCCTCGTGAAGAATAATAAATGCGAGTATGATGGTTAATATTGTACTCGATTTATCGATTGGGACAACTTTGTTTACGTCACCGTATCTGAGAGCACGAAAATAACACAGCCATGAAGCACCTGTCGCGGCACCTGAGAGAATTAAGAAGATTAAAGTTTTCGGAGATATTGAGGAAATAGTGTTTTGCGAACCGACTACAAAAACCATAATCCAAGCGAAAATAAGAACTACTATTGTTCTTACAGCAGTGGCAACATCGGAATCGGTT
This sequence comes from uncultured Ruminococcus sp., assembly GCA_964634795.1. Taxonomy (GTDB): domain Bacteria; phylum Bacillota; class Clostridia; order Oscillospirales; family CAG-272; genus UMGS1696. The sequence continues at coordinate 25,417 of CAZWLL010000009.1, read as the reverse complement.
TTGCGAATGCCGCATTTTGCGAGAATAGAAGTAACTCCCGCAAAGAAGGCAGACAGAAAAGCAAAAACAATCCACATAAGAATCACGACCTTCAAATTAATTTACGCCACAAATTATATCACTGTATGTTATAATTGTCAAGTAAAAAACGGGAGATGCATCTGCATCTCCCGCCAAAACTAAATTAAATTAATTATTATGATACTAATTAGATCTCGTCGAACTTGATTTCAACTTCGTGGCCGCATGTAGCAGACTTGTTGATACCGTCGATGATAGCCTGGTTGTAAAGAATCTGTGATGTGGGAACAGGAGCCGGACCGTTTGTCTTAACTGCATCGAGGAAGGAACGAATCTTCTTATCGAAGAGGCCGCCCTTGCCTGTGTTAGGAAGAATCGGAATTACGGTTTCTGTCTGTGCGCCGCATACATCATGATAAAGTGTCATAGGACCGCCGACTGAACCATTCCAGCAGTCTGTAGAAGGAATACGGAGAGCGCCTTCAGTACCGAAGATGATGGTGTCACCGGGTGTATTTACATGCATAGCCCATGCGATTCTGAAGTCGAGAATGATACCGCCTTCGAGACGAATGAATGCTGCTGCAAAGTCGTCAACTGAGAAACGAGCAGCGTCAGCACCGTTGTACTTCGGGTTCTTTCCGAAGAAATCGGATGTGTAGCCGGATACTGTGAGCGGCTTCGGATAACCGATAGCGTTAAGTACCATGTCAAGTGAGTAGCATCCGATATCGCCGAGAGCACCGATACCGCCGGTTGACTTTTCGATGAATGTAGATCCCGGAATACCTCTTCTTCTGCCGCCGCCGGTCTGGATGTAGTAAATCTTACCGAGAACGCCGGAGTCAACAATCTTCTTGATCATCTGCATGTTGGCATCGAATCTGGGCTGGAAACCAACGGATACGAATTTTCCGCTTGCTTTTTCAGCCTTGCATACTGCTTCAGCTTCTTCGAGAGTTACTGTGAAGGGTTTTTCGAGAAGAACCGGAATACCATGCTCAAGAGCATAGATTGTGGTAACTGCGTGCTGTGTGTTGTATGTGCATACGGAAACAGCATCGAGCTCTTCGTTGTCTATCATTTCCTTGTGAGAAGGATAGAATCTAACGCCTTCAACACCGTGCTTCTTCATGAACTTTTCTGCTTTGCCGGGAATGAGGTCGGCAGCAGCAACGATTTCAACGTCGTCCTGAAGCTTATAGCTTTCGATGTGGGATTCTGCGATCCAACCTGTACCGATAATACCGATTTTTAATTTCTTGCCGGTATTTTCTTTTTCTTCTTCAACTGTTTGTTTGAATTGACTGAGAACTGCGTCTGACATTTATTTTGTCCGCCTTTCATTGATTTTTTATTGATAACCGCTTCTTCTCGGACAGCGGATTATTTCAAAATTGGATTGTTTTAACTGACTAACGGTTTACCTAACCGACCATCGGCTTACCAACCTATGGAACGCAGATATTCGCGGCTGGCCTTTATGGAATCCATTCTGGAGAGACCCATTGAGGGTTCATCCTGTTCTACAACTACCCATTCAGCGCCTGACTTAACGGAAGCGTCGAGAATTGCGGGCATGTTCTGCATACCGTGACCTACGGGACGGAATTCGAATGATGAAGGCTCATCGTCATCCTTATCGTCATCCATTCCGATGAGAGCATAAAGATGCTTCGGAAGCTTGCCTTCGATATTAAAGTCCTTAAGGTGAACGACAGGTGTGCGTCCGTTGTACTTTGCGATATATTCAGCGGGATTCTCACCGCCGATATTTACCCAGCATGTATCGAGCTCTGTCTGCAGGTATTCTGCGGGAACCTTCTTATAAAGGATATCGAGACCGTATTCACCGTCTACTTTTTTGAACTCGAAATCGTGGTTATGATAAAGCAGTGTAATGCCGTATTTTTTTGCGATTTTGCCGAGAGATGCTATCTCGTCGATTGTTTTAAAGAAATCCGATGCGCCGGGACGTCTTTCTTCCGTAACATAGGGAACCGCAACAAAGCGGCATCCGATTGTTTGATATGTTTTGAATGTTCCGTCGGGATCAGCCAACATTTCGACAAGCGGTACATGAGCGGAAATCGGTACTAATCCGATTGCATCTAAAAGTCCCTTGATGTAATCAGCTGAGTGACCATAGAGACCGGCGAATTCAACTCCGTCATATCCCATTTCCTTGACCTTGCGAAGTGCGGATGCCATATCGTTTTCAACGCTGTCTCTTACAGAATATAATTGAACAGCTACAGGCAGTGCCATAATAATACCTCCGATATATAGAAATGCATTATTTCAAAGTGTCAGAATAATACTGATAATCTTTTCTTAAATATTATATCTTAAGAATCATATAAAATCAAGAGCTTTTTGAGATATTTTGAATGAAATAATGTTGACGCTTTTCTGAAGGAAATTAAAAACACTGCTAATAGTGTAAACACGAGGTTTTAAACAACAAAATATTGTGATTTTTGACAGTTGACAAGTGTGGGATAATCCTCTATAATCTATACAATATCCACTTGGTATACATATAAACAGTCATGAAACATATTTTGAAAGAAAGGTTTGGTTTTGAAGATGTCAAAAGACTTTATAGCAAACAAAATTGCATATGAAGGAATTACCTTCGATGACGTACTGCTTATACCGGCAAAAAGTGACGTTCTTCCGAGAACGGTATCTTTGAAGACTCATCTGACAAAGAAAATTGAGCTTAACATTCCTCTTATGAGTGCGGCTATGGATACTGTTACCGAATATGCCCTTGCAATTGCTATGGCGCGAGAAGGCGGAATCGGTATTATCCATAAGAATATGACAATCGAACAGCAATGTGATCAGGTTGAACGTGTAAAGAGAAGTGAAAACGGAGTAATAACAGATCCCTTCTTCCTCCATCCTGATAATTTTGTTTATGAAGCAGACGAGCTGATGGGCAAATACAAAATTTCCGGAGTTCCGATATGCGATGAAAACGGTGTGCTTGTCGGAATCATTACCAACCGTGACCTTCGATTCATGACTGATTACAATGTTCCGATTAAAGACGTTATGACTAAGGAAAACCTTATAACGGTTCCCGTCGGAACAACACTTGAGCAGGCTAAGGAAATACTGCGCAAGCATAAAATCGAAAAGCTTCCCATAGTTGATGACAAGAATAAGCTTCGCGGACTTATTACGATAAAAGATATCGAAAAGGCAGACCGTTATCCCAATTCCGCAAAGGACGCACACGGCAGACTTCTGTGCGGTGCGGCAATAGGTGTAACAAGTGACGTTACAGAGCGCGCAGGTGCATTGATTAAAGCAGGCGCGGATGTTCTGGTGCTTGATTCCGCTCATGGACACTCGAGAAATATCCTGAATTGCATAGATAAAGTAAAAACAGCATTTCCGGAATGTCAGCTGATTGCGGGCAACATCGCAACAGGCGAAGCCGCTCATGACCTTATAGCTGCCGGAGCCGACGCAATTAAGGTAGGTATAGGCCCCGGTTCGATTTGTACGACACGTGTTGTAGCCGGAATCGGTGTTCCGCAGATTTCAGCTATCATGAATGCGTACTCAGAAGCTCTCGAAGAAGGAATACCCGTTATTGCAGACGGCGGTATTAAATACAGCGGTGATATAACAAAGGCAATCGCAGCCGGAGCTAATGTAATAATGGTAGGTTCTCTCCTTGCGGGATGTGAAGAAAGCCCCGGAGATACCGAAATATACCAGGGCAGAAGATTCAAGGTTTATCGCGGTATGGGTTCTCTTGCCGCAATGGAAAAAGGATCGAAGGACAGATATTTCCAGGAAGGCGCTAAAAAGCTCGTTCCCGAAGGCGTAGAAGGAAGAGTTCCGTACAAAGGACCTCTTGCGGATACAGTATTCCAGCTGATGGGCGGACTCCGTTCAGGTATGGGCTATTGCGGTGCGGCAACCGTTGAAGATTTGAAGCAGAACGGAAGATTTGTTAAGATGTCAGGCAACGGACTCAAAGAATCCCATCCGCATGATATTTCAATAACAAAGGAAGCCCCTAACTACTCAGCACTTCCGCTGTAATAAAACAATATAATTACAAATAAGCCTCCGCAGCATGGACGATTCCGTGCGGCGGAGGTCTTTTATTTGGCTTGCCTGTATTTGTTCGGCGTACAGCCTACGGCTTTTTTAAACGCGCCTGAGAAATGCTGTGTGTTTGAGTAATTAAGCAGGGACGCAATTTCCTTAATTGGCATCAGCGTTCCGGTGAGAAGGCTTTTCGATATTGATATTTTTTTGTCGAGGATATACTGTATCGGAGTTATGCTGTATTTTTGCTTGAATAACCGTATGACATGCATTTTCGTTATACCGAATTCAGAGGCAATGTCATCGAGCGAAATATCATTGTATATATTTTTATCGATAAACGCGCGTATTTTTTCTCCCGCGGATATATTAACTAAATCGGAAGGGAAGAATTGTTTTTTTGTTGCGAGAACGAGCATATTGAATACTAAGCTGAGAATCTCCGAATATGTATCGGATTCGTTTGTGTCATCCATATGCTCGAGCTTGTCATGTATTTCAATAAACAGGCTCATTACATTAACTTCCGCTGTAAATACAGTATTTATATTAAAAAAGTTAAAAAGCCTGCGAACAAGCTCACCGTCAAGGTTTATCCACATTTTTTCGTAAGGATCATCCGACGAGGCATAATGAAGCTCATCAACACCTTTTTCCAAGCAGTAAAACATACCCTCATGGACATCATATACAGTGCCTCCGACTTCTATTGCTCCGTGACCGGAGACAACATATTCGAAGACATATACCTCGCAGCTGCTTCTGTAAATCCTGTAGTTGGGATTTTTATATGTTGTTCCCGCAAGCATGCATGAGAACACAGAATGCGGATCGTTTTTTCCTACGTATATGATTTTTTCGTTGTATGTATTAAAATACATTGGCTTTAAACTCCCATTGTTTATTTAAGAAAAACATCGAATAAAACTAAAATAACCTTTTGAACGCAACACTTCATTATACCGCTAAAAACCGTGCTTGTCAAATATCGAACTTTAAAATAATTGCGAAACGATGTATAAGCGATGCTATAAATTAATATTCGATTAAAATTATATATTCCTATTGACAGTCATTTGAACGCATGATATCATATAAATAACAGCATTACATGGGGAGGAATGAACGGTGAATGGTAAACAGTGAGCAAATAAACAATATTCCCGGGACTGTATTGAACCGTGACAAGATGGGCGGAGCTGCAGGACTTGATTTCTTGAACAAAGTGTTTTATATTACAGACAGGATAATGCTGGCGCAAATTAAGGAAATCACGGGAATCGACGGGTCGACTCTTCAGAATTGGCTGAAAAGGGGATGGGTAGGAAGCCCCGAGAAAAAATCGTATACCAAGGAGCACCTCGCGCGAATACTTATAATTAATATGATGCGTGACACAATGCAGCTTTCACGGATTATTTACCTGCTGGAATTTATTAACGGTAAATCCGAGCAGGATATAATAGTCAGTGAAAGCGAACTGTACGGTTATACATGCGGTGTACTCGATAAGCTGTCATCAAACCAAAATGTAATTTTCGTCGGTATGGATGATGTTATTGACGATGTCCTCTCCGATTATGTCGAGCCGATTACGGGAGCGAAAAGAAGACTTGCGCTCGGCATTAAGATTATTACGTTGACTTACTGTTCGTCGGTAATAAAGGATGAAGCGGAAACGATGCTTGATAATCTCGGAGCGGAAAAGCCGCATAAGAAAGGCAGATAAATATGATTGAATGGTGGAAAAGCTTGGATCTGGCAGGACAGATATTCGCGATTATTGCGATACCATCAACACTTGTTTTGACGATACAGACTGTTCTGCTTTTGTTCGGAATAGGTGACGACGATATTGATGCCGACGGAATCGACATTACCGGCAACGGTATAGGAGACACACCCGGAGACGGAGGCGGCGACGGACTCGCTTTGTTTTCACTCAGGGGGATTATGGCTATGGCTGCTGTCGGAGGATGGAGTGGACTTGCAATGTACAACAGCGGTATTCCGCTTACAATGTCCGTGATATTCGCTGCAGTGTTCGGATTTTTAACATTGGTAGGTCTGGCATATGTTATGCGTCTTGCGTCAAAACTGCAGTCAAGTGGCAATATTGTTCTCGGATACACAATCGGTAAGGTCGGTACGGTTTATATTCCGATACCGCCGAATATGACAGGAAGCGGAAAGATTAACGTAACCGTACAGGAAAGGTTTATTGAAGTTACTGCGGTTACCTCATGTGACAGAAAGCTCATGACGGGAGAGAACGTGAGAATTATCGCAACAGATGAAAACGATACTGTAGTAGTGGAGCCGATAAAATAACGGAATAATTAATTTTTTAAAGGAGATAAATATGAAAGCAATTTTAACGACAGCTCAAATGGACCCATCGGTATTAATGCTTGTATGTGTTATTGTACTTGTGGTAATGACCACGTTAATTGTTATTCTGTCGCGTTACAGAAAGTGTCCGTCGGATAAAATTCTTGTTATTTACGGTAAAGTCGGACAGACGCAGGACGGACAGCAGCGTTCCGCTAAATGTATTCACGGCGGTGCGTCATTCATTTGGCCTGTTATTCAAGCTTATGAGTATCTTGATTTAACACCTATGTCAATTCAGGTTGACTTAAGAAACGCGCTTTCGAAACAGAATATTCGTGTCGACGTTCCGTCAAGATTCACTGTAGGAATTTCAACCGAAAACGGTGTTATGCAAAATGCAGCCGAGCGTCTTCTCGGAATGAAGATAGATGAAATAAAGCAGATTGCCGAGGATATTATTTTCGGTCAGATGCGACTTATTATCGCGACTATGGATATCGAGGAGATTAACTCCGACAGAGACAAGTTCCTTGAGGCGGTATCAAGCAATGTTGAAACCGAGCTTAAGAAAATAGGCTTGAGACTTATTAACGTAAACGTAACCGATATTACAGATGAATCCGGATATATAGTAGCTCTCGGTAAGGAAGCGGCAGCCAAAGCGATAAACGATGCGAAAATTTCGGTTGCTGAAGCAGAAAGATCGGGTGCTATAGGTGCCGCAGAGGCAGACCGTGATAAGCGTATATCGGTATCAAAATCGGATTCCGAAGCTATAGGCGGTGAGAACGAAGCTAAAGCTAAGGTAGCGGACTCCGATGCGACAAGACGTGAAAGAGAAGCCGAGGCCTTAAAACGTGCAACAGCAGCCGAAAACATAGCAAAAGCGCGTGCGGAGCAGGAATCATTTGATGCGCAGAAGGCTGCCGAGGAAGCGAGAGCTCATTTCGAGCAGGCTAAGCTGGAGGCTGATATTATAGTTAAAACCGAAATTGAAAAGAAAAAGCTCGAGCTTCAGGCTGAAGCGGAGGCTGAGCAAACCAGACGCCGTGCGAAAGGTGAAGCGGATGCTATTCTGATGAAAATGCAGGCGGAAGCCGACGGTATGAAGCAAATGCTTACGAAACAGGCGGAAGGTTTTGCCGAAATCGTTAAGTCCGCCGGAGGAGATGCCAACGACGCAATCCGACTTATGCTTGCGGATAAAATGGAAGAGCTCACGAAAATTCAGGTTGAAGCAATTAAAAATCTTCAGATTGATAAAATTACCGTTTGGGACGGCGGTACGACAAAAGACGGCAAGAGCACAACTGCGGATTTTATTTCTGGCTTATATAAAAGTATTCCTCCTCTTAACGAGATGTTTGACATGGCGGGTATGCAGCTGCCGAAGTATCTCGGTGAAAAGAAAACGGAATCTGACAGCGCAGATGTGAAATCCGAAGAGACTTCGGACAAATAATATCGTATTTTAAGTATTAATGTAGAGGTGATATTAAATGAATAACGGTATAATTCATTTTTCCGATTATAATTCAGGCGACACTGTATCGGCACTGAAAAAGGCGGTTTCCGACTTACGAAAAGGTATCGGCAGCACATTGATTATCGAACCGGGAGATTATGTGATAACCACGGAGCTTGCAAGAGCTACTCAGACAGCGGTTATGACGGGTGAGTACGGCGGCAATCCCCAGAGGATTATGTTTAACCCGAAATTTAAATATGATGTCGGATTCGATTTAACCGAGCTTCATGACTGTAAGATTTCCGCATACGGTGCAAAATTCATTGTAGACGGCTTTATGGAGCCTGTATGTGTTAAGAAATGCGAAAATGTAGAGCTTTCGGGACTCACAATAGCACATAAGAGAAAACCGTTCAGCCGCGGATATGTTATTAAGTGCGACCCTGCGGAGCAGGAAGACGTCTATAATGCAGTTGTTGAATTAGATAAGGATTGTCCCATTACATCAAAGACACCTATGCTGCTCAGATACACATGGTGCGATTCCTTCAGCGGTGACAACAAATACGGTGATCTTTTGGAATACACATTCGTTGATGAGCATCATTTTAAAGCCAAGGTCAAATGCAAAGGACTTCATGTAGGTGATGAATTCAACACGATTCACACATATCATTTCAGACCCGCAATACATATATCCGAATCCGAAAATATAACATTAACCGATGTTACTGTTAATAATCAGCCCGGTATGGGAGTTGTGGGAAACAGATGTGAAAATGTGACTATGAACAGACTGTGGGTCGTTCCCTCATGCGGTTATCATTTCTCCACGAACACAGACGCTACGCACTTTACATCGATGAAGGGCAAGCTTAAATTCGAAGACTGTGTGTTCGAATATCAGGGAGATGACTTTACAAATGTACACGGTTACTATCAGGAAATAATAGTTAAAGTATCGGACACAGAGTTTTATATGCAGGAAAAGACGCCTGACGGCACACATACGCAAACTCTTGACTACCCCGATGTAGGAGATACCTTGGAATTAACAAGAAAAAGTGATTTGAAGGTAATCGATACGTATAAGGTGGTTTCGGTAACCCCGATGCCGGCGGACTGGAAATGCCGTGTTACAGTAGACCATGTCTTACCCGAAAATACAAGCGGACTTGTGTTTGCCGATGTTACGAGACTGCCGTTTGTTGAGGTTACAGGCTGTTATTCCGCATCTCATTTCGCACGCGGTGTTCTTGTGAAAACTCACGGTGCTTTGATTGAACGCAACACATTCCGCAATATTCAAGGCCCCGCAATAGAAGCCGCATCCGAATCATGGTGGTATGAAGGTGTATCTCCGAGGGACATCATTATACGCAGAAACAGAATAACTAACTGCGGTATGTGCTTCGGAGAGGCAGCGGGAGTTCTGGTAAAATCAGATTGCGAGAATCCTGTATCGAAGAACATAAGCAATGTAATAATCGAGGATAATATAATCGATGCACCGAACGCCGAGCATGGTATATTTATCAGAGGTGTCAGCGGACTTACCGTGCAAAGAAATATAATAAATACACATGGCGAAAAGATAGTTGAAATCGATTGCGAAGAATGAGAGAGTACAAAGGCAAATACCAAAAAGACCCGAAGCATAATCGTTATGCGAATAACGACAGACATCCGGAAGACATACAGCACGGAAAGAAAAAAAGCGTCTATACAATGCTTTCGGCTGTCGTAGCAGTAATAATCGGTACAATATATTCGATATTCGCTTATGTAAAAACAGGAACATTAATTCCGTCAGCCGAATTGATAGACGGACTTCCCACGTTCCGTTTTGTCGATGTAGGTCAGGGAGACTGCGTGCTTGTAACATATCAAGGGGAAGCGGTTCTTGTCGATGCAGGACCTAAATCAAGCGGAGAGAAGACTGCGGAATACGTCAGTATGTATTCACCGCATGTGGATTATTTCTTTGTGACTCATCCTCATGAAGACCATATGGGCGGAGCGGCGGATGTTTTGAAAGCGGTTTCCGTTGATTATCTGGTTATGTCTGAGCTTGTTACCGATGAAGAGTTTTATGTCGAAGCCGTTGAGGCTGCAAAAGAGCAGGGAACGGAGATTATATATCTGACAGATGCCGTCCAATATGATACCGGTAATATTTCCGCGCAGGTTTACGATTTGTTTGATTTCTTCTCTGATGATTACAACAACTCGAGTTTGTTCATAAAGATAACAGCCGAGGACACGACGCTGCTCATAACAGGCGACGCCGAAACGGAAGAAGAGGAATATGCACTTGAGAAATACGGACAAACACTCGACTGTGATATTCTTAAGGTTGGGCATCACGGCTCAAGAAGCTCGTCATCTGAGGAGTTTCTGAATACTGTGACGCCTGAGATTGCCGTAATATCATGCGGTAAAAATAACTCTTACGGACACCCGACATCCGAGGTACTTAAAAGACTGAAAAAAGCGGATGCGGTAATTTATCGAACTGATACTGATGGAACTGTCATTTTAAGAGGCGAAAAAGCCGTATAAAAAAGAATGCCGCAATACACGCTGCAGGCTCGTAATGATTACATAATCATTTGCCGAGGAGAGTGTATTGCGGCATTTATTTTATTTATTCTGATTTAAACCGTTGTAGATATTTGCGTCACATCTTTTTCCCGTACAGAAGTGTCCGTCATAACCGTCAAGTGTTATCGGAACAACCTCGCCGATTTTTGAGACACAATCCATTGCTTTAACTTCAAAGAAATGCTCGCTGTGTCCTGTGGAATTACCGCCATTACATTTTTCCGTAAGCATATACACGGGAGAGGTTCGATGAGCTGAAATATAATTGTTGATAAGCTCAAGCTTGATTTCTTCTCCGATTTTCTCAAGCTGCGTCAGGCGAGATTTTTTCTCGTTTTCCGGTATCTGGCATTCCATTGCGGCAGCCTCGGTACCCTTGCGCTTTGAGTATGGGAAAATATGAAGATGCAGGAATTTTACAGTACGGCAGAATTCAATGGTTTCGTTAAATTCTTTTTCGGTCTCCCCCGGAAATCCGACAATGATATCGGCTGAGAATGTGGATTCGGGAAGATACGAGCGCATTCTCTCGATAGCCGAAAGAGCCATATCGGCGTTATAGCGGCGTCTCATACGGCGAAGCACATCGGATGAACCGCTTTGCTGTGAAATATGGAAATGCGGAAGGATTTTTTTTCTGACCTGTTCTTCCGAAATTACAGAGCAAAAATAGTCACTCATTACTGTAGGTGTAAGTGAACTGAGACCTATACGTTCTATTCCTTCAACATTTGACACATCACGAATCAACTCAGCCAGCGAATGACCGTATATTTTTTTGTCGGCAAAATCCAAACCGTATGATGCCGATTCTATACCTGTAAGTATTATTTCACGGCATCCCTGCTTAGCTAAGTTCTCAGCCTCCTCAATTACAAGACTCGGAGCTTTTGATCTGACGGGTCCGCGTGCTTTATTTATGATACAATACGAGCAGACATTGTTGCAGCCGTCTTCGATTTTAATGTACGACCTTGTGCGGTTCGGAGTATCAAGCTTCATTTCAACCGCATTGTAGCTGTCGGGAGGTGTGGTATCATTAACTTGATACTCTTTTTCATCTGCGGCAAGCCGTATAATTACATCCGCCATGGATGCCTTGCCGCTGTTTCCGCAAATATATTCTACACCGTCTATTTTCATCGCTTCATCGGATGAAATCTGTGCATAGCATCCCGTGACTGCAACGTGCTTTGATACGGAGACTGCTTTGCGAATCATTTGACGCGATTTTCTGTCACTCTCGGCAGTAACAGTGCAGGTATTGATTATGCTGACATCGCATTTTTCACCGAATGGGACAAGACGTATTCCTTTTTTCTTAAGCTCGGATACGATAACGTCCGATTCGTATTGATTTACTCGGCATCCGAGAGTAATAATCGATGCGGTAATTTCTGTTGTTTTCATGTGAAGTCCTTAATGAATTAAACTTAACCTTATAATTATATCATATCGGTAATGCTTTGTAAATAGCTGATTTCGTGACGAGCACGGCGGTAACCTCTTATGGTTAATGCAGCTGTTGCATTTGAAGCTGCGTTAAGTCTGAGAAGTTACGCTTAATTTTGCGGCAAATCATTGAATATTTTTATAGTGCGATGTATAATATAGTTGTCGAGCACACAAGAACATACGGATATGTTGCGGACGAATGATATTTCATATGACGTATTACGTATGATACAAAAAGGAAGAACAATGGATTCCGTTTATTTGAAAAAATATAATTCTCCCGTAGGCGGAATAACAATTGCCGCAAACGATAATGCGCTTATGGGTGTATGGATAGAAGGACAGAAATACGATCTGTCGTCATGCCGAGACTGCTTGACCGAATACAAGGACACCTATATACTTGACATGGCATGTGATTGGCTTGACAGATACTTTAAAGGTGAGAAGCCTGAAATCGAAAGATTGCCGCTTTGTCCTCGCGGAAGTGAATTCAGACAAAAAGTATGGAAAATTTTGTGTCGTATACCATACGGCAAAACAGTTACATACGGTGATATAGCACGTCAAATATGTGATGAAAGCGGAATATCCGAAATGTCGGCTCAGGCTGTCGGAGGAGCGGTCGGACATAATCCGATATCGATAATCATTCCGTGTCACAGGGTAGTCGGCTCTGACGGCAGCATGACAGGCTATGCGGGCGGAATCGATATAAAGGTTAAGCTGCTCAAGCACGAGGGTGTCAGACTTGGTGACAACAATAAAATACTAAATTAAATATAAAATACTAAATTAAATAGGAGTAATATTATGAAAGCAGAGTTTTATCGGAATAATCGCAGAAAGCTTGCCGAGTATCTTCCCAACGGAGCATTAATGCTTATTTTCTCGGGATTTGCTCCTCGTAAAAGAGCTGATGAGGATTATCCGTTTTGTTCGGACAGAAATTTCGTGTATCTGACAGGCATTTCACGTGATGCTGGACTGATTTACGCTATGAAAAAGCTCGGCGGTACTGTCAGTGAAAAGCTGTTCCTCCTGCCTGCGGATATGCTGAAGGAAAGATGGACAGGCAAAAGAACTAAAGCAGACGAGGCTTATGCATTATCGGGTATCAGTGAAATCGCGTATACCGCAGACTTTGATGATTACCTGAAAAATGCTTTATCCGAATGCGGTACAATATGTCTCGATATAGATGAAACACGCGGAGAGCGCGATTATACAGAGGCTCACAGATTCGCTGCTCGTGTAAAAAACGAAATGCCCGAGAAGAAAGTCGTAAACATTCGTCCCGCTCTTGCCGAAATACGTACTATCAAGGCTGACTGTGAAATAGAGGCAATGCGTGAAGCCGTACGTATTACGGGAGAGGGCATAAAGGCAATGATGCATGGTGTTCGTGACGGAATGAAGGAATATGAAATCAAAGGACTTTATGACTCCGCTCTTCTCGCAAACGGATGCCTTGAGCCTGCATTCCCGTCTATAATTTCCGCGGGACAAAATAATTTCTGCATACATTATTACTCTTACAGCGGAACGGCACACACCGGAGATATGGTTCTGTGCGATGTCGGTGCATGCTATGATTTCATCGGATGCGATATTTCGAGAGGTTTCCCGCTTAACGGTAAATTCAGCGACAGACAGAAAAAGCTTTACGAAGCCGCATACGCGACAAGCCAGCATATGTTCGATATAATAAAACCGGGATATCCGATGGAAGAGGTCGACAGAGAGGCACACAACTACTGCTACACATTCCTGCACGATTACGGACTGGTTGACAAACCCGAAAACATAGGCAAGCTTATGTGGCACGGCGGTTCACACCATGTAGGCTTTGACACACATGATATTGTTAAAAGACCTGAGATAATAGCTCCCGGAATGGTATTTTGCGTTGATATCGGAATATATTGTGAGGAGTGGGGAATAGGATTCCGTTTGGAAGACAACTGTTATGTCAATGAAAACGGATGCGAAAACCTCGGTGCGCGTGTTCCTCGTACTATAGAAGAAATCGAAAGCGAAATGAGAAGATAACATAATAAAACAGCATATGATAAATTTTACCGTGTAGTGATGACGGAACATCATACAGTACAGGCTGAATTTTCATATGCTGTTTTTTTTATAAAGAACTTTAGAATGCTATTGCGTCTATTTCTTTTGCTTTTTCATCTGTCGGCGGGATTGTTCCGTCGGCTACATCATATAGCTCGGAATGAGTTTTAATTATACCGTCGATAAACTCGGTATACGGATGAGAGCAAACATCAAGTGCGCCGATTTGATAGTTTTCACCGTCGAATCTGCCGAGATACGGCTGATCGTAAAGCGTAAAATAGTGAGCACCCAGACACATAGGATGTGATGCGGCTCTGTGCAGATATCTTCTGTATGCGATACCGCGCTCATTTTGATTTTCAACACCGCGAAGTCCGGTTGCGTCAAGTCCTCTGTCAAGAGCACCGAAGTGGAATTCCCCGATTATTACAGGCTTGCCGGTCATTGAGGAGAATCTTTCAATCATATCATAAGGATCCATTGAGTAACAGTTGAAGGAGAATATGTCTGTGTACTCGCATCCTGCGGCAAGTGCCGGACTTGAAAGCCATGCGTAGCGTATTCCGAGATTCAAGTGATTCGGATCGGCTTTTCTTGCAGCCTCTGCAGGTATCTTTATGTAATTTCTGATCATTTCCGTGGTTTCCGACATTAAGTCATCTGCGGCTGCACCGGAAAATTCCTCAATGCCGAACGGATTGTTCATGTCTTCAAACGACTCGAAATCCGATTCCCATGCGGTATTGAGCTGTTCGATTGTACCGTATCTTTCGGCAAGTGAAGATATAATATGGTCACGTGTAACGAGTTTTTCCTTGCTTGCCATTACAAATGCCGCAAGATTGATATCGTTTACAAATGCCCATTCGGGTTCGTTCGTCATGAAGTAACCGAGAAGATATTTGTCTTCTATGCGTTTGTCGAGAAAATGCGCCCATTCGTCGGCATTTTCTTTAAATTCAGCGGAATATACATCGGGAAAATCGCGGAAAACTGCGGTCTTTGTTCTTGGATATCCCGGACCGATTATAACATACGGCATTTTTTCGCGTTCGTAAAATTTCGGGTCACTCCAACAGCCTACTGTATTGCATCCCCATGAAACAAGACGGCGGTATATCATGTCAGCCCATGTGGGATAGTAATTTTCACCGAAAGCGTATGCTACATTATGCACGAAGAAATTAAAGCTCTCTGTTTTTCTGCCGTGCCATTCACCAATATGCCATCCTTTATCATCGGTCGGCGGAAGTGTCTCGCAAAAATCTTTAATTCCCGTTAAATTGCAGTTATCTCCTATTCCGACGCAGTCAAATCCCATCGAGAAGAAAGCATACCCTTCGGGATCTTTAAGCCACCATCTTTTACCGTCGTGTTCCAATCCGAAATAGCCGGTTTCGGTAAATTTTTTCCCGAGCCATCCGCCGTATTGCGAGCGATTATGCATAGGATGAATTGCGGTATCCGCTGCTTCCTCAAGAAGATAACGTTTCATTTCTTCTTTATTGCTTGTTTTATCCTTCCATTCGGTGAGCTTTTTCTGACCGAGTGAATCGACCATTATTTTTTTGTCAAGAGGATAATCGGGTTCGGATTCGAGAATTTGTACATTTTCGATTTTCAGTATCAAATCTGCAGGCGTTTTATCGACACATATGGCGAACTTCTTTATTTTTCCGAGCTCCACAGGGTGTCCGTGTACTACGGTTTTTAATTTTCCGGGAGTACGCGGAAGGAACAATGTTTTAGCCGCAAGCTCTGACAGAGGCAGAGATATTCTTGTTTTCAGTTGGGGAAGCACGCCCATTTTTATGTTAAGGTCGCACCGGTCGTTATCGCTTTCCCAAAATTGCCAACAGAAACCTGCGGAGAAATTTCCGCATGCGGTTATGTCCATTGAAAGATATTCACACGGCGAGGCATCGTAACCGCAAAACGTTCCTGTTATAAAATTTGTAAACAGAGCGGTTGTTTTTCCCTTCGGAAACAGGTATTTGTCATCACCGAGATATTCTGCGCCGTACAGTGAGAATGTTTTTAAATCAATTGATTTCATCTGTCGTATTACCCCTTTATAACTGTTAAGCATTAAGAACGAAGAATTTCCGGTCACGGAAATTCTCGAGAGTGGGACGGTTGTCTCTACTATTTAGCTGATGAATACCCCCACTCAATGTTTTTTGTTGTAGAAATTTTAACATAGATGATCGTTTATTTCAAGTGTTTAATTATAGTTAATGACAATAAAATAGAGAATTTATTCATATTAAGACAAAAATATCGGAAAAACTATTGATTATTAACGTGAATTTGGATATAATGTAATATATATGTAAAGTGACGCGCTAACACACTATCGATAAGGAAATTTAATATGAAAAATCATTTTTTAAACAGGCTATATTTATATACAGCGGCGCTTTTTTTTGTTATTACCTTAATAGCCGTCCCTGTGTATTGTGACAGCCCGGCATCTGTTTCGGATGCTTACATTACACCTCCCGTGACGGCAGCAGAGGATATAACCGATGAATACGGTGTCAGAATCGGTACCGATATCGGTATATACGAGGACGATGAGTATTACCTTTTCCTACCGTCTACAGCAGACTTGAGCTGCGTCAAATTGAGATATGACGGCTCACTGCAGCTTTACAAGCCGGATGACGGCTCGCTTTACAATAGCGGTGAAACAGTTGAATTCAACTGCACGAGCGGAGCGATTAACATATATGAGTACGATAGTGAGAAAAATTTATATTATCGTTACACCCTCACTGTTATGAAGGGCGAAAATATAGCCACAATGTATATTACTCTCGACAACGGTGACAAAGGACTTAGAAATATCAACTCTTCACATGACGCTGTTGAAACGGGAAAACTGGTTATGACCGAAGCAAACGGCAAAAATATTTATGCGGGAGACCTTACCCGAATGAAAGGCCACGGTCTCACCTCATATCAGTCTACAGGCTCGCTTAATACAAAGAACTCATACAATATTAATCTCGCGGATAAAGCGGAGCTGATCGAGGGAGCGGACAAAAGCAAAAAGTGGTCATTGCTTCGCATCAGAACTACAGGCAATTATGACGCGACAGGTGTAAGTTATCCAATCGGATTTTACATTTACAACGCACTTGCGGGAAAAGAATATTTTAATATTACCTCGCGTTTTGTGAATGTATATATAGACGGTGAATACCGCGGTGTTTATGTATTGACCGAAAGAATGGATATGAACGGTTCAATACAAATTACCGATCTTGAGGAGCAGACAACATACACAGGTGACAGATCGGGAAGAATCGATAAAAATAAGAAAAACGACCCTGCAATCGCAGCGGGAATCGAATACTATTGCTATTGTACATCGGCAACTACCGCAGATGATACCGATATAAGCGGTGGATATGTGCTTGAAATAATGTGCGGTACAACGGGAGAATACGGATTTAAAACCAAAAAAGGAATGTACATAAATGTAAAAAGTCCGTCGCACCCTTCATATGAACAGGTTCAGTATATAGCGGAATATATACAGAATTTCGAAAATGCCCTGTTCAGCAATACAGGGTATAATTCTCTCGGGAAGCATTATACGGAATATATAGATGTACAAAGCTACGCAATGCAGGCGCTTACATATTCCTTCTGCCTTAACTGGGAAATATACAGAACAAGTACGTACATGTACAAGGACGCAGACAGCGTCAGTGAAAAAGTGACATTCGGACCCGTATGGGATTTCGAATCAGGCCCGAGTATATTTGAAGAAGATAAAACGGTATTCGGAACTACATTCGCATATAATGAAAGACAGCAGTACATATGGTATGAACAGTTCTGGAAAAAAGCCGAGTTCATGGAATATATCACCGGAATGAACGAAGAGATGAAGAGTGTTGTCGATATATTGGTAGGTGAGGCGGAAGGAACACGCATATTCTCGCTTTCCTATATGCTTGATTACATACAGTCATCTCAGGAGATGAACTGGATTCGCTGGTCACAAACCAGCTCATTTACCAGAGCAGCTAAGAAAATGAACGATGCGGTTGCCACACGATACCGCTGCTGGTATATAAAGCTCTGGAATCCCGACAACTACATGCTCGGAGCGGATGTCACATCGGAAAAAACTGAAGACGGCTATGTTCTTACCGCAAATGCGATAGGAAAGGTTTACGGATATCAATGGTATAAGCTTGATATGTCCTCACCGTCCGATGGAGAGAAAATCGAAGGCGCAACGGACAAGACATATACTGCAACTGATGACGGAATTTATTATTGCGCGGTAAACGGCAGAAACAACGCATATTGGGAATGGGCAAGCGGTAAGGTTTTCTCTAAGGAAGATATTACAATGTATACCGATCCGATATATGCCGACGGTCGAAAAGCTGACGGAATCGTTGATTTGGAGCCGTATGTTTTAGGAGAAGCACCGAAGAATACAGCCGGTATTTCGACATACAGTGAATATGTACCGAAGAAAACAGCCGATACTGAAGAAATATATGCCGCGGAAGACGTAAATGTCGATGAGCAGTATTATGAAGTTACCGATATGGATGTGGTATTTATTGCCGCAGCATCCGCACTTGCGGTTGCATCTATAGCTGTTATATGCGTATGTGTATTTACCAAAAAGAAAGGGGGCAGCACAAATGTCTAAATTGATGTTCAGAATATGTATTGCTGCTGTGATTACCGTTCTTTTGGCAATCGGAGTTTGCGCTACGTATCCATCATCGGGAAAGCAGATACCTGAAGGTTCTGTTCTGATTAAGGGAAGTATAATCGGCGAAAAAACAGGATGGGACGGCTCAGCGCAAAGCGGCTGTAAGGTTGCTTTCGACGGAGATATATATTCGTTTTACGATCCGACGATAGGTGCGAATACGGACTGCTACGCAGGTATGAAATTGAATGAGCAGTATGTTCTTACTATGGTGTGCATTATGCCTCGTGAGACATATCCGGATCGTTTCGACGGTGCTATGATTCAAGGCTCAAACGACGGAGAAAATTGGACAACACTTTGGCAGTCAAACAGCGGACTTGATTATTCCGACTGGCAGGTAATAAAGAAGTTCAAAAATAATATAGGTTATTCATACTACAGATACTGCAACGACCGCTCACACGGAGATGTTGCCGAGGTAGAGTTTTACGGATACGCCGGAACATCTGACGGACTTACAACAGTTGAATCTACAGTAATAGAGAATGTAACCGTTTCATTCGATACATGCGGCGGAGAAGATGAATTCGAACCGATAGAAGTAAAATTCGGTGATAACTATCCCGAACTCAGCTACACTCCCACAAAAGAAGGATATGTGTTCGTTGGATGGTATACTGCTCCCGAAGACGGTATCGAAATCAATACGGAAAAAACGGTTACCGAGCCGTCTTCACATGTATTGTATGCTCACTGGATAGAAGAAAACAAAGCTTTGCTGACTGCTGAAACAGGTGATACGGACAATATGACGGAAAGCGGTGTTCAGTACAGTGAAATACAGGGTATTTGTATGACACTTTCGGTTATATTCGTTTTGGCGGCTGCGGTTGCGTTAATAGTGAAAAAGAGAACATAAAATAAAACCGTTATTCTCGAAATCTTATCGGGGATAACGGTTAATTTGTCTGTTGAAATCGGAATAATTCAATATTCGAGCGGAATACGTTAAAACAAATTCACAATAATTATATTGACACGATGTGCCGTAAAGTATTATAATAATATAAAGTGTAACAGTTCACTAATGAATCAAAATTATATTAAATGCAAACGACTGCGAGGGAACAGCCTATGAACATTTTTTTGAAATACGCATTTTTATTTTTTATAGGATCAGTAATAGGATGGGTAATAGAGCTTATTTTCAGAAAGTATTTTGCGGTTGAAAATAAGGAGCATAAGTGGATTAATCCGGGATTCTGCATAGGCCCGTATCTTCCGTTATACGGCTTCGGACTTTCTCTGCTGTATATGATAGCTTCACTCGAAAAATATAATCTAATAGTAAATCCTATCGTAAATAAGGCCGTATTGTTTATTGTGATGGCGATATGTATGACAGCAATAGAATATATTGCCGGTATATTTTGCCTGCGCGTCGCACATGTCCGGCTGTGGGATTACAGTGATCTTTGGGGTAATGTCCAAGGAGTAATATGTCCGTTGTTTTCATGTGCGTGGGCATTACTCGGTGCCGTTTACTATTTCCTGATTCATCCGAGAATCTTAAACGCTCTTACATGGCTGTCGCAAAATCTCGCATTTTCGTTCTTTGTAGGCTTTTTCTACGGAGTATTTTTGATAGATGTTGTTTATTCTTCAAATCTTATAAGAAAACTTAAGAAGTTTGCGGATGAAAACGATGTCATTGTAA
The DNA here is from genome assembly GCA_964634795.1 of uncultured Ruminococcus sp. Classification (GTDB taxonomy): domain Bacteria; phylum Bacillota; class Clostridia; order Oscillospirales; family CAG-272; genus UMGS1696. Next base: position 4,972 of record CAZWLL010000009.1, on the reverse strand, counting down.
AATATGAAAGTCTCAAGGCACACATTAAACAATTCGAAGACAGAGCCGCAATGCGTCCTCACTTTTTCTTCCCGCTTAAATCGGAGAGAGCTCTTAACGAATATTTACATGAGATGAGAGAATCATTTGAGAAGAAAAGCGTTCGGATTAAAGATAAACTGAAGAATAAGTGAGTGGAGAGATACGCCATTTAAGAATTTTCTTAAAAGAAAATTCTCATAGTTTAACATAAAATCAGAAAGGATAAATGATATGCAGGAAATTAAAAAACCGAAAAAACCGATAATATTCTATTATGCGATTGTAATGATAGTCCTCTTGCTTATAAATGTTTTTCTGATGCCGTTTGTTTCACAGCGAAAAATTCAGGAAGTAGACTACGGCACATTTATGAAAATGACCGAAAATCAGGAAATCGGTCAGGTTGAGGTTGAGGACAATCAAATACTGTTCACAGATAAAAACGGAAAGAACATATACAAGACGGGCAAAATGGACGATGACGGACTTGTGGAACGCTTGTATGAATCGGGAGCGGTATTCACAAGTGAAATCGTAGAAGAAACCTCACCGATAATCAGCTTGCTGTTTTCATGGATAGTTCCCGTACTCATTTTCTGGGGATTAGGCCAATTACTGACAAAACAGCTTATGAAGCACGCAGGCGGCGACAACTCCATGATGTTCAACATGGGCAAGAGCAATGCCAAGATTTATGTAAAATCATCCGACGGAATTAAATTCTCCGATGTAGCAGGCGAGGATGAAGCAAAAGAGAATCTTACCGAAATCGTAGATTATCTGCATAATCCTCAAAAATACGAAGAAATCGGTGCATCCGTACCTAAGGGAATTCTTTTGGTAGGCCCTCCCGGAACAGGTAAAACAATGCTTGCAAAGGCTGTTGCAGGTGAGGCGAATGTTCCGTTTTTCTCGATATCAGGCTCAGAATTTGTTGAAATGTTTGTCGGTATGGGTGCATCTAAGGTACGTGACTTGTTCAGACAGGCAAAAGAAAAAGCACCGTGTATTGTTTTCATAGATGAAATAGATGCAATCGGCGGAAAGAGAGACGGAAGAATCGGCGGAAACGATGAACGTGAGCAGACATTAAATCAGCTTCTGACTGAAATGGACGGTTTTGAAGGAAATACCGGAGTTATAATACTTGCGGCAACTAACAGACCCGAGAGCCTTGATGCAGCACTTACACGTCCCGGAAGATTTGACCGCAGAGTACCGGTAGAGTTACCAGATCTTAAGGGAAGAGAAGAAATACTCAGAGTTCACGCGAAAAAGGTTAAGCTCGAGAATATGATTGATTTCACTCATATAGCGAGAATGGCGTCAGGAGCTTCAGGTGCGGAGCTTGCAAATATTGTGAATGAAGCCGCGCTTCGTGCCATCAGAAACGGCAGGGACAAGGTTTCTCAAGCAGACCTTGAGGAGAGCATTGAGGTAGTTATAGCAGGATATCAAAAGAAGAACGCTATACTTACGGACAACGAGAAGAAAATAGTCGCATATCATGAGATAGGTCATGCTCTCGTTGCGGCAATGCAGTCGAACTCAGCCCCCGTACAGAAAATTACAATTGTGCCGCGTACATCGGGCGCACTCGGATACACGATGCAGGTTGAAGAAAACGATCATTACCTCATGAATAGGGAAGAAATCGAAAACAAGATAGCCACCCTTACAGGAGGACGTGCGGCTGAGGAAATTGCAATAGGCTCAATTACAACCGGTGCATCCAATGATATAGAGCAGGCGACAAAGCTGGCGAGAGCGATGATAACACGTTATGGTATGAGCGATGAATTCGGAATGGTAGCTATGGAAACCGTGACGAATCAATATCTCGGAGGAGATACATCACTTTCATGCTCTGCCGAGACGCAAAGTGAAATTGACAGAAAAGTAGTAGAGCTTATTAAGAAACAGCATGAAAAAGCCCTGGAGATTTTAAAGAACAACAGAAGAAAACTGGATGAACTTGCTAAGTATCTGTATGAGCATGAGACAATAACAGGTGAGGAATTCATGAATATACTGAATGCCGCCTAATAAACGGAGGGGGTTAATTTGGCTAAGCTGTTTAAGACAAACATAAAGGATGTCATAGAAACCGAAAAAAAGGAAATAGATACCGAAATAAAAAAAGAAATTCCGGAGGATTCATCGCTCGGACAAATGCTTCGTGAAAGCGAAGCTGCCGCAGCTACAGCTGAAAAAACCGAGCTTGAAATGCGTGAGTATTACGAGAAGATGGTTGATGAAGAATCCGAGGTTGATGACGAAGACGTTGATGCAAGAGTAGAGGCACTTCGTAAAATTTCATCAAATCTTACAAAAGCAAGCTTGGTATCAATAAATCTTGCGGATGAAGTACGAGCAAGATGGCATGATGTTCAACAGAGTAAGAAAGGCAAGTTTATAGCACACGCTCCCGCGAACGCCGTAATTGATTACAAGGAAGAGAAAAACGATAATTTCGCACAGGGAACAAACTTCTATAAATTATCATTGGTGTTTATAATAGGAAGCTTTGTCGGTGTAATTATCGAATTAATCTGGTGCTTTCTGAAAAACGGATATATCGAGAGCCGCTCTGGATTGGTATACGGTACATTTAATTTGCTGTACGGAGTCGGAGCTTTGGCTCTTACCGTGACGCTATATAATTTAAGAAATCATTCTCGTTGGCTGTCGTTTTTAGGCGGACTTGTAATAGGCAGTGCTGTTGAATACGCATGCTCATTTGCACAGGAATTGGTATTCGGATCTCGTTCATGGGATTACAGCGATATGCCGTTTAACCTTAACGGAAGAATTTGCTTGCTGTATTCTATTTTCTGGGGCATTCTCGGTATGATGTGGATAAAGAACCTGTATCCACGCTTGTCGGACATTATACTGAAAATTCCCAACAAAATAGGTAAAGCGGTCACATGGGTGTTGATTATATTTATTGTATTCGATGCCGCCGTGTCGCTTATCGCGGTAGAACGCTGGGTTCAGAGAAAAAACGGTGTTGAAGCGGATAACGCTTTTTTAGAGTTTATAGATGAGCGTTTTGATGACGACAGAATGAAGAGAATATATGCCAATATGGTATTCGGTGACGAAGAAGAGACTGAAGAAAAGAAAGAAGGAGAGGGCATTTTGTCCGAAATCCTCGAATAAAATATTCGTACATGTATACCGTATAATGTCAGCTAAAACACTTTATAATTAACTGATCCGAAAGAATAAAGGAAGACATAAAAATTCTTCCTTTATTTTTTGTGTTTAGACTGATTTATGTTATTAATACTATTGACAATGTAAAAGAAATATTATATAATTACTTAACTCTTTGCACTGCATTTACATTCCATACGGAATGCGAGATTAACAGTACAAACTGAGCAGGCGATGCACCGTAAAAGGTTATGGGGCCGGGCTGTGGAGACACAGCAGCAGAGTGATTATGTTCAGCACATCTGTGGGACAGTTGTATGTTCCATCGGTGTGCTTTTTTATATGCATTATCGTTGGGGCATCAATCTCGTTGATGAGGTGACAATAAGAGAAACCATTAATTTGAAAGGTGGATTCTTATATGAAAACCCAAAAAGCAACCAACAACATGAAAAACGGTAAAACAGTCAACGAAAAAAGCATCATTCGCAAATTATCACTGGTCAGCATAATAGGAAATGCGATTTTATCGGGATTCAAAATATTTGCGGGAATTTACGGCAAATCAGGGGCGATGATTTCGGATGCAGTTCATTCATTCTCCGACGTGCTTACTACGATAATCGCATATATCGGTGTTAAGATATCTAAAAAGGTAGCGGATAAGACACATCCATTCGGTCATGAGCGAGTAGAATGTATCTCATCATTGTTTTTGAGTCTTCTGCTGATGATTACAGGACTCGGATTAGGTAAAATAGGACTTGAAAATATCATTGAAGGCAATTATGAAAATTTGACGATTCCGGGAGGTATAGCATTGTTCGCCGCTGTACTTTCGATTGTCAGCAAAGAAGCGATGTACTGGTACACTGTATTTTACGCTAAACTAATTAATTCCGCTGCGTTTATGGCTGACGCATGGCATCATCGTTCGGATGCATTTTCATCCGTCGGTTCACTTATCGGAATTGTCGGCGCTATGATGGGTTATCCTGTGCTTGACAGTGTCGCGAGTGTGGTAATTTGTTTGTTTATTCTTAAGGTATCATATGATATACTTAAAGATGCTGTCTCCAAACTTCTTGATACATCATGCGGTGAAAAATACGAAAATGAACTGCGTAAATTTATCGAAGAAAATGAAGGTGTTATGGGGGTTGACGTATTGCGAACACGAATGTTCGGCAATAAAGTATATATTGAGTCTGAAATTAAGGTTGACGGTGATATATCACTTCGTGAAGGTCACGCCATTGCGGAAAAGCTGCATGCAAGTGTGGAAAAGAGATATCCCAATGTCAAGCATATAATGATTCACGTGAACCCATCGGAACCGATGAGTGGGAACTGACTTCAGCCGAGTAGGTGAGACAACCATCCCACTCTCGAGAATTTCCGTGACCGGAAATTCTCCGCTATATAGGCGTAGCAGTTGAGTGAAACTGATTTCATCTGTTTTACCGCAGCTGAAAGGGTGTCCCAAAACGGGACACCCTTTTTCAGAATCTGGTATTTGATTCTGATTGAAGCTGTAAAAGATGTTGTGAAATGCGACATCCTTTCAATCCATCTGACGAAGGGCTATAACGAAACGTGCTATCCTCTATCGCCTTTATACTTGATACGAAATGTCCTCGAAAAGCCATAAATAGCGATGTAAACCGGGATGTAAAGCAGAATATACGCGGTAGTTGGTGGAGGCAACCGGGCATTTTCGGTACAATATACGGTGTAATCAAGGCAAAGGAGCATCAAATAATGGATATGATTTCGCTGCGCGGCATTC
>CAZWLL010000008.1:52920-56434 GCA_964634795.1 uncultured Ruminococcus sp. | reverse complement strand
CTCTCGAGAATTTCCATGACTGGAAATTCTCCGTTCTTTAGGCTTAACGGTGAGTGGGAATAATCTTCAGTCGAGTAGGCGAGATAACCATCCCACTCTCGAGAATTTCCATGACTGGAAATTCTCCGTTCTTTAGGCTTAACGGTGAGTTATAATTTTTAAAATCCATGAACGGAAGGAATATATTATGAATGAGAACAGCACATCTCCGCATTTCATTTTTCCCGTCAACGGGGATGTAATGGTAGGCGAAGCGGACGGAGTTTGGGTAAATAACAGCTTAAAAATACATGTTTTGCTGAAATCTTCCGCAGACGGACAAATTACGGTAAACGGTGTATCGGCGCAAAGAGAAAATGACGGTACTTTTTCCGCAGATGTTCTGCTTGACGGACGGGTAAATCGTTTGCAGGCTGTTAATGCCGATTCTGGAGAGAGTGAAACTATCACTGTTTATGTTTTTGCGAAAGCGTATCACAAATACCGCTTTACGGTAGATGATTTTATTTTAGCCTTTCGTGATTTGCATGAGCACAGAAACGAGTATAAATCGATTTTCGAAAATGCTTACCTCGGTGTTTTTAAGAAAGCTCATGATTTGTACGGAAGTAAGGTACATATCAACGCTTTTTATGAAACATACGACGGTTCATTCAATCTTTCCATGATGACAGACAAATACCGTGAAGAATTCGAAGCAAATTCGGATTGGCTCTCGTTTTCGTTCCATTCGCGCAGTGAAATGCCGGATTTACCTTATCAGAACAAGAGCTATGATGAGGTTCGCAACGATGCACTGCTTGTTATTCGTGAATTGCGCAGAATAGTCGGATCTTCGTCATTGCGGAATACAACAACATTGCACTGGGGAGCATGCAGTGTCAACGGTACAAGAGCATTGCGTTCTCTCGGTTATCGTGCCCTTTGTGCGTATCTTACGGTATGCCGCGGTGAAAATTATTATACAGGCTACTATAAGAACGGTGACCCGATTGTTTCGTATCATCTTACTCACGAGCAGACCATTCACGCCGAGCATCGCTGTTTCGTTGTAGACACCGATGAAGATGTCGTTTTCGCTAAGCTTCATATGGTACTCAACGCAGGCGACCTTCCCGCAAATCGTGTTGAAGCTTTTCTTGATGACTTAAGCTCACGTCCGTCAGAAGGCGGTTTTATTCAGATGGTAATTCATGAGCAGTACTTCTATCCTGATTATGCCGCATATGAACCCGATTACGCAGAGCGTATTCTGACAATGGCAAGATGGATGCACGAGCACGGTTATGAACCGATATCGCTGAGTGAAATTATTGAAGAAAACGACGGCATGGCTTATTAAGAAGTTTAAACACGAATGACATAATATTTTTCATCCCCGTATCGAAATTGTGCGGGGATGTTTTGTGTATGCGGGTTATTTAAAATTGCGCGGCATTAAAAGGTCAACTATTGAAAAGTACGTCTTGTTGGAATATAATATACAGTATAATTATTAAAGGAGAGCTCTCCTATGAAGGAAAAAATTAAAATAGGTTTTTTCGATTCGGGTGCGGGCGGCATATCGGTAATGGCTTATGCAAGACAAGAGATAAAAAATGCCGAATATATATTCTATGCCGACACCGATCATGTTCCTTATGGTGAAAAAAAGCCTGAGCAAGTAATCGAATACAGCATTGACGGCGTAAAGTGTCTCATAGAACACGGAGCTGATATTGTAGTTGTCGCGTGCAATACGGCAACGAGTATGGCAATAGATACGCTGAGAAAAATGTATTCCATACCGATTATCGGCATGGAGCCTGCCGTAAAACCGGCATCTATAATGCACCACGGAGAAAAGATACTTGTGTGTGCTACTCCGCTGACTATAGCGGGGAAAAAGCTGCATGATCTTATAGATAAAAACTATAATAATGATACACTTCCTACACTTGTGGCAGCACCGAAGCTTGTAACCTATGCCGAGAATGCAGTATTTGATATTGATACAGTCACGGGATATCTTAAAGAAATAATCGACAAAAACGAAGGTTATACGGCGGTTGTGCTGGGATGTACTCATTTCGCGTATTTTCGTGACAGCTTCAGAGCATATTTAGGAGACATAGATATAATCGACGGCACGGAAGGCACAGTCAAAAGACTGAAATATATGATGGAAAGCATAGGTACAGTGCCGACATCTGACGGAAAAATTGATGACGCGGAGTATATTGTATCAGGCAGGGAAGTAAGTGACCCGCAAAAACTCGAGTATTTTCACATGCTTGAAAACAGAGCTTTACTCAAGTAATAATCATGTTTTTTTCATTCGTTTTTCACGTTTCCGATACTCTGTCATAAAGTTGAAAAGGTAAAATATTTACTGCAAAAAACAGTGACAGTGAGGCACAGAACATGAAAACAACAATAATGCGTAAAAGACTGCTTGGTATAATTCTCGCAATGCTTGTGCTGAATTCATGCACGACAACCGCATCGAATACGGATGAAAGCACTGTTGTAAATTCAACCGAAACAAGTACGGAAGAAGTGTCGGCATCAGCGGATAATACTGTAATTGAGGAAAGTGATGACGGAGATTATTATCCGGAAGCCGAGTATTCCGACTTCGATCTTGATACATCGATTGCGGATGATGCGGCATATGTCGAGCTTGACGGAAACAACGCTCAGTCAACAATAGAAATGGATATCGGTGACAGATATATAAAGATAACGGCAGGCGGAGATTATGTTCTGAGCGGTGACTACAGCGGACAGATTATTGTGGAATCCGAGGAAAATGTGCATTTGATTTTTTCGGGTGTGACAATAAGTTCGGATATGTCGCCTGTCTATGTAAAATCCGCAAAAAACGTGTGCATAACATTAGCCTCGGGAACGGTTAATACAATAAGCGACAGTACAAACTATGTATACGAAAACGATGAAAACGAACCTGCCGCAGCTGTTTATTCAAAAGCTGACCTTACGATAAACGGTGACGGGGAGCTCATCGTTAACGGAAATTACGATAAAGGTATACACTCGAAAGACGACTTGAAAATCGTATCGGGAAAAATTACGGTAAATTCCGTAGGGGATGCGATAAAAGGCAAGGATTGCCTGCTTATTAAAGGCGGCGAGATTAATGTAACATCCGATGAGGATGCGCTTAAATCCAATAATGATACCGATGAGGAAAAAGGATATGTGATTATCGACGGCGGTAATATCAATATATCTGCAGGAGATGATGCGGTACATGCCGAATCGTGGCTTATTATCAATGACGGTGTAATTAACGTCACAAAATGTTATGAAGGTTTGGAAGGCATGAAGGTTGAAATTTACGGCGGTGATATTGATATAGTATCATCGGACGACACAATCAATGCCGCGTCCGGATCATCCTCAGGCTTCGGAAATTTCGACGCGAAAAGCGGAGATTTCGACTTCGGTGATTTTACACCCGATGACGGACAGACACCGCCTGAAATACCAAGCGGAGAGGGAACCGACGGAA
>CAZWLL010000008.1:50176-52820 GCA_964634795.1 uncultured Ruminococcus sp. | reverse complement strand
CAGTACCCGAAAAGCCCGACGGTACGTCGGGCACAGACGGACAGACACCGCCCGAGATACCGAGCGGAGACGGTACAGACGGAACAGTACCCGAAAAACCTGATGGTACATCAAACACAGACGGACAGACACCGCCTGAAATACCAAGCGGAGAGGGAACCGACGGAACAGTACCCGAAAAGCCCGACGGTACGTCGGGCACAGACGGACAGACACCGCCCGAGATGCCGAGCGGAGACAGTACAGACGGAACAATACCCGAAAAGCCCGACGGTACGTCAAACACAGACGGACAGACACCGCCCGATATGCCGAGCGGAGACAGTACAAACGGAACAAAACCCGAAGAAACAGATGACAACAGTGATTCGGACACTTCGTCGAGCGAGAAAAAAGGCGGCAGAGGCGGTGGCGGTTTTGGTAATTTCGGCGGCGGTGGCACAGGATTGATGAATGAAGAAGCGGAAGAGGGAGTATATATAAAAATATGCGGAGGTAATTTAACATTATCGGGAGGTAATGATGTCCTCGATTCCAATGGTACACTTGAAATTTCGGGAGGAAATATTACAATCAAGAATAAAGATATGGTTGTATACGGCGACCCGGACTGCATAATAGATACAAACGGTACTGTTGCAATAAGCGGTGGAACATTCATTGCGTTCTCAAGAGGAGAATCCTCGGCATCACAGGTAGTGTCTATTCCGAGCATAACGGCATCTGTTAAGGAGAACGAAGCCGATGTTTCCGTTATAGACGAAAACGGAGAAGTTGTTCTTGAAATACAGAATGGCGTAAAATGCAATGCGTTATACATTGCATCCGATAAATTAACAAGCGGAAGTACATATACGGTTGTGTGCGGAAGCAGCACTTATGAACTGACCGCAAAATAAAAATAAGGCGCTTTTAAGATATTCCCACGTGGGTATATATCTTTAAGAGCGCCTTATTTTGTTATGCTTGAACTTATAGAAAACTGGAGCAATAGCGGCAGTATAACAGGACGTTATGCGTTTTTCAGTATTTCAACAACTATATCCCAAAGCCTGCTGAGTGAGGAAACCGAAAGAACTTCATCGGGTGAGTGCAGATTTCTTACATCGGGACCGATTGATATCATGTCCATATCGTTTTTCTTTGCTTTAAGCAGTCCGCATTCGAGTCCTGCGTGAATTCCGATGATTTTCGCATCTATTCCGAATACTTTTTTTACGGAATCAATATATAATTTCTGCATTTCCGAGTTTTCCGTATAATCCCAACCGGGGTATCTGTCGGTATGCTTGATTTCGGAATTCGTAAGAAGTGCGGCGCATTCGATTAAATTCTGCATATCATCAAGCTTAGATTCAACAGATGAACGGGACGAAACAACGATTTCGAATCCGCATTCCGATTTTCTGATAACGGCGAGGTTGGATGAGGTTTCGACAAGTCCCTCTACATTTTTGCTCATCGCTCTCACACCCGTCGGAAGAATTCTCAAAAGGGAAATAAGCTCGGCGGAACGATGTTTTGACATAAATACGGTGTTATCGGCAGGTTTGACGGTTACAGCGAAGCCATTATCATCGGAGACAAGCTCATGGCGGATTTTTTCGATTTCAGCATTCAATGCGGAGATAAATTTATCGTAATCCTTGACTGCGGCTGTCGCATGGCACTCACGCGGAATGGCATTGTCACGATTTCCGCCGATAATTTCGGAAATGCGTACATCATTGTCTGCGGATGCGGCATAGAGCAGTCTTGCGGCAACGGCAACGGCACCTTTTCTGCCGAGATTAATATCCGAACCCGAGTGACCTCCGAACAGTCCGCTGATTTCAATTGAAATTCGAGTATAGCTGTCGGGAACGTCCTCTTTATCCGCTGTGAAGAAAATATGCGAGCGTACGCCGCCTGCGCATGATACCGTAGCCTCATATTCCCCTTCGGAGTCAAGGTTAAGAAGGCGGGTTGATTTAAGAACTGACGGGTCGAATCCTCTCATACCCGATAAACCTGTTTCTTCTTCTGTGGTGAACAGGCACTCGAGCTCCGGGTGAGGAAGGTCGGAATCAAGTACAGCGAGCATAATCGCAACCGCAGTGCCGTCGTCAGCTCCCAATGTTGTGCCGTTAGCAGTTAAAAGGTCACCGTTGAGTATAAATTCAATCGGGTCACGAAGAAAATCATGCTGTACTCCGCGATTTGATTCACAAACCATATCAAGGTGTCCCTGAAGCATAATAGGCTTGTGGTTTTCGTATCCCAGTGTCGCTTTAGCTCTTACTAATACGTTGCCCGATGCGTCTATTGAAGCCTCATGTCCCAAGGCTTCTGCTGTAGAGCGGACATATTCGGCTGCTGCAGCTTCATTGCCCGATCCGCGCGGAATGTCGGATATTTTTCTGAAATATTCAAAAACCTTTTTAGGTTCTAAGTCTGTGTATAACATATAAAATCCTCCGAGTAATCTTTTTTTGAATTATACCACCGAAAAGCCGCGGAATCAAGTACAGTATTGTTACATGCAAATTTATTTCTGTGTATTTATTTTTCACACTGTTTATGGTATAATGATGTCGGCGGATAATTTTCGGCTGAGTAATGTAGATAACCACCGCCTCCTCGAACTTGCTCTTTTTCAAACATC
>CAZWLL010000008.1:34481-50076 GCA_964634795.1 uncultured Ruminococcus sp. | reverse complement strand
GGCTGAGTAATGTAGATAACCACCGCCTCCTCGAACTTGCTCTTTTTCAAACATCAAAGATGTGAAACTCAAAGAGTTTCGAAAATTGCCATACGGCAAACGTGCAAGTTCCGTTATTTAAGCTTAAAATTGAGCGGGGATATACTATAGCTGATTAGTGGAGGCAACCACCCCGCTCTCGAGAATTTTCATGACTGAAAATTCTCCGTTATTTAAGCTTAAAATTGAGCGGGGATATACTATAGCAGATTAGTGAAGGCAACCACCCCGCTCATGAGAATTTTCATGACTGAAAATTCTCCGCTTTTTAGGTTAAGAGTTAAGACATAGTATTATGGAGTAGATAGCCAATGGGAGAAATATCCGATCTTGTAAAAGTACTTTCGGTGAAGAAAAAGAAAAAATTTAATTCGGCAGTTATTCTTGCGTCGGGAAACGGAAAAAGATTCGACAGCGAACAAACAAAGCAGTTTGTATTGCTTGACGGAATTCCGATTTTTATCAGAAGTATTATGGCGTTTGAACACAGCACTGAAACCGATGAAATTGTATTGGTGACGAGAGAAGCCGATATTAAAGGATGCCGCAATTTAATCGCCGACTACGGTATAACAAAGGTTACACGTATAGTTGCGGGTGGAGATACACGACAGGATTCGGCAAGACTCGGATTTGAAGCGGTAAATCCGGCATGTGAGTTTGTTGCGATTCATGACGCCGCAAGATGTCTTGTAACGTCGGAAATGATAGATAAAACATTTATAGAAGCATATGTTGTGGGAGCGGCGGCATGCGGCGCACGGACTACCGATACATTAAAAAAGGTGAATCTCGGCAACAGTATAACCGAAACCATAGATCGCGATACTGTATGGAGCGTACAAACCCCGCAGATATTCATGTCCGAAATGTATCGTGCGGCTGTGTATACGGCAAAGAGAGATAATTTTACCGCTACTGATGATTGTGCGCTGTGTGAGAGATTAGGCTTTAAGATAAGATTGGTTGACTGCGGCAAGACAAACATGAAAATAACTTATCCCGAGGATATTGCCATAGCGAAAGCGATATTGGAGTACAGAAAAACAGAGGTGAGTGAATGAGAATCGGACACGGTTATGATGCACATAGGTTTTGTGAAAACAAAGACCTCATTATAGGCGGAGTACATGTGGAATCGGAACTCGGACTGCTTGCGCATTCTGACGGAGATGTGCTGATTCACGCACTGATTGATTCATTGCTCGGTGCGGCGGGAGAGCGTGATATAGGCTTTAATTTTCCGGATAACGACAACGAGTATAAAAACATTGACAGCAGTATACTGCTCAAAAAAACAGCCGAAATAATAGCGAGGGACGGTTTTGAAATCGAATATGCGGATATGACCGTCATCGCGCAGAAGCCTAAGCTGAACCCGTACATCACATTAATGCGGGAAAAAATCGCCGCAGTGCTTTCCGTACCTGCAGAACGTGTGAATATCAAGGCGACAACCGAGGAAAAAATGGGATTTACGGGACGCGGAGAGGGAATATCCGCACATGCGGTTTGCCTGCTTAAAGAAAATAATTTATAAGCAAAAAGGAAAATTGACCTATGAAAATAAAAATGTCTCCGTCGCTGTTGGCGTGTGATTTTCTGCATCTTGCAGATGAGGTGAAGCGTGCCGAAGCCGCGGGATGCGATATGCTGCACTGTGATGTGATGGACGGAGTTTATGTGCCTAATATAAGCTTCGGCTTCGATATAATTAAAAAAATACATTCGATTACTTCTTTACCGCTCGATGTTCATATGATGACTGCAGCTCCGCAGAAATATATCGATGTTTTACATGAATCCGGTGCGTCTTCGGTAACGATACACAGCGATGTTTTGCCGAAAGATGAATTGATAGCGGTTTTAAAATATATACGCAGTCTCGGCATGAAGTCTGCGGTATCCTTAAAGCCGATGTATCCCGCATCCGATGCTTTTTGTTTTGCCGAATATTGCGATATGATACTGGTAATGACTGTGGAGCCGGGATTCGGCGGACAGAAGTTTATGCCGTCCATGCTTCCGAAAATTAAGGAAATACGAGAGTACCTTAATATAAACAACCCGGAATGCGAAATAGAAGTTGACGGCGGTATAGGCGAGTTAACTATTGCGGATTCCGCAAAAGCAGGCGCTAATGTTTTCGTTGTCGGAACAGCCTCGTTTAAGTCCGATGACATGAAAAAAGCTCTCGATAAGCTCACATTGATTGCCGAGACATCCCAGTATTAAAAAGTGCACCTTGATTATTAAACAGATATGATGAGCCTCCGAACAGAGATTATTCTTATGATTGCGTGCGTGGAAACGCATATTTAATTATAAGAATAAATGTCAGTTCGGAGTTTTTTCGCTTTATTTTCCGCCGAATAAGGCATATCAAGGCACTGAAAACAGCAATTGTAAAATTTGGCGGAATCATGCTGATTTATTGTATATAATTCTATATGAAATCACAAATCAAAAATTGACTGCGGTTGTTTAAAATTTGAGTAAAATATGGTATAATACTAAAGGAGAATGCAGTTAATTCTGCTTGTTTTTTAAAAATATAATATTGTTACAGAGGGGTAATTTATGAGTGACAGCTTATTCGGAGAGCTTTCGGTTATCGGAATGAAAGGTTGTGACAAGTTCACAAGCCAAGTCGATTACTATCTTCGTGAGTGGCGTAATCACGATGATGACAGTACGTTCATCACTACAGCCGACTGCCCGCGCTTCGGTTCTGGTGAAGCCAAAGGTATGCTTCATAACACGATGAGAGGTCATGATGTATTTATTATATGTGACTGCTTCAATTACGGTGAAACATATCGTATGTATGGAAGAGAAGTTCCAATGAGCCCCGATGATCATTTTCAGGATTTAAAGCGTATCATAGCAGCTATTGCGGGTAAAGCAAGACGTATCACCGTTATTATGCCTATGCTTTATGAAGGCAGACAGGATAAGCGTTCATCTCGCGAATCCCTCGACTGTGCTATAGCCCTTCAGGAACTTTCCAACATGGGAGTTACTAATATTATTACTTTTGATGCGCATGATACAAGAGTTTCCAACGCTATTCCTTTAACCGGTTTTGACAATATTAAGCCTACATATCAGATGCTCAAGGCTATTGTAAGAGATGTACCGGATATTTCCTTTGCACATGATGATATTATGATAATATCACCCGATGAAGGAGCAATTAAGCGTACAATGTACTATGCATCCGTTATGGGAATCGAGCTTGGTATGTTCTACAAGAGACGTAATTATTCTGTTGTTGTAGACGGTAAAAACCCAATAGAGGCTCATGAATATCTCGGCTCCGACCTTAAGGGCAAGGACGCTATTATCGTAGATGACATGATTGCCTCCGGTGACTCTATTATCGACGTAGCTAAGCAGCTTAAGGGAAAAGGTGCTAAGAGAATTTTCTTCTTTGTAACCTTCGGTTTGTTTACAAACGGTTTCGAAGTATTCGACAAAGCATATGAAGAAGGCTTGTTTACTAAGTGCTTCACCACAAACCTTATTTATCATCCCGAAGAACTCCTTAAGAAGGAATGGTATTCAGAGGTTAATATGTGCAAATATGTTGCGCTCATAATCGATACTCTTAATCGTGACCGTTCCATCAGCACACTTTTGAATCCCGCTAAGAAGATACACACTATCCTCGAAGAGCAGAACCAAAAAAATCAGCGTCAGCAAAAAATAGAACTTTAATTAATATTCGGAGAAAATATGCAATATTTTAAAATATGTGCCGCCGAAAAAATAGCAGAGGCAGCGCAGAAATTGTCAACTGACGTATGTCTTACACCTGAAGATATACTTACCATGTTAGAATATCCTCCAGATTCCGCTATGGGTGACATTGCTTTCCCGTGCTTCAGACTTTCGAAGATATTGAGAAACGCTCCTCCTAAGATAGCAGCTTCACTTGCAGAGATTATAGGAGATTTCGGCATAGGGTCTGCGGCTGCGGCAGGCGGCTACCTGAATTTTAAAATATCGCCTGAATATCTTGTCGATCATGTGCTTAACGAGATAGAAGAAAAAGGTGAGAAATACGGATCGTCAAATGAGGGAGAAGGCAAAACAGTCGTTCTCGACTATTCTTCACCGAACATATGCAAACCGTTCCATATCGGACATCTCGGAACAACCGTTATCGGTCATTCACTCAAGTTAATCCATGAATTTGCAGGCTATAATTGCGTAGGCATAAACCATTTAGGCGACTGGGGAACTCAGTTCGGAAAGCAGATTGTTGCTTACAGAAAATGGGGAGATCGTGAGACGATTGAAAAAGGCGGAATCGACGAGCTCGTAAAAATATACGTTAAATTCCACGAGGAAGCCGAAAAGGATCCTACGCTTAATGACGAAGCAAGAAGTGAATTTCATAAGCTCGAAGAAGGGGATTCCGAAAACTTAGAGCTTTGGAAGTGGTTTGTTAAGGTGTCGATGCAGGAATATGAAAAGACATATAAACAGCTCGGCATTACTTTCGATTCATACAAGGGCGAATCGTTCTATATGGATAAGGTACAGGCGCAGGTTGAAGTTCTCCGTGAAAAAGGACTTCTTAAGCTTGATGACGGTGCGTCCATAGTCGATCTCTCCGAATATAACATGCCGCCTTGTCTGATTCTGAAAAAAGACGGATCTACTATTTATCCCGCACGTGACATTGCCGCTGCCGTATATCGTAAGCAGACTTATGATTTTGATAAATGCATATATGTAACATCATCTGCACAAAGCCTGCATTTTGCGCAATGGTTTAAGGTAATTGAGCTTATGGGATATGATTGGTACAATAAGCTTGTTCACGTTCCGTACGGTACGGTTTCGGTCGACGGTGCTAAGCTTTCCACAAGAACAGGAAACGTTGTACTTCTTAAGGAATTATTCAGCCAGTCCGTTGAAAAAATCAGCGAGATTATGAATGAGAAAAATCCCGATCTTGAGAACAAAGATGATGTGGCAGAGGCTGTCGGAGTCGGAGCCATAGTATTCAACTATCTCTACAACAGCAGAATTAAAGACATCAACTTCACTCTTGACCAGGCACTCAGCTTTGAAGGCAACACCGGACCTTACGCACAGTACACATACGCAAGAACATGCAGTATCCTTGCGAAAGCCGACGAAGCGGGAATTAAGGGCAGTGGCGGATGTCTGACTCACAAGAGTGAGGCAGAATTACTCAAGACATTGTCAATGTTCCCCGAAAAGGTTCAAAATGCCATTAATGAGTATGAGCCGTCGGATATAACACGCTATATAATCGATGTTTGTACGGCATTCAATCATTTCTATCGTGATTGCCCGATTGTTACAGCCGATGATAAGGACGCTCGTGAATTCAGAGTAAGAGTTACGAAGGCTGCTAAAAATGTGCTTGGTACGGCATTGCATCTGATTTGTTTAAAGACACCTGAAAAAATATAAAATTTAAATTGAAGAGGTTATTATGTCAGGACATAGCAAATGGAATAATATAAAGAATAAAAAAGAGAAAACCGATGCTCAAAAGGGTAAGGTATTCACAAAAATAGGCAAAGAGATTCAGATGTGCGTACGCGAAGGCGGCGGAGACCCCAACACAAACGGAAAGCTTCGTGATCTTATAGCTAAAGCAAAATCAAACAACGTTCCGAACGATAACATTGATCGTGCTATTAAAAAGGCACTCGGTTCGGACGGTGTACAGTATGAAGAAATCATTTACGAAGGCTACGGCCCGTCAGGTGTAGCTGTTATTGTCGAAACAGCTACCGATTCGAGAAACCGTACTGCGTCCGATGTGCGTCACTTCTTTGATAAATACGGCGGAAACTTAGGTGCTTCCGGCTGCGTATCTTATATGTTTGAGGATAAGGGCGTTATTATTCTCCTTAAGGAAGACAACGAGGGTGTTGATGAAGACGCACTTATGGAAGCTGCTCTCGAAGCAGGTGCAGAGGACTTCTCATCAGATGACGAAAGCTACGAAATCACAACGGAACCCGATGATGTTTACGCTATTCGCGAAGCTCTTGAAAAACTCGGCTATAAGGTTGAGTCCGCTGAAGAAGATAAGATTCCTCAGAATTACGTAACTCTCGAAAACGAAGAAGATATTAAGAATATGAATCTCCTTATAGAGCATCTTGAAGACAGTGATGATGTTCAGGAGATCTACCACAACTGGGAAAACTGCGACGACTGATAACTGAGTTATAAATTTTAATTTAAAATAAAAAGTGTGTCTGATAATTTTCAGGCACACTTTTTTTGCGTAAAAATCAAAAAAAGAGATACCGACCGAAGTCGGTATCTCTTAAATTAAATCAGAAGATATTATTCAAAAAGCTTGCTGTACTTGGTAAGTCTTTCGTACTTAGCCTTAGCGAATGATTCAGCTTCTGCGAAGAGCTTTTCGGCTCTTTCGGGATTGGACTGAGCAAGTCTTGTATAACGGTTTTCGTTCTTAAGGAAGTCCTGATAGCTTGCAGTGGGTTCCTTGCTGTCAAGAGTGAAAGGATTCTTTCCTTCAGCCTTGAGAGTCGGGTTGTATCTGAACATCTGCCAGTAACCTGCATCTACAGCCTTCTTCATTTCGAGCTGGCAGTTAGCCATTGTGCCCTTAATGCCGTGCATTTCACAAGGAGCGTAACCGATAACGATTGAAGGACCGTTGTAAGCTTCTGCTTCTGTGAGAGCCTTGAGAAGCTGGTTCATATCAGCACCCATTGCAACCTGTGCAACGTATACGTAGCCGTATGACATAGCGATTTCAGCAAGATTCTTCTTACCTATAGACTTACCTGCTGCAGCGAACTGAGCAACCTGACCGATGTTGGAGGACTTGGAAGCCTGTCCACCGGTGTTGGAGTATACTTCAGTATCGAATACCATGATATTTACATCTTCACCGGAAGCGATAACGTGGTCAAGACCACCGAAACCGATATCGTAAGCCCAACCGTCACCACCGAAGATCCAAATGGATTTCTTAGCGAGGTAGTCTTTTTCAGCGAGAATTTCGGGAGCGATTGTGCAGCCTTCTGCAGCAGCCTTTTCAAGCTCAACGATGAGTGCGTCAGCAGCGGCAGTATTAGCCTTACCGTCGTTCTTAGTGTCAATGAATGCCTTAGCAGCAGCCTTGAATTCATCGGATGCCTTTTCGGAATTCATCATTTCTTCAACCTTACCGATAAGTCTGTTGCGGATTGTCTTCTGACCGAGATAAATACCGAGACCATGCTCTGCGTTATCTTCGAACAGTGAGTTAGCCCAAGCGGGACCGTGACCGGATTCGTTGTTTACAGTGTAAGGAGTTGCGGGAGCGGAGCCACCCCAAATAGAGGAGCATCCGGTAGCGTTGGAGATGTACATTCTTTCGCCGAAGAGCTGTGTGATAAGACGAGCATAAGATGTTTCAGCACAACCTGCGCATGAGCCGGAGAACTCGAGTAAAGGCTGCTTGAACTGGCTGCCCTTAACGGTAGCGTTGATAAGCTCGGGCTTTTCGGAAACATTAGCAACTGCGTAATCGAACGGAGCCTGCTGAGCTTCCTGTGTTTCCTGGAGAACCATGCGGATAGCTTTCTTATCTGTGCCGTCCTTTTCAGCCTTAGCTGTTACAGGGCATGCCTTTACGCAAAGGGTACAACCCATACAGTCAAGAGGAGAAACAGCGATTGAGAACTTGTAGTTTGTCTTAATTACAGGCTTAGCTGTAAACTTTGTTGCAGCGGGAGCAGCGGCAGCTTCATCTTCGGTCATTGCGAAAGGACGAATTGCGGCATGCGGGCAAACGAATGAGCAGTTGTTGCACTGGATACAGTTTTCGGGAATCCATTCGGGAACGTAAACTGCAACACCGCGCTTTTCGGAAGCTGCAGCACCCTGCGGGAATGTACCGTCAACATAATCTTCGAATGCGGATACGGGGAGCTTGTCACCGCGCATTGCGTCAACGGGTTCAACAATCTTATTAACGAACTTAACGAGGTCAGCTCTCTTGCCTGTGAATTCAGCCTTAGGAGCATCGGGAGCTGCTGTCTTCCATGATTCGGGAACATCGATCTTAGTGAACGCATCAGCACCTGCATCGATAGCGGCATAGTTGAGGTCAACCATAGCCTGGCCCTTCTTGATGTAGGACTTGTAAGCCATCTTCTTCATGTATTCGATAGCTTCATCCTTAGGAAGAATGTTTGCGAGAGCGAAGAATGCGGACTGAAGAACTGTGTTCTTTACCTTTGCGTTGCCGATCTTCTTTGTTGCGATAGTGGTAGCATCGATTGTATAGAACTTGATGTTGTTGTTTGCGATATATGACTTAACTGCGGAGGGAAGATGTTCTTCAAGTTCAGCCATATCCCATGAGCAGTCGAGCATGAATACACCGCCGGGCTTAACATCTTCAACTATGTCATATTTCTTGATGTAAGACTGGTTGTGGCATGCTACGAAGTCGGCTTTTGTGATGTAGTAAGGGCTCTTGATGGGCTTGTCGCCGAAACGGAGGTGAGAAATTGTTATACCGCCGGTCTTCTTAGAGTCATACTGGAAGTAAGCCTGAATGTATTTGTCGGTATGGTCACCGATAATCTTGATGGAGTTCTTGTTGGCACCGACAGTACCGTCACCGCCGAGACCCCAGAACTTGCAGGAAATTGTTCCCTTAGCTGATGTATCGGGAGCGGGCTTTTCAGTGAGTGAGTGACCTGTTACGTCATCAACGATACCGATTGTGAAGTTGCTCTTGGGACATTCGGAAGCGAGGTTTTCATATACGGCAAAGATGGACTGCGGAGGAGTATCCTTAGAACCGAGACCGTAACGACCGCCTACAACCTTAATGTCTTTCATGCCCATTGTAGCGAGAGCTGTAACAACGTCGAGGTAGAGAGGTTCGCCGAGAGAACCGGGTTCCTTTGTTCTGTCAAGAACTGCGATCTTCTTACATGTTGCGGGAATAGCTTCAGCGAGCTTGGAAGCAACGAAAGGTCTGTAAAGACGAACTTTGATTAAGCCGACTTTTTCGCCTGCCGCGTTCATGTAATCGATAACCTCTTCGGCTACATCACATACAGAACCCATAGCAACGATAACTCTATCTGCATCCGGAGCACCGTAATAGTTGAAGAGCTTATAATCTGTACCGATCTTAGCGTTAACCTGGTTCATGTAGTCTTCTACGATAGCCGGGAATGCTTCATAGTACTTGTTGCAAGCTTCTCTGTGCTGGAAGAAGATATCACCGTTTTCAGCGGAACCGCGGAGAACAGGATGTTCGGGGTTAAGAGCACGAGAACGGAATGCTGCGATAGCATCCTTATCAACCATGGATTTGAGATCGTCATAATCCCAAACTTCGATTTTCTGAATTTCGTGAGATGTTCTGAAACCGTCGAAGAAGTTGAGTACGGGAACACGGCCTTTAATAGCAGAAAGATGAGCTACAGCCGCAAGATCCATAACTTCCTGAGGGTTAGATTCAGCCATCATTGCGAAACCGGTCTGACGACATGCGTAAACGTCACTATGGTCACCGAAAATGTTCAGTGCGTGAGAAGCAACGCAGCGCGCAGATACGTGGATGACGCAGGGGAGAAGTTCGCCCGCGATTTTATACATGTTAGGAATCATCAAAAGAAGACCCTGAGAAGCTGTGTAGGTGGTAGTAAGAGCACCTGCTGCGAGAGAGCCGTGAACTGCACCGGCAGCACCTGCTTCGGACTGCATTTCAATAACCTTTACAGTATCACCCATGATATTCTTCAGACCGCCTGCGGACCATGTATCGGTCACGTCAGCCATAACAGAAGAAGGCGTAATTGGGTAGATGGCAGCAACTTCCGTAAACGCGTAAGAGGCGTGAGCGGCGGCGGTGTTACCATCCATGGAAAGTTTTTTTCTTGCCATGCTATATATCCTCCAAAAATATTATGAATAAGCAAATATAAACTTAACCGTAATAACGGTAAATCATATCTATACTATTATAACGCAAATCAAATGAAAAGTAAATATGTTATCTTAGAAACAATTATAAATTTTTTGATATAAAAACTGACGAAAAATATGAAAAATGTGACGCATAAATAAAACGGGAGTCTTATATGATAAGCACTCGTTAATCGTATCTATCATAAAGACCTGCCCGTTTAAATACAGCATCAGCCGTTGAGCTTAGCTTGAGCCTTAAGTCTGTTTTCCGTATTCAATATCTTCTTGCGGAGTCTCATGGATTTGGGAGTAACCTCAATGAGCTCGTCCTCACCTATGAATTCGATTGCCTGCTCAAGTGAGAAGATTTTCGGCGGTGTGAGAATGAGCGCTTCGTCCGCACCTTTAGAACGAATAGCCGTAAGATGCTTCTTCTTGCATACATTGACTGCGATGTCAACCTTCTTAGGACACTCGCCGACCAGCATTCCTTCATAAACAGGTGTCTGAACGCCGATAAACAATGTTCCTCTGTCCTGAGCATTGTACAATCCGTAGGATGTAGCTTCTCCGTCTTCACTTGCAACAAGCGAGCCTGTGAAGCGTGTAACAACATCACCCTTGTACGGCTGGTATCCGTCGAAAATAGAGCTGAGAATACCCTCACCGCGAGTATCTGTCATAAATTCGCTTCTGTAGCCGAACAGGCAGCGTGCGGGGATGGAGTAATCGATTTTCATTCTTGTTCCGTGAAGATTCATTTCGAGAAGCTCGCCTTTTCTGGAACCGAGTTTTTCTACTACCGCTCCGACATACGGTTCTGGTACATCTACGGTAACTCTTTCCATAGGCTCGCACTTTACACCGTCGATTGTTTTATAAATAACACGAGGTGTTGAGCAGCAGATTTCATATCCTTCACGACGCATAGTTTCGATGAGTATCGAAAGGTGCATTTCGCCTCTTCCGGCAACCTTGAAGCTGTCTGTGGTTTCGCCGTCGCTTACACGGAGAGATACGTCCTTGAGAGTTTCCTTGTAGAGACGTTCTCTTATCTGACGTGATGTTACGAATTTGCCCTCGCGTCCTGCGAACGGGCTGTCGTTTACGGAGAATGTCATTTCAAGTGTAGGCTCGCTGACCTTAACGAATTCGAGAGGCGTGGGATCGAGAGGGGAGGCGATGGTATCACCGATGGTGATGTCTTCCGCGCCGCTGAAGCAAATAATATCACCCATGGAAGCCTCGGTTACGGGCTTTCTTGTAAGACCGTCTATAGTGTAAAGAGAAACGATTTTTGTCTTCTTCGGAGGAGCATCGGGTGTATGGTAGTTTGTTATAACTACCTCTTCGTTTTGATGAATTGTACCTCTTTCGATACGTCCTATACCGATTCTGCCTACATAATCATTGTAGTCAATTGAGGAAACAAGTACCTGAACGGGGGCGTCTATTTCGCCTTCGGGAGCGGGAATGTAATTTATGATTGTGTCGAAAAGTACATCGAGGTTTTCGCCCATTTCATACGGATTGAGTGAAGCCTTTCCTGTACGTCCGCTGCAGAAGAGAACAGGTGAATCGAGCTGTTCATCGGTAGCGTCAAGCTCCATAAGAAGCTCAAGTACTTCATCGGGAACCTCATCAAGACGTGCATCGGGACGGTCGATTTTATTAATAACAACGATTATTTTGTGGCCGAGCTCCATAGCACGCTTAAGAACAAATCGTGTTTGAGGCATAGGACCTTCAGCGGCATCAACCAAAAGAATAACGCCGTTTACCATCTTGAGAATACGTTCAACCTCGCCGCCGAAGTCAGCGTGGCCGGGGGTGTCGACAATATTGATTTTTATACCGTTGCGTACAACGGATGTGTTTTTAGCGAGTATGGTGATTCCTCTTTCTCTTTCGAGGTCTCCTGAGTCCATAACACGTTCTCTGACAACCTGATTTTCATGATATGTATCACACTGTTTGAGCATTTGGTCAACGAGTGTTGTTTTACCGTGGTCAACATGAGCTATAATTGCGACGTTACGAAGGTCTTCTCTTATCAAAATTATTACCTGTCAATTATCTTTCTTTGGCGGAAGATAATCCTTTCGCATAAAATTCTTTTATCTTTGTCAACCTTGTTATTATAGCATAAAAAAGTGCAAAAATAAAGCTTATAACCGCAAAAAATGCAATTTCGGCACTTTGTAGAAATTATAAGCTGCTTTTTTACCTATTTTGGGTAAACTGAAAATCTGTTATTTTAATTAATTTTTCCCCAGAAATCGTGCAATATGACGTTGAGTGATTCGATATTTCCGGTGTACTTTATGTGTCTCCAGTGCTTCGGAAGCATCATTTTAATGTTTGGCTCTCCCAGTCTGTCATCTATCAGAACAATAACACCGCGGTCGTTTTCAGAGCGGATAACTCTTCCGGCTGCCTGCATTACCTTGTTCATTCCGGGACATATATACGCGAAATCATGGCCTCTTTCGTTTTTCTCATCGTAATATGCCGCCATAATATTTCTTTCGGCTGATAGCTGAGGCATTCCCGTTCCTATTACTATCGCGCCTATGAGACTTTCGCCGATTAAATCGATGCCCTCCGAAAACATACCGCCGAGAACACAGAAGCCGACTATAGAACCCTTTGTTCGATTTTTGAACAATGATATAAACCGCTCGCGTTCTCTGTAGCTCATGCTTTGTTTCTGCATTACAATGTTTTGATTCGGCATTATTTCGGAAAAAACTCTGCATACATTCCGCATGTACTCATATGACGGAAAATATACGATATAATTGCCGTCTCGCGCCGAAACGGTTTCGGCTATAACCTCGGCGCAGTCGTACGCACTGCCGCGTCTGTCGGACAGCCTTGTACTTATGGAATCGTATGCCACAAGACATAAATTATCTTTTTCATAAGGGGATTCCAGCTCCAGAACCTTTGCGTTTTTCAGTCCCGTAACCTCGGTAAAGTAATCCATAGGTGAAAGCGTTGCGGAAAACAAAACGACTGCTTTTGCGGGCATGAGCATACTTGAGAGGACACCGGACGGATCGAGACACAGAAATTCGGCTTTCACACTGTCATTTTCACGAGAAGCGAAAAATCTGAATTTCTCATCGAAATAAGATGATACAAATACAATTCTCGATAATTGCCTTTCGTAATTTTCGAGAAGCTCTGCACTGTTGTAGTTATCACGAATTATTTTTCTGATAATACGAGAAAGATTGCCTGCGCATCTGACAAGCTCGGATGGTATATTACCGCTTTCGTAAAAACCGTATGTTACCTCACCGTTTTTTGTGGTTTTAACGAATTCGCTGTCATTGCATAACGCCTTAATGTCGGTTAACGCAGCCTGCAGCTCATCGATTTTCGCACATAAATCCTCGTTCTCCTGAATATATTGCTCGGCAGTATCGCGAAGCTTTTCGATGTCATCGGAGGATATCACGGCGGAATATGTATTGCGTGTTCTGTCGGGAAGATTGTGAGCTTCGTCAAATAAGAAAGCATATTTTTCCGAGCGGTTTATATTTTTAAAATATCTTTTGAAGCGTATTCCGTCATCTATTACATAGTTATAGTCGCAAATTATTACCTCACAGCATTCCGACAGGTCTAATGCCAGCTCATATGGGCAAACCTTATGAGAAGCAGCGGTTTTGATTATCCTGTCGGCAGTATAGACCTTATCGGCAGAATTCAGTAAATCATCAAGGGCTGCAAGCTGTCTTTCTCTGTAGGATATATATGTTTTACCGAAATCATTTGTTATGCTGTCCTTACCTTCACAGCAAAAACAAAACATTTTATTTTCCTGCTTGGTTTTATACGGGCACATCAATTCCTTTGCGTATATCATTACGGCATGAATATGCGGGGCATACTTGTTTATACGCGACATTGTTTCAACGGCGGATAAACCTGTTACATTTTTTGCGGTAAGATAAAACACCCTGTCGATTTCACCTGAACCGAGTGCTTTTACCGCAGGAAAAAGCGCGGAAATTGTTTTTCCTATGCCTGTAGGTGCGGAAACAAGCAGAGAACCGCCTTTTTTTATTACACTATATGCATAGTTTATAAAATCAGACTGTCCGTCGCGAATTGCGGTATACGGGAAGGGAAGCTTTTGAATTTCCGACGGCAAAACAAGGTATTTATCTGCGAACGAATTTATCATAGTATTCGCACGGCTGAGAAGAGTGTCAAACATTTTCTTTAAAGTCGAAAATGAAAAAGCGGCAGTGAATGATATTTTGTCGCTGTTCGATCTTTTAATGTAACTCAGACGTATGTTTACCGTAGGCAGGGATAAAGAATCGGCGTAAATATATGCGTATATTGCGGCTTGGGCAAAATGCTCGGGATACGATAAAGCGCAGAGTCCCGATGGAAAAGTGAATACGGTTTTTATCTCTTCCACAGTGGGAATACCGTCGACTTCGGATATAATATCGGCGTATCCGCTGACGGCAACTGAGATTCTGTCATATTGTACGAGCTTTTCAAGCGGTACTTCCGTTTGATAATTGTGCAGTGCCGCATCCGTTTCGGAAATGTTATGCAGTATTATGCCTTGTT
The DNA here is from genome assembly GCA_964634795.1 of uncultured Ruminococcus sp. GTDB lineage: Bacteria > Bacillota > Clostridia > Oscillospirales > CAG-272 > UMGS1696. Next base: position 35,493 of record CAZWLL010000008.1, on the reverse strand, counting down.
CCGATGCAGAGACGATTTTGCTTTCGCTGTCATAATCGGATGTCAGTATTTCTTTTTTGAACCCGTACTTATCCGAGAGCTGATGAGCATTTTCACGCTGAAAAGCGTATGATGCAAGCTCGCCGACAGACATGCGTAAAATCCCGCTGTCTTTTATATACCGCATAACAGTTATCCTTTCCCGAATTATTTTGCATTATTATAGCATAATACGGCGCATATGTCTACAGATGATATTTAAGCATTATATTCTTGCTTTTTTGATTTTCAGGTGTTATAATGATATAAAATATTTTAAATATACTGAAGTTATAACATAATCGGAGATTATATGGTTCTTGATAAAAAGGAAACGACAGTAGCATATCGCTGTCCCGTATGCGGCTCTTCCGTTATGAGCATGATAGGCATATTCGCGCTCACGGCAGATCTTATTAAGCTGAAATGTCCGTGCGGTGAATCGGAGCTTGAGCTTGTTTATACAAGAGATAAAAAAATTAAATTGAACGTGCCGTGTCTTTTCTGTCCTACACCGCACAGCTATACTATATCATCGCAGATGTTCTTCGAGAGGGATATTTTCGCAATACCGTGCAACTATTCCGGAATAGACATATGTTTTGTGGGAAGCAAGGATAAGGTTCAGGAAGCTATGAAAAAAAGCGAGAAAGAACTGCTTGATATGCTTGGCGACAACAGTTTTGAGGATCTTGCGGAGGTTCGAGGAGAAAACCTCGAATTATCCGATCCGCAGGTACTTGATATTGTGATGTACACCGTTCGTGAGTTGGCGGATGAAGGTGCTATCGAATGCGGCTGTGACGGTGACGGAGACTATGATATAGAAATACACGACGATCACGTCAGAGTGTGCTGCAATAAATGCGGGCGTCACCTGAATATCCCGACCACAAGCCTTATTAAAGCAAACGATTTCCTTGAAAGCGATAAACTTGTTCTTAAAGAGTAAGGCGGATAAACCTCAGCTTAGTAGGTAAGACAACCGCCGCCT
>CAZWLL010000008.1:23683-34381 GCA_964634795.1 uncultured Ruminococcus sp. | reverse complement strand
TTATGCTAAAGTTAATAAAATAACAGCTGCCGCTAAATGGTTTAAATCAGCGGCAGCTGTTGTTTTATTTATATCAGTGCATTGAGCCTTCGATGATTGTTCCGTCCGGATGGAACAGAGGAAGCTTTTCAAGATATGTTATATCATCTCTTATTTGAGCATCGCCCTCGGCAAGTATTGTCATTTTGCCGACAATGTTTCCGCCGGCAGCCTTAACAAGCTCTTCAATAGCTTTAAGTGACTCACCGGTCGATATAACATCGTCTACGATAAGAATGCGTGAGCCTTTAATGAGTTCGGCCTCGGTTTTATCGAGGAACAAGCTTTGTTCTCCCTGAGTGGTAATGGAATGAAGCTTGAATTCGAAAACACCGCTCATATACGCTTTAGCTTTTTTTCTTGCGACAAAGTATTTACGGTTTCCCGCAAGTCTTGACATTTCATGTGCGAGCGGAATACCTTTAGCTTCTGCAGTGATGATGTAATCGTATTCAGGTGCAAGCTTGAGAAGTGCCTCAGCTGTCGCGGTAGTTAATTCGGGATCTCCGAAGATGACAAACGCTCCGATTGAAAGATTATCATTTACCGGGCAAATAGGGAGCTCACGGTGAAGTCCTGCAATGGTAATAGGGTATGTTTTCATGATAACGTCATCCTTAATTTATATAAATATTTTATCTGAGTTTTATACCGAGTTCTTTTTCAAGAGAAGTAAGTATGGAATTAACCGCATCATCGGCTTCTTTATCTGTGAGGGTTCTGTCGGCAGCACGAAGCATTACGGAGTATGACATACTCTTCTTGCCGATACCGACCTGAGGACCGCGGTAAATATCGAACAGTTCGGCTGATGATACAAGACTGCTTGCCGCTTTGATAGCATTAACGACAGATGCTGCCTCAAGCTCTTCATCGCATACGAACGAGAAGTCTCTCTCGATAGCGGGATGCTTGGGAATAGGAGTGAATTCGATTTCACGGCGGCGTGCATCGAAAATGCTGTCACCGTCAAGCTCTGCGAGATATACTCTTGCGCCGATTCCGTAGTTTTCGCTTACATCGGGATGCGCTTCACCGAATATACCGAGCTTCTTGTCGCCTGAGTAAACAACCGCACATCTTCCCGGATGGAATGTGAGTTCGCCGCTTTCGGATTTGAAAACCGCATCCGTGATTCCCGCGATGTCGAGAATAGCTTCGATATATCCCTTCATTCTGTAGAATCCGTTTTTATCATCGGAGGTTGTGAATCCGAGTGTAATTCTTGCGGGTTCGTCGGGAAGCTCGTCCTCTGATTTCGGCAGATATACCTTAGACATTTCGAATAAGGTTACGGCTTGATTTTTCTTAGCATAATTGTCGGCGAGAACCTTCAGCATAGAGGGAAGTGTTGTTGTACGCATAACTGATGTATCTTCACCGAGAGGATTGGATATAACAACACACTTTCTTCTGATGTCATCGGAAGCGAGTCTGATTTTATCGTAATAAGAGGGGCTTATAAACGAGAATGTTTCGATTTCATCCATGCCCATTCCAACAAGCATATCATGAAGGTTGTTGTCGAAGTTCTGTCTGTCTGTTCTCGCACCGAGAGTGGGTGTGGCGGATTCCGACAGAGTGGATTCGAACTTGTCGTAGCCGTACATACGAAGTATTTCTTCGGCTACGTCGTTCATGCAGCGTACATCATCACGGAATGAGGGAACGGTTATCGTACGCAGATCATCGGAAACTTCGAATTCAAGCTTTCTCAGAACCTCAGCCATGTATTCCTGAGTAAGGTTTACACCGAGGAAACGGTTGATTACGGCAGCGTCAAGAGGAAGATGAACAGGCTGCTTCTTTACGGGATATACGTCGATTGTTCCGTTTACTATTTCACCCGCGCCGAGTTCTTCTATAAGCTCACAGGCTCTGTTGAGAGCAGGCATGGTATTTTCGGAGTCCAGGCCTTTTTCGAATCTTGATGACGATTCTGTTCTCATTCCGAGCTTCTTTGCGCTTACACGAACATTGCCGGGATGGAATGTAGCAGATTCAAACACAACGGTTGAAGTGGAATCTGTGATTTCACTGTTTTCACCGCCCATAACACCTGCGAGAGCTACAGCCTTGTCGTGGTCTGCGATAACGAGCATGCTTGAATCGAGTGTGTGCGGAACACTGTCGAGTGAGACGAATTTTTCGCCTTCCTCAGCGCTTCTGACATTGATTTCGGATCCGCTCAGGCACTTATAGTCAAATGCATGCATGGGCTGACCGTATTCGAGCATTACATAGTTTGTGATGTCGACGATGTTGTTTATAGGACGAACACCTTCGGAACGAAGCTTCATTCTCATCCAAAGAGGAGAAGGAGCTATCTTAACGTTCTTTACCACTCTTGCGCTGTATCTGTAGCATTTTTCTGTGTTTTTTATATTTACAGACAGATAATTTTTGATATCATCATTGTCGTTCGATGTGAATTCGCTTTTCGGAGTATGCAGCGTAAGCTTTTTGCCGAAGGTTACGGCAGATTCACGAGCGAGACCGATAATAGAAAGACAGTCGGGGCGATTTGAAGTAATTTCGAATTCGACTACATCGTCGCGAAGTCCGAGTGCGTCAACCATATCCGCTCCGAGAGGAATATCACCGAGTCCGACATCCCCGAGGATAAGTATTCCGTCTTCTATGGCACCGGGCATATCGTGCAGTGTAAGTCCCAACTCGGCTATCGAGCAGAACATGCCCTCGGAAACCTCGCCTCTGAGCTTGCCCTTCTTTATTTTAACATCTCCGGGAAGATGAGCACCATCGGTTGCGACGGGAACAAGCGCACCTTCAAATACGTTTGTTGCCGCGGTGATTACCTGCAGAGGTGTTTCTTTACCGATGTCTACCTTACAGATAACAAGCTTTTCGGCATTCGGGTGACGGCTTATTTCGAGTATTTTGCCGCAAACAACACCGGAAATGTTGCCGCAAATAGTCTCGTATCCTTCTACCTTCGAACCGGACATTGTCATTCTGTCACAATATTCTTTTATACTAATATCGCTGACGTCAGTGTAATCCGCCAGCCATTTCATTGAAAGCAGCATAATATATAAACCTTTCTTTTATATACATTGTGTGTGCGTCTATTTTATCATTGAATCAACATAGGTTTTTACGATATCAACGGACTTGTCACCTGAATTTCCGTTAATTACGAGGTCCGCTCTCCATCTTGTCGGCTCAATAAGCTCATTGTGTCTGAATCTGACGGTGTCTATATAGCGGGATGTAACCTCGTCGAAGGTCTGGCCCATTGAAGTGAACCTTTTGATTCTTCTGACAAGCCTTTCATCACTGTCTAAGTCGACATAAATCTTTAAATCGAGTTTTTCGAGTATTTCGGGAAGATACAATGCGAACAGTCCTTCGATAATAACTACCTTGTGCGCTCCCGAGTCGAGTTCCTCGTTAAAATCACGGTAAAGCTCATCGAGAAGCAGAGCATCAGGATGGTTGTGTTCGACATATTCAATGCCTGTGATAGGTGCTATGGTTTTAATAAACGGTTTTCTGAAATATTTATCCATGTGAAAAACACGGCAATTCTCTCCGTAATAGGCTTCGAGCTTTTCGGAAAGTGTGCTTTTACCGCTGCAGGTTCCTCCTGCAATACCTATAACATACATGGTTAGCCTCCGTTTTAAATTAGAGAAATTCAATGAATAAATCTTGCCGTCTGGAATCGATTAATAACACGGCATCCTTAGAATTGACTTAAGAAACGTACATCGTTTTCGTAAAGAAGTCTCATGTCATCTATGTGGTATTTAAGAAGTGCGATTCGCTCGATACCTACACCGAACGCGAAGCCGCTGTAGATTTCGGGATCAATACCGCACATGCGAAGTACATTCGGGTGTACCATGCCCGCACCGAGAATTTCAATCCATCCTTCACCTTTGCAGAGACGGCATCCCTTGCCGCCGCACGCGAAGCACGATACGTCTACCTCGGCAGAAGGCTCCGTGAACGGGAAGTGATGCGGACGGAATCTGATTTTTGTATCTTCACCGTACATACGGCGTGCGAACATTTCAAGAGCACCTTTGAGGTCTCCCATGGTTATGCCTTTATCGACAACAAGTCCCTCGAGCTGGTGGAACAGGGGAGAATGGGTTGCGTCAACTGCGTCGGAACGATAAACACGTCCGGGAGAAATAATTTTAATCGGAGGCTGAGTTTTCTCCATAACTCTTGCCTGAACGGGAGAGGTCTGTGAGCGGAGAAGGATATTATCCGTGATGTAGAATGTATCCTGAGTGTCACGTGCGGGATGATCCTTCGGAATGTTCAGCGCCTGGAAATTGTAGTAGTCATATTCAACCTCGGGACCGTCGACAATCGAATAACCCATTCCGAGGAATATGTCTTCGAGCTGACGCTGTACCAAAGCGAGAGGGTGCGTATGACCTGCGCGTATTTTGTCACCGGGAATTGTAACATCAAGCTTTTCGGCTTCTAATTTTTCCTCCTGCTCGTGTGCTTTCTTTTCCTTTGTGATTTCATCTATCTTCTTTTCTATCTCTGCACGGATATCATTTGCCAGCTGTCCGATAACAGGACGTTCCTCAGCGGAAAGCTTACCCATTCCGCGAAGAACAGCGGTAAGCTCACCTTTTTTACCAAGATATTTGATCCTTAGTTCTTCTATCTGTGCCGAAGGAGCTTCAAGAGCTTCAAGAGCTTCGGCTTTGATTTTTTCAAGGGTCTCTCTCATTTTTTTAATCCTTTCTGTGATTATGTATATTGCGGTGATGACAAATAAAAAAGCCCCGTAACGGATTAACTCCGATAAACGGGACGAAATGACCGCGGTACCACCCGAATTCCGCACAAAAAGTACGGCACTTCAACGGTTTAACGCACCGAATACGTTTACGGCTGAATATCACCGCAACCGCTTGACATCAGTGATGTACTCGAAAGTGAACAAGTACAGCTTTCACACACCGAAGCTCTCAGCCTTTTGACTTCGGTTCTCTTTGGCGGAAACATCTGCACACTCTTTCTCAAAGCGTTTTTAATATTACAGATTGCATTATACCACTTTTAAGGCTTTAATTCAAGTATGTTTCTTACTTTTTTGTTATCTTTTATTTGCATAACAGTTTGAAATACGCGTATGTACCAAATGTTAAAGCAGCGGATAAACAGACCGATTTTTTTTATATATTGCACATATTGACATGTCTCGCTGCTATAATGTATAATAAATCGAATTCTTTCAAATAATATGGAACTGAAGATGATAATCTACAACAATTCAACGTGACTTTTTCGGTAATCGGATAACGGATTTTTTGTATTATTTTTAAATTATCGAAAGAGGTTACAAATGACAGCTAATACAAAGCCTTCATTCAGGCAAAAGCTTTTGAATTTATGGAATTATTTTACCACATATGAAAAGGTGTGGTTTTTCAGCATTCTTGTTCTTTCATTCATCTTTGCGTTTATTTTCCCCGAAGAAGATGTCAACGGTGTAAACGGCAATATAATCATGGTATTGTATCTGCTCGATACATTCCTTAACATCCTTTGTGAGCTTCTCATCTCCAAACAAAGCAAGTGGAATTTCATTGTATCCATATTCGTGGAAATATGCGAGATAGCAATATGCGTGGTTCTCTCGTACCGTTTTGCGACAATGGCATCAACACTTTTCTTCTGGCTTCCTATCGACATTATAAGTTTTATAAACTGGCATAAGCATCCCGACAGACAAGAGGAAGAGCTTACAAAGGTACGTAAGCTGAGCGGTTGGGCGGAAGCTGCGGTTATCGCCGGAATTGTTATATGGACGGTCGGTGTAGGATATTTCCTCACAACGCTTGACCCCAGTACCGATTTATTCGGCGGCAACGAACTCATTGAAGTAGTGGTGTGCTATCTTGACGCGTGTGCATCGGCTGTAGGTATTGCGAACGGCGTGTTCATTCTCCTTCGTTTCCGTGAACAGTGGATTGCATGGATACTCAGCTCACTCCTTGAAGCCGCAATCAACATTCTGTCCGGACAGTATGTTCTTCTTGTACTGAAGGTAGGATATCTTACCAATTCCACATACGGATTTATCAAATGGAACAAGTACATTAAATCCCACAAAGAAGCTGCAGAGGACAAGTCGATACTCTGAGATTTCATAAAATTTTGAATAATAAAAAACGCGTACGATGATATGCACAAAACAACACGGTACATATCAATCGCCGCGTTTTTTATTATTTATCGAATCCGACGTCGGTGAGATTCATTATCATGTCTGTGTCAGCGGAAATGTCGCCGCTGCAGATATACTCGCCGTCTTCACATGTTATAACTATAATGCCGGCATCGATTAAAACGTTTTTCTGTTCATCTGAAAGGTGTGTGTTGAAATACGGTATTCTTCCGGCATCAAACAAAGCTCGCTCGAGCTGTCTTCCGTAATTCGAATCGCTTACCGAGACAACAATCGGACGCTGAGAGGTGTAACGGCATCTTTCGGCCTCGGTTATTGCGGCATCGGAAACATGCACGTCTTTGCCGTCATCCTTAATGGCTTCCTGAATTATGCCGCCGCCTGATATTTCATAATTGTCTACGATTACAAATCTGCCTGTAGCCGGCAGAGCTGAGTCGGCGTCAAAGGCGATATTCTTTTCGCATTCAATGGCACAGTCCGCTATATCATGCTTGTTCACCTGCGTGGGCGATGTGTTCTTTGATAATGTGGATGCGTCAAGTACACTGTAAAGCTTGCTTATACGGCATTTTGTCTTTGCCGTGCATGATTTGATTATATATTCTTTTCCGACAATGAGAGGATCTTTGCCGAGCCAGAACATGCTTGCTCTGAAAGCATCTGATACAAGAGGCGCTTTCTCTCCGACTTTGCAGGCGATTTCACCTCTGTGAATGTAAATTTGAGTTTCCGTTGTAAAGCCGCATGACTTACCCTGAGCGAACATTTTCGGCATTCTGTCGGGAGACGGATTCATGAACCATTCCTCAAGGTGTTTTACACGCGTGGTCTTTTTTGACGGATAGAAGACAACCTCATCACCCTCGCGGAGAACTCCGGATTCACACATACCAGCAACAATTCGTCTGTCATCTCCGCCTTCCGTGAATTTATAGACATCCTCAACAGGCATACGGAACGGTTTTGCGTCATCGCTGATACCGCCGTCAAAACAGTCGAGCTGTTCCAAAACATCCGAGCCTTTATACCATGGTGTTTTATCCGAGTGTGATGCTATGTTGTCTCCGAGCATAGCGGATACGGGAATGAACGCGGCAGGTTTTATACCGATTGAATTCAGAAAATCCGTATAATCTCTGCGGATTTGTTCGTATACTTCTTCGCTGTAATCGACAAGGTCTATTTTATTTACAAGTACGGCGATTTGTGTAATGCCGAGCATTTCAAGCATGTATCCGTGTCTGCGTGAGTTTTCGCAAATGCCCTCGAGAGCATCGATAACCAAAAGAGCAGCATCGGCTCTTGATGCTCCTGTTATCATGTTTTTCAGAAACTCGATGTGTCCCGGAGCATCGATGATTATATATTTTCGCTTTTCGGTTTCGAAAAAGCATCGCGCCGTATCGATTGTTATTCCCTGAGCGCGTTCATCCTTCAGCGCATCGAGAAGAAAAGCATATTCGAAGGGCTTGCTGTTTTTTCTGCAAAGTTCTCGAATAGATTCGATTTTACCGTCGGGAAGACTGTGTGTGTCAGCTAACAGACGACCGATTACGGTGCTTTTGCCGTGATCCACGTGTCCTGCGACTACTATATTCATGTGCTGTTTATCGTTCATTTTATCTGTCCTTCTTATAAGTCGCTCTTTACATATATCCGCCGCGTCTGAGCTCTTCCAAACCGCCGCCGTCTTCCTTGTCCTGTTCTCGTCCGCTTCTTTCAGCTACATGCGAGAACTTGCCAGATTTCAATTCTTCTATGATTTCGTCAAGGGTTGACGCGGTTGATTCTACAGGCTTGGTACACGGCCAGCAGCCGAGTGAACGATATCTTGTACCGTCACCCCTGTTGAAGTAAAGTGAAACGACGGGAACGCCTTCTCTTTTGATGTATTCCCATATGTCAACCTCTGTCCAGTCGAGCAAGGGATGGATTCTTACATGAGTTCCGGGAGCAAAATCGGTTTTATACTGACCCCAGAATTCCGGCGGCTGGTCATCGGCGTCCCAGTCATTGAGCTTGTCTCTCGGACTGAAATATCTTTCTTTGGAGCGGCTTCCTTCCTCATCGGCGCGGACTCCGACAATGACTCCCGTATACGGCTCACGGTTGGTGTCCACTTCGTATTTTCCGGTTGAGTGATTCAATCTGTATCTGGTCCAGTCCCCTGCGAGAGTGTGTGTAAGCGCCTCGGTTTTGAGCTTTTTACAGCACTCGATTCTTGTTGCGTTTCCGTCCGGGAATGTTGTTTTAGCGTCAAGAGCCTCACGGTTTTCGCCGTAAATCATATCCAAATTCCACTCCATAGCGAGGCGGTCACGGTATTCGATCATTTCGGGAATTTTGTAATGTGTATCGACATGAACCAAAGGAAACGGAACATGTCCGTAGAATGCTTTTCTCGCAAGGCATAACAGGACCGTGCTGTCCTTGCCGATTGACCAAAGCATGCAAAGGTTTTTAAATGCCGAATAAGACTCGCGCAATATGTGTATGCTGCGGGATTCGAGCATGTCGAGATGTGAGTATTGCATAAAACGATTCAATCCTTACGATATAATAAGTTGAGATTTTATTTGATTAAAGCGGATTCGGGCCTGTTGAGTATCATAAATCCCCTGCGGTTGTATGGGTCTTCACGATTTGCGGGCAACGGCTTGAAGTTGTGTTCGGCAAAAACGGCGCCAGCCTCTTCGCATATTATTTGCATAGCGGCAGTATCCCATTCTTTCGTGAAGGCTCCGTAGCGGTAATGTACGTCCGCAAGACCTTCTGCTATCATGCATCCTTTAAGACAGCTTCCCAAAGAAATCATGTCGCCTACTCTGTCGCTGTTGTCTTTTAAGAGCTGTTCGGTTTCCTTATCCATATGCGAACGACTCGCAACTACAATAAGCTTTTCGTTGTTTATGCCGTCTCTTGCGGATACACAGAGCTTTTTTCCTGTTCCGAATGTAAAATCATGTGCTTCATCGAATGAGATTTTATATGAACCCATTCCTTCGTACGCATAGTATATAATCTTTTTGGCGGGAACGGCAATAACGCCTCCGACAACTCTGTGTGAATGTGAAAAACCTATTGAGACGCAGAATTCACCGTTGTGACTGATAAACTCTTTTGTTCCGTCGAGAGGGTCTATGATAAAGACTCCCGCATTGTTTGTGAGCCTTGTTCGGTCATCCTCGGATTCCTCGGATAATATGGAATACTCGGGGTATTTTTCACGGAAGTAACCCACAAGTATTTTATTCGAAGCGTTATCCGCTGTTGTGACGGGGGAGTTATCGCTCTTTATCTCAATATCGAAATTCGCATTATCGTATATCCGCATAATTTCATCGGATGCCATAATTGCCGCGTTTACCATGTCTTTTATAAGAAGCTCCGGTGAGTAGATTACACGCATCGCATCGGACACGATAATATTCGCGCATTCATCGGCATTATTTAAAGCGGTGTCAAGAATTATATCGGGATTTGAAGGAACATCGTACGGAGCGCTGACTCCGGTAAAGTTCTTGATTTCGCCTGAAAAAGCTTTTTTATATAAGCCTTTCGGGTCACGTTCGGCACATATGTTGACATCTGCCTTAACATATACTTCCTTGAAAACTGCTATGGGAGATATAATTTCTCGTGCGGCTATGCGTGATTTCTCGGAGGGAGAGATAGCGCATACTATAACGATTTCAGATGACGCCGATATGATTTTAGCGCACTCTGCGATTCTGCGAAGGTTTTCGACCCTGTCTTCCTCGGAAAAGCCGAGCTCACGGCATAAACCGCTTCTGACAGTGTCACCGTCGAGCATCATTGCCAGCTTACCGATTTCGCATAACTTTTTTTCGCACAAAGCCGCAATTGTGGATTTTCCCGAACCTGAGAGCCCTGTCATCCAGTAAACAGTAGGGCGGACTCCGCTTATGCGCATTCTGTCACAAGGAGGTGTATGCGTTAAGTACGGAGTGATATTATTATCGTTTGACATTGTTTTTCCCATTGAATTTCATTAATAATACTATTATATTACATTTTCACCTCTTTTGACGGTTTTCAAACAGAAAAAAGAAATCAATGACGGAAAAAAACAAATATTGTATGGAATTCATTTTGAAAAGCAAAGAATAATGCCGAACGATACTTTGAAAACAGTAAAAATGAATGATATATCCCGCAAAACGAATTTAACAAGCAAAATACGCTGCATATACGGAGATATTTACAGCAAGACGAAAAAAGTCAAATTCAGACATGAGGACAAGAAAAACGGTAATACGGTACAGTATAGTTTGTAAATGAAAGCGGACATTTGATGTGAACATACGGACATAATTTTACTTTTCGCATAATTTCGGGCATTCATAGTGCGAAAATTCTTGATTTATGCAAATTCACATGATATAATTTTGAGTGGGAATATTCTTCAGCTTAGCAGTGGAGATAACCGTCCCACTCTTGAGAATTTC
>CAZWLL010000008.1:0-23583 GCA_964634795.1 uncultured Ruminococcus sp. | reverse complement strand
GAGAATTTCCGTGACCGGAAATTCTCCGTTCTTTAAGTTTTAAATTTTGAATGGGAATATTCTTCAGCTTAGCAGTGGAGATAACCGTCCCACTCACGAGAATTTCCGTGACCGGAAATTCTCCGTTCTTTATGCAAAAGAGTTGAGTGGGGAATATTTTTCATCTGAACAGTGGAGATAACAGTTTCAATCACGTGATTATGCAATAACAATTGATTTAAATATACGGAGGTATAAAATGAGCACATTACCGAAATACAAGGACGCGTCCCTGCCGATTGCCGAGCGTGTCGAAGACCTTTTGTCGAGGATGACACCGGCTGAAAAGGCGGCGCAGACAGACATGATAAGCGGCACAAGCTTCAGTACAAAGCCGTCGAAAATTCATTCATGCTCTGTAGAACCCGATACGGAATATCGTTACGATGAGCTGCTTGAAATGTGCGGTGATACAAGTGTCGGATTTATTCACGACAACTATTGTATACCCGCTGTTCAGAACAAGCTGCAGAAATTCTTCTTCGAGCACAGCCGTCTCGGTATTCCGATTATATTCACGGGTGAAGCACTTCACGGTATCAGCGGAACAAGAGGCACCATATTCCCGAGCCCGATTAACTTAGGCGCCACATTCGATAAAAAAATCGTAAATGAAGTAGGACAGGCTATCGGAAGAGAAACAAGATCTCTCGGTATGTACGAAATACTCGCGCCTAACCTTGATGTGGCACGTGATATTCGTTGGGGCAGAACCGAGGAGACATTCGGTGAGGATACATATCTGTCATCGCGTATGGCTGCTGCAATAGTTTCCGGAGAACAAAAAGGCGATATTTCACGCCCCGATGCCGTAATTTCCGAACCGAAGCATTATTGTGTACATGGTATACCGGAAGGCGGAACAAACTGTTCTCCCGCAAGAGTCGGAACACGTGAGGTTGAAAGCTGTTATCTTCCCGTATTTGAAGCCGCAATTAAAGAAGGCGGTGCATACAATGTTATGGTAAGCTATAACTGTGTTGACGGAGAGCTTCTCATGACATCCGAGCATTATCTTAAGGAAGTTCTTCATGACCGTTTCGGTATGAAGGGCTATACGAGAGCGGACTGGGGCGGAGTAGAGAGAATCAGATACAGACACCACATGGTATCCACCAACAGAGACGCGATAAAGATGGCGATGAATAACGGTCTTGACGTAAGAGGTCTTGATGTGTCCGGCTGGCGTAATTATGTAGCGGATCTTATCGAGAAGGGTGAAATACCCGAAGAAAGAATAAATGAGATTGTTCGCCGTGTACTTACCGTTAAATTCGAGCTCGGCTTGTTCGAGCATCCGTATACAGACGAAAACGCATGGCAGGATATCATTCGCTGTGATGAACACAAAGAGATAGCACTTAAGGCGGCAAGAGAATCCATCACACTTCTTACAAATGACGGTGTACTTCCTCTTGACAAAAAGAGTGTTAAGTCCATTGCGGTAATCGGCCCGTCATCCGCTTCACAGAAATACGGCAGCTACTCATCCATTCCCACAGGATATGAGATAAAGAGCGTATATCAGACATTAAAGGATGTTTTGGGTGATGATGTTGTGGTAAGACAGCACGACGGATGCGCTATAACTCCAGGTGAGAAAGCACCGAGATTTGTAGAAGGACAGCCTCACCTTACATCTGAAGGTGAAGACGAAATTCCCGATGATATCGAGGGCGCAGTTAAGACCGCATCCGAATGCGATGTTATCATTTTTGTCGGCGGTGACAACTCCGTAACAAGCGGAGAGGGAAGAGACAGATGCGATATCGTTCTTGCCGGAAGACAGCGTGAGCTTATCGAAGAGCTTGCTAAGCTCGGCAAGAAGCTGATTGTAGTTCTTGAAGCAGGAAAGCCTGTTGACGTGACGGTTGAGGAGAAAATATCCAATGCTATTATCAATGCAGGCTTCGGAGGCGAATTCGGAGCACAGGCTATCGTTGACGTACTTTTCGGTGATTACAACCCGTCGGGCAGACTTAATGTTTCGTTCCCGCGTAATGTCGGCTCTATTCCCGCATATTACTCAATGCTTCCCGGAGGTGCCGAGGACTTCTACGAAGGACCTAAAAACGCGCGTTATCCGTTTGGCTATGGCTTATCATATACAACATTTGAGTACAGCGATATGAAAATCGAAAAGCGCGGTCAGTACGATTTCGATGTAACCGTTAAGGTTAAGAATACCGGTGACAGAGACGGTGACGATATTGTACAGCTTTATGTTGATGATATTGAAAGTACTGTTGTAACTCCTCCGCTTCTTCTTAAAGGTTTTGAAAGAGTTAATCTCAAGGCGGGAGAAACAAAGGAAATCGAATTCCACCTTACCAAATCCTCATTTGAATTAATCGATTTGAAATACCGTAAGGTTGTAGAACCCGGATACTTCAGAATACTTATCGGTAAATCATCAAGAGATATCGTGCTTGAAGAAAAAATTTACGTTGACTGATTTAATAGACGTTAATTAAGATTCTAAACAGCTCCCGCTAAAGCCGAATGCGGGAGCTGTTTAATTATATATGCTTGACATTGAACATATAATATTTTAAAATATATAAAGTACATATGCCGAAAGCGTATTGAGAATCATCATACACTGCGCAAATTAATTATATAAGGATTACGAGAATGGCAGTATTATCACCGCTTGCGGACAGAATTCGTCCGAAAAATTTTGACGATATAGTAGGTCAAACGCACCTGTTCGGACCGAATGGAATACTCAGAAAAATAGTATCACGCGGGGTGATTCCTTCGATGATATTTTACGGCCCGCCCGGATGCGGGAAAACCACTGCTGCTTCGATTATTGCGGAACAAAGTGAAAAAACTTTATATAAGCTGAATGCCACAACAGCGAGTCTATCCGATATAAAAGACATAGCCAAGGAAACGGGAGGCATGCTCGGAATAGGCGGTATACTTCTGTACCTTGATGAAATACAATACTTTAATAAAAAGCAGCAGCAGTCGCTCCTTGAGTATTTGGAGGACGGCAGAATAACACTCATAGCGTCAACTACTGAGAACCCATATTATTATATATATGACGCGCTTTTGTCAAGATGTTCGGTTTTCGAATTCAAACACGTTCCCGCCGCGGATATTGATTCGTATATAAGAAAGGTCGCAGCTGAATCGTATGCGGATATTAAGCTTGATGATGATGCGGTAAAGCTGATGGCTGACGCTGCTGCAGGGGATGTCAGACGAGCACTGACAATGCTTGAAGTGGCTGTTAATGCGTCCGATGACTGTGTGACATATGAAACCGTATCCGCGCTTATACCGTCGGCGTCGCAGGGTAACTTCGACAGAGACGGGGACGTTCACTACGACCTTCTTGCGGGCCTGCAGAAATCAATCAGAGGCTCGGATCCCGATGCCGCGGTATTTTATCTTGCGAGATTACTGGAGGGCGGAGATCTTATATCACCGTGCAGACGCCTTATGGTGATTGCAAGTGAGGATATCGGATTAGCATATCCGATGGCGGCTGTAATCGTAAAATCCTGTGTGGATTGTGCGAGAGAGCTCGGTTTACCGGAAGCGAGAATACCGCTCGCCAATGCCGCGGTAATGCTTGCGACAGCACCCAAGTCAAATTCGGCGTATCTCGCATATGACAAAGCTGCGGAGGATATCAAAGCCGGACGCGGAGTCGATATACCGACTATACTGCATTCGCCTCTCTTCAAAGGTTATAAATATCCGCACGATTACCCGAATCACTGGATACCTCAGCAATATCTGCCAGATGACTTAAAGGACAGAAAATATTATGAATTCGGCGAAAATAAAACAGAGTCGGCATCTAAGGCCTACTGGGAAAAAATAAAAAAATAATATCAAAAACTATTGACAAACGAGCGTCAATATAGTATAATACTAATGTTGTTGAACCAAAGACAGCAGGTTACAGTAAAAGCGATTCCGCCATCCTGCCGAGGAGAGACCTTGAATATGATATCAAGTCTTTTTTCGTCGGAATGCGGAAAAAGACTTTTTGTTTCTCTGCTAATACTGATAAGGAGGAAGTATTATGCCCAGCGAGAAAATATTAGAGCAGAAAAAAGCTATAGTAGACGATCTTGCTAATAAGCTCAGTCATGCTGCATCCGGCGTACTTGTTAAGTACGAAGGTATCACAGTTGACCAGGACACAAAGCTCCGTAAGGCGCTTCGTGAAGCAGGCGTTGAATATTCAGTAATTAAAAATACACTTATCGGCAAGGCTTGCGATGTAGCTGGATTTGAAGGCTTAAAGCCCCAGCTCGAAGGAATGAACGCAATCGCAGTCAGCGCAAATGATCCTATCGCTCCCGCAAAGATTCTTAAGGAATATGCAGATAAGATAGAAACATTTGAAATCCGCGGCGGTATTCTTGACGGTAGCGTTGTTGATGCCGCTACAGTTAATGAACTTGCGGATATCCCGCCGAAGGAAGTCCTTGTTGCAAAGCTTCTCGGAAGCATGCAGAGCCCGCTTTACAAGTTTGCTTATGTATTGCAGGCTATCGTTGATAAGGAAAACGAGGGCGCTGAAGAAGCTCCCGCTACACCCGCTGAATAATTCGGCAGGCTGAATAAATTCGAAATATTAAACTTACATATAGTGGAGGATAATTAAAATGGCAACAGAAAAGTCACTTCAGATTCTTGAACAGATCAAGTCTCTTACAATTCTTGAACTCGCAGACCTCGTTAAAGCAGTAGAAGAGGAATTCGGCGTATCCGCAGCAGCTCCCGTAGCAGTAGCAGGCGGCGCAGCAGCAGCTCCCGCAGCAGAAGAAAAGACAGAATTCGATGTAGTTCTTAAGTCCTTCGGCGCTAAGAAGCTCGACGTTATTAAGGTTGTTCGTGAAATCACCGGTCTCGGCCTTAAGGAAGCTAAGGATCTCGTAGAAAGCGCTCCGAAGACCATCAAGGAAGGTCTCTCCAAGGAAGACGCAGAAGCTATGAAGACAAAGATCGCTGCTACAGGCGCAGAAGTAGAAGTAAAGTAATTAATTATTTTATTCTTTATAAGTTCAATAACCGAAACTCAGACACCGTTCGCAGAAATGGTGTCTGTTTTTTGTTGGATGTATTCGAGTATAGAAATTAACGACTGTTTTCGAGAGGATATAAGCATTATTAAGAAAAAATGAAAAAATAAGATATTATATTCGTAAAACTCTTGACTTCTGTAGTAAATAATGGTATTATTTCAATGTTTGAAATTTTTATTAAAACCTTAAACTTGCAGAAAAGAAAGGAGTACACCGGACAGTTGTACCGTTAACAATAATCCGGTATTTGTATGGAGGAGAAAATAATCAGATTACCCGAAAGTGAACTTGAAATTATGCAGATGATATGGCAGCTGCACGCAGAGGGAGAAAAGAACATAACAGCAAATCTTATTATGAGAAGCTATCCTGAAATTACAAGACTTAAGCTTACAACGGTTCTTACCTTAATCACAAGACTTCAGATTAAAGGCTTTGTGTCTGTTTCAAAAGAAGGAAGATCCAATTGCTATACACCTCTCATTGCCGTTGAGGATTACAGAAAGTTCGCTTTAGAAGATTTTATCACAAGAGTTTTCATGGGAAATCGTGATGAGCTTATATCAATGCTGAATAAAGACTGAAGAAAATAAAAAGTTCATACCGCAGTATAGCCGCGGTATGAACTTTTTTATTACATTTCTACTGTTTCAACGATATGACCCGAATCGGGTATGATTATATTCAGAAGGTCGGAAGTACGTATTTTCATATAACCTGTAGTGCGGCCGTCTGAGCATCCGTACCATTCACCCTTTATCGCATCAGGATCAAAGACATATCTTATGTCTTTAGTAATGGGCGCGACCGCCGACAGAGCGGTAGTTGCTCCGATTTTTGTTCCGAGTTTTTTCTCGAGGTATTCTTCAGGTGCGAATGATACACGTGATACCCCAAGTCCCGCTCCGAATTGTTTTGCGGAGAAGTGCTTTTCGGCAGTTGTTACATAAACATAAAATGAGGTTAATTGTCGATTCGATAAAAATATTGTTTTAACTATAGGACATCCGAGAGCCTTTCCGATGTCGGGACACAAGTCCATGCTTACCGCGGCATCGGTGTCAACTCTATGGAATTCTATATTTTTTTGTGTGAGAAAATCGTAGATTTGCTTTTCGGTATCGTTCTCAAATGTTGAAGGTTCGGTAGTATAGATTTCGCTTATGTACATTATATACCTATGAATGCTCCTGATTTTATCAAAATAGCTTGGATTTCGTTTACATCTGCGTCTTGAACGGATTTAGCGGATTTTACAGCGACTGCAGCACCGACACCTGCAGCTTCGCCTGTTGTACAGCATATAGGCATTATTCTGATGGATGCCTGAGCTTCATGTGTGGTTGAAATACATCTGCCGCCGACAAGAAGGTTGTCACATTCGTTTCTCTTCGGAACGAGAGTGCGGTATGGGATAGTATACCATGTACCGTCTTTGAAGTAATAGTGGCTGGTACCCGCACCTTCGGGATTGTGTATGTCTATGTCATAGTTTCCTGCGGCTATTGAATCATCGAATTTAGTGCATGCAACAAGGTCTTCCCCTGTGAGAACATATTCGCCTTCAAGCATACGGCTTTCACGAACACCTATTGATGATGCCGTATACATTAAGCTTGCTTTTTCCATACCGGGAGCTTTTGTTTCACGGAAGAAATTCATCAGCTCACGTACCTGACGTCTTGCTTCCATTTCGGCTTTTGTGACATCATACGGGTCAACGGGATTGAGTTTTACGACACGTGTTGTATTGAAATGCAGAACACCTTCAATCGGATAGTCGAATACCAAAATATCTTCACGCGGATTTGTGAATTTTCCCGCTGTCAGCCATTCTTTGTGGGCTTTTCTGATATCCTCGATATGCTTCCAGAATTCGGTTTTATTGACGTTTATAACTCTGAAGCAGAGAGTCATAGGCTGACAAAGAGAGTCTGATGGTCTTCCGAGTACCGTTGTGCATCCGCTCATGAAGCATAAATCGGCATCTCCCGTGCAGTCGATAAAAGTTTTCGATGAGAATTCAAGCACACCTGCTTTTGTGGCGAACGATACCGACTCAATATGAGTGCCCTCTTTTTTAACACCGCACAATGTTGCGTGGAAAAGCACATCAACACCTGCAGCTGTGAGCTTTTCATCGAGAACGAGCTTCAGGCCTTCGTTCATGAATTCCATATCACTGTTTTGATATCCGTCTTTTTTCAGCTCACTGATTATTTCGGAAAGAATTCCGCTGCTTAAGTATTGCTTAATTGTTTTGTTGTCTGCATCTTTTATATTTGTATAGTATGGCATGAAGGGAAAGATAAGATTGTTTGAAGCCGCGCCGCCCAGATATCCCGAAGAATCTGTAAGAAGCACCTTCATTCCATTGCGTGAAGCGGAAAGTGCGGCTGCGCATCCTGTAAATCCACCGCCGACTACTATTACATCATACTGCTTGTTTTCCATCTTGATTTCCTTTCGAAAAAATATGTTTGTAAATATTATACACGAAAACACATTGAAATCAAGAGAAAATAAGAAATTTATACGAATAAAAAACAACATCGACTATATAAGCCGATGTTGTTTTAAACGATAATTAAGTTATATTACTGAACGGAATCGAATTGTTCATATGCATTCACAAGACCGAACTCGTCCATATAGAATGTTTTTCCGAGCATACTCTCATCACTTAAGTCAAAGTAGAAGTAAATACCCGCAATAACGCTGTCCTCATCCGGAGCACTGCCTGCGGAGGATGAGAATTTGCCGTCGGCACCCGACCATGCGAGGAAATCCGATACAGGTACCGCAAGCCATCCTTTGAAGTTGGCAACAGATGACGATTGAGCCATACCGAAGCATCCGTCGTCACTTCCGTGAGAATAAACCTGCCATTTGCTTTCACCTTCGGGGAGGTAATAAAGATCAAGATATCCGTCTGCGTTATCCTTTTCGTCAGTTCTGTACAGGCAGCCGTTTTCGGTTACGAATCCGAATGAGGCTTTTCTGAAGTCAATGTTCGTGAAATCTACCCAAACACGAAGATACTTAGCATCTCCGAGTTCTACCGTTTCGGGAAGGTATAAGGTAAATTCGCTGTTGACTTTATTGGTTTTCTTGACTATAGAGTAGGCTTTTGAGCCTTCAAATCCCTTTCCGTCTGTTATGGAGATATCGGCACCTTCCGATAAAGAACCGCAGTCGAATCCTGAACTGTAGTAATCGCCGTCTACCTTTGATAAATCATACAATCTGATAAGGCTCTTTTTTGCTTTTGTCAGAGTTTCTGTTTCGGCATTTAATAAGTCGCCCGAGAATGGAGCACTGCCTACTGTACTTTCTTTGATTTCGACATCGGTTCTCGCGTTCCAGTTTTCTATGTCATTCAAATATGACATTCTCGTAGTAAAGTTCCACGGATCATCCTGATTGATTTCGATAACTCTGCATCCCATGTTGCTTGCATTGTTATATGTTTGGAAACCGATGTTTCCGTCATACGCAAGCTTGATTCCGCAGTATTCTCCGCAGAAGTCATTGATATGGTCATGACCGGATACGAACATCTTCACGTCTCCGCGTTCGTAAGCCGCCATAAACATACCAGAGTTTACTTCAGGAGCGCATACACCTTCATTGGCAACTCCCGTGGCACCGAGCTTTTTTAGATTGTTTGCTACTACGTTGAATTCGGGAACGGGAATGTGGAAGCACATTATTGCGGGAATCTTATGTCCTGCGTATTCTTCTAAAGCTTTTGAGGTATTGTAATACCAGCTTATCTGATCGAATTGAACAAAGGCGTATTGAGACGCAGGGTAGGTATGATTATTAACTGCGTTTACCTGATCGCCGAGTTCCGAATATTGTGTTGAGAGATAACTGTGTGAATCGAGAGCGAAAATATTGAACGCTATTTCGTCACTGTCCGAACGAAGAATCGGAAGCACATAATTTCCTACTCCGGAAATATCATCGTCACCTTTCTTGGATAAGCAGTAATCTATGGCTTCATAAACTTCCTGCTGTTTCTCAAGGGAAATATTGCCTTCATCCGCATCATGGTTTCCGTAAACATGTGACCACGGTATTTGATGCTCTACGCAATATTTTGTCATTTTATATGCGGTTTTCTCTAATATCTCGACACTTGTGGGACTTGTGTTAAGGTCACCATTAAACAGTACAAAATCAGGCTGTTCAACCTCAAGTATAGCTTCTATAGCTTTTACCGTTGAATCTGAAAGTGTGGAATTCGCGTGAACATCGGAAAAAACACAAATTTTGAATGTGCCGTCTTCTTTAAAACGAAGTGTGTATTTCATGTCTAAAGCTTCTTTTGCGGCATCATCGGTGGTATTGCTCATAGTTGCCTCGCTCTCTTCTGCTGTGGTCTCTTCTGATTCGGAGATATCTTCTGCGTCTGTTTCGGAGATATTTGCGGTTTCATTCTCCGAAGAATTTTGCTCGGTATCGGTATTGCACGATGAAAATGCGCCGCACAAAATCGAAACCGCAAGAAATAGTGTAAGAAGTTTTTTCATAATCCGTTCCGTAATTATCAATATTCGTGATAAAAAATCACTGTACATTATTATATCAATGAAAAAATAGATTGTCAAGCAATGTATAAAAAAAGCCCGAAACGATAGTGTTTTACGCACATATTGTCATTTCGGACTTATTTTTATGGTTTTATTTTATTTGAAATACTCGGCAGCTGCTTCGAAGAGCTTCATGTCATACTGACCGGGAACGTTTACATACAGACCGGGGTTATATCTTTCTGTGTGGCCCATCTTTCCGAGAACTCTTCCGTCGGGAGAGGTAATACCTTCTATTGCGAGGGAGGATCCGTTGGGATTGAAGTTAATGTCCATGGTAGCATTTCCGGAGAGATCGACATATTGTGTGGCAATCTGTCCGTTTGCCTTCAGAGTGCTTAAAACATCGTCATTTGCGATGAATCTTCCTTCGCCGTGAGAGATAGCGACATTATAAACATCACCTACCGATGTTTTTGCAAGCCACGGTGACATGTTGGACGATATTCTGGTGTGCACAATACGTGATTGGTGACGTCCGATTTTATTGAATGTAAGTGTCGGGCAGTTTTCATCTGTGTCGACTATTTCTCCGAAGGGAACAAGACCTAACTTAACTATTGCCTGGAATCCGTTGCAGATACCGCACATCAAGCCTTTGTGAATCTTCAGAAGGTTGTTTGTTGCCTCTTTGACCGCACCGTTGCGGAAGAACGCTGTGATAAACTTGCCGCTTCCGTCAGGTTCGTCACCGCCGGAGAAACCTCCGGGTATAAATATTACCTGTGCCTCTGCTACGGCTTTAGCAAAGTAGTCAACGCTTTCCGATACCGCAGCCGACGTAAGGTTGCGGATAATAACGGTTTCGGCTTCAAAGCCTGCTTTTCTGAGAGCCTTAGCGGTATCGTATTCGCAGTTTGTACCCGGAAATACCGGTATAAGAACCTTCGGTCGTGCGAATTTCTCAGAGGAATATGAGCGAGCTGAGTTAGCTGCGCTGATTGTTTCTACCTTTTCGGAATTGTTTTGAGCCTTTGCGTTAACGGGATAAACACTCTCGAGTACGGAATCATAGGATTTTTTCAGTTCATCTATTGTAAGTGCTTCGCTTCCGAGCGAGATTTTTCCGTCGTCGGCAGTGTGTCCGATAACCGATCCAACGGACACGGTATCATCACATTCGAGAATAAACGAACCGTATTTGTATCCGAATATATCGTTTAACGTCATGCTGTTTTCATACTTAAAACCGATATTGTTGCCGAGAGACATTTTCATTACAGCCTCGGCAATACCGCCGTATACGGGAGTGTATGCTGAGAATACATGTCCGTCACCGATGAGCTTGTGAACTGTATTGTAATTATCGATGAGCGATGAGGAAACGGGAAGTCCGTTTTCGCCGTATTCGGGTGTGATAAGAACAACCTTGTGTCCGGATTTCTTAAATTCGGGAGAGATAATGTTATTAATATTGTCGGTAGTTACTGCAAATGAAACCAGCGTCGGGGGAACATCAAGAGATTCGAATGAGCCGCTCATCGAGTCCTTGCCGCCGATGGAGCCGACACCTAAATCGAGCTGTGCGTTTAAAGCACCGAGAAGGGAAGCGAGAGGTTTGCCCCATCTTTCGGGAGAATTCTTTGGCTTTTCGAAATACTCCTGGAATGTAAGGTAAACATCTTCGAACTTAGCTCCCGCAGCAATGAGCTTTGATATAGACTCAACTACAGCGAGGTATGCCGAATGGTACGGACTCTTTTCGGCAATAAACGGGTTGTAGCCCCATGCCATGAGTGATACCGTTGTTGTGTCATGGTTTTCGATGGAAATCTTGTTAACCATAGCTTGCGACGGTGTTTCCTGGTAAATACCGCCGAACGGCATCATAACGGTTCCCGCACCGATGGTGGAGTCGAATCTTTCGGAAAGACCTCTTTGTGAGCATACATTTAAATTTTTCACAAGAGATGTGTAGCCTGACGCAAAATCGGTCGGGATTTCTTTTTTGTAGCTTTCGGTGTGAGCGGGAGCTATATCGATATGCTTTTCCGCACCGTTTGAATTGAGAAATTCACGTGAAAGATCTACAATTGTCTTGCCGCGCCATGACATGGTGAGACGTTTTTCTTCGGTAACCTCAGCCACAACGGTTGCTTCGAGGTTTTCGCTGTCTGCGAGAGCGATAAATTTATCTACATCTTCAGCGGCGACAACCACAGCCATTCTTTCCTGTGATTCACTGATTGCAAGCTCGGTTCCGTCAAGTCCGTCGTACTTTTTCGGAACATTGTCAAGGTTGATTTTCAGCCCGTCAGCAAGCTCTCCGATTGCGACAGAGACACCGCCGGCACCGAAGTCATTACATCTCTTTATGAGAAGGGAAGCATCGGGATTGCGGAACAGTCTTTGCAGTTTTCTTTCCTCGGGAGCGTTACCTTTCTGAACTTCCGCACCGCACGATTCAAGTGAGTGGAGATTGTGAGATTTGGATGAGCCTGTAGCTCCTCCGCATCCGTCACGACCTGTTTTGCCTCCCAGCAAAATTACGATGTCACCGGGAATAGGGCATTCGCGTCTTACATATTTCTCGGGAGCTGCGGCAATTACCGCACCGATTTCCATTCGCTTTGCTATGTATCCGGGGTGATAAATTTCGCTGACCTGACCTGTCGCAAGTCCTATTTGGTTACCGTATGAAGAATATCCTGCGGCTGCGGTTGCAACAAGCTTTTTCTGCGGGAGTTTTCCGGGGAGAGTTTCTTCAATAGGTTTTGTAGGGTCGCCTGCGCCCGTAACTCTCATGGCACCGTATACATATGAACGGCCTGAGAGAGGGTCGCGGATTGCACCGCCGATACAGGTTGCGGCGCCGCCGAACGGTTCTATTTCGGTCGGATGGTTATGCGTTTCATTCTTGAAGAGAAGAAGCCATTTTTCCGTTTTTCCGTCGACATCAACGTCTATTTTTACAGTGCATGCGTTTATTTCTTCCGATTCGTCAAGTTTTGTGAGCTTTCCCTCGGCTTTGAGCTCACGCGCCGCTATAGTGGCAATGTCCATGAGATTTATTGGCTTATTGTCACGTCCGAGTGAATGGCGAATGTTTTTGTAACGATTGAAAGCTTCCTCAAGCAAAGGATCGTCGAATTTAACGCTGTCTATTGTTGTAAGGAAAGTTGTATGACGGCAATGATCCGACCAATATGTGTCTATCATTTTGATTTCCGTCATAGTCGGAGCGCGTCCTTCTTTTCTGAAGTACTCACGAGTGAAGCGCAGGTCATCCCTGTCCATTGCAAGACCGTACTTGTCAATAAATGCGGCAAGTCCGTCTTCGTCAAGCTCTGTAAATCCGTCAAGAACTGCCACATCGGACGGTACATCGTAAACAGATTCAAGTGTATCTTTAGTTTCAAGTGAGGCTTCTCTTGCTTCAACGGGGTTAATTACATATTTTTTGATTTTGTCAAGCTCTTCGTGACTGATTGTTCCGGAGAGAATGTAAACCTTGGCTGTGCGAATCAGAGGTCGATTTCCACGGGAGATAATCTGTATACACTGAGAAGCCGAGTCCGCTCTCTGATCGTACTGACCCGGGAGATATTCCACAGCGAAAACAGTGTCGCTTTCGGATGCGGTTAAGCTGTCATATGTAATATCTACCTGAGGTTCAGAGAAAACCGTTGTTTTCGCATATTCGAACAAATCGGATGTTATGTTTTCAACATCATAACGATTCAGAAAACGAACATGTTTAACACTTTTTATACCGAGAAATGAATTAATATCATTTTTCAGAGCATCGGCTTCGACCGTAAGTCCCTGTCTTTTTTCAACATAAACTCTATATACCATTGAATTACTCCTTGTAAGCAAGCGCTTTCGCACCGATATCGTCTCTCATATATTCGTTGTCGAATTTAACGTCAGCTGCTGCCTCATATGCGTTTTTGACGGCTTCGGCAAGCGTAGGCGCAACTGCGGTAACACCTAAAACTCTTCCGCCGGATGTAACAAGACGATTGTCCTTAAGCTTAGCACCCGCAATGAAAATATCCGCATTGTGTTTTGTCTTTTGGGGCAGGGTTATTTCAAATCCTGTTTCGTATTTCTGCGGATAACCGCGTGAGGCTTTTATGACACAGCATGCAGAGCCTTTTTTCCATTTGATATCGATGTCGGCAAGCTTTTCATCATGAACGGCTTTCATAATTGTGAAAAGGTCCGTGTCGAGAAGCGGAAGAACTACCTGAGTCTCGGGGTCACCGAAACGACAGTTATATTCGATAACCTTAGGACCGTTTTTCGTAATCATAAGTCCGAAATACAGGCATCCCTTAAATGTTCTGCCTTCGGCATTCATCGCGTTGATAGTGGGGATGAATATCTCCTTCATGCATCTTTCGGCAACATCTGCGGTGTAGTAAGGATTCGGCGCAATTGTACCCATACCGCCCGTGTTAAGTCCGGTGTCGTTGTTGCCCGCTCTTTTATGATCCATTGACGATACCATAGGCAAAACGGTTTTTCCGTCTGTAAACGAAAGAACCGATACCTCGGGACCCTCGAGAAATTCTTCGATAACGACATGACTGCCGCTTTCGCCGAACATTTTCTCTTCCATCATTTCGTGCAGAGCATTTACAGCTTCTTCTTTTGTCTGACAGATGAGCACACCTTTTCCGAGCGCTAAACCGTCGGCTTTGATTACTATCGGCATAGGCGCACTTTCAATATACTTTTTGGCTTCCTCTATGGAATCAAAGGTTTCATAGGAAGCTGTGGGAATGCCGTATTTTTTCATCAGATTTTTAGAGAAAACCTTGCTTCCTTCGATGATAGCCGCATTTTTATTGGGACCGAAGCACGGTATTCCCGCCGCCTCAAGTGCGTCTACCATACCTAATACCAGCGGGTCATCGGGCGCTACAACAGCAAATCCGATGTTGTTGTTTTTTGCGAATTCCACTGCCGCAGGTATATCCTTTGCGCCTATAGCAACACATTCGGCTTCAGTCATACCAC
The DNA here is from genome assembly GCA_964634795.1 of uncultured Ruminococcus sp. Lineage (GTDB taxonomy): Bacteria > Bacillota > Clostridia > Oscillospirales > CAG-272 > UMGS1696. The sequence goes on along the minus strand of CAZWLL010000008.1, from coordinate 8,921 downwards.
CGTTTCCGGGAAGTGCGTATATTTTATCTATCTCTTTGCTTTCACTTAGTTTTTTTATAATAGCGTGCTCACGTCCGCCCGAACCTATTACAATAATATTCATATAAAACTCCTATAAACCTACGTGTATGTGATGAATTCTTCACTATTTAGCTGAAGTCAAACCCAGCTCAGTGTTAAACGGAAATAGCGGAGCTTGACCGTTTGCCGCATGGCAATTGAAGGGCAAGCTCGAGAGCTGGGCGGATTTCTTCACTATTTAGCTGAAGTCAAACCCAGCTCAGTGGTGAAATAGTCTCATACCTGTGAAGCACATTGCCATGTTGTATTTGTCACAGGTTTCGATAACGTTTGCATCACGTATGCTTCCGCCGGGTTCGGCAACGTATGTGACACCACTGCGTCTTGCTCTCTCGATATTGTCACCGAACGGGAAGAACGCATCTGATGCGAGCGCAACACCTGTAATTCCGGTGAGATATTCTTCTTTTTCTTCTTTGGTAAGCTTTTCGGGACGGCTTGTGAAGTAGTTCTGCCAAACATCATCTCCGAGTACATCCTCGCTTTGTTCCGATATGTAAACATCGATAACATTGTCTCTGTCGGGTCTTCCGAGTGTGGGAAGGAACGGAAGAGAAAGAACCTTCGGATGGCGGCGCAGATGCCATATGTCAGCCTTGTTTCCGGCAAGACGTGTACAGTGAATTCTCGACTGCTGTCCCGCTCCTACTCCGATTGCCTGTCCGTCAACGGCGTAACATACACTGTTCGATTGAGTATATTTAAGTGTAATCAGGGCGACTATAAGATCAAGCTTTGCGGAATCGGGAATGACAGTGTTTTTTGTAACAACATTTGTAAGAATATCCTTGGATACCTTGTAGTTGTTTCTGCCCTGCTCAAAGGTTACACCGAATACTTCTTTTGTTTCTACTTCCTCAGGTACATAGTCCTTGTCGATTTTTACGATATTATAAGCGCCTTTTTTCTTTGTTTTAAGAATTTCGAGAGCTTCGGGCTCGTAACCGGGGGCTATTATGCCGTCGGATACCTCACGCTTTATTATTTTAGCTGTGGTAACGTCACATACATCGGAAAGTGCAATCCAGTCACCGAATGACGACATTCTGTCGGTACCTCTCGCTCTTGCGTACGCACATGCGAGCGGAGAATCGTCAAGACCTTCTATGTCATCTACAAAACACATCTTTTTCATGTCATCGGAAAGCTTGAATCCGAGAGCGGCAGATGTGGGAGATACATGCTTAAACGAAGCGGCACAGGTGATTCCGGTAGCTTCCTTTAATTCCTTAACGAGCTGCCAGCTGTTGAATGCGTCAAGAAAGTTGATATATCCGGGTCTGCCGTTTAATATTTCGATAGGCAGTTCTGAACCGTTTTTCATGTATATTTTAGCGGGCTTCTGATTCGGATTACATCCGTACTTTAACTCAAATTCTTTCATTACCGTTATACACCTTTCAAAAATTAAATGTACTGATTTATTTTGTGTGCTTGTTTATAAGACGCTCTTCGATTTCACCTGTCTTAAGATCGGTCATGCGTACATACAGTGATATTTTGTTGTTCGCGTCGAGATTGTTCCATATTTCATCGGTGAAGCAGTCAATACAATCGGGAATATAAATTCTTTCGGGTTCACCGACGAATGTCGGAATAGGATCTCCGTCGGTTACATATGTGTGTATGAAGTGTCCCAAACCCGCTTGTGAAGGATAAGAGAAGGTTTCGCGTACGCAGTCAGTACCTTTCTCATCGATTGACTTCAAAATACTCATTTTGTAGCGGAAATTGCCGTCTCCACTGTAAATTATACCTGAGATTCTGGGAGTCCAGTTAGGTCTGTCAGGCTCGAATCTTCTTATATCGAGAGCTGATTCGAATGTGCCGCCGGAAAGTATTGCATTGTAGATGGTTTCCGTCTGGTCACCGTTTGTAACAATAACGATATTGCCGAGATCGCGTATCGGATAGTACATAATGAGTGTCGGATCCTCAACCTTAGACTCATCAAACGGATACGTTTTCATATCGCGTCCTTCGAGAATGAAAACTCTGTTGCGGCTGTTTTCGCTTCTGCCCATGATGAAATAAGCCATAGCGGATTTTTTTCCGTCAGGTGTTTTGCCGATCATTATTCCGCGTCCTACATACGGGTTGCCGAAAAGAGTGTCTTTAATCGAGTTTATTTTATATACATTCATATTCGTTCTCCTTATCAGTTAATACTTTGTTCCGCGAGAAGAGATGCCACCTTCTCACATGCTTCCGGAAGAATCAGCCATTCCGCATTTTCCATAACTCTTTTTTGGAGTGTCTCGGGAGTGTCACCGTCTTCTATATATACGGCACGCTGAGCGATTATTTTTCCGCCGTCGGGAATACTGTTGACATAGTGAACTGTAGCACCTGTCACTTTTACTCCGTATTCGAGAGCTGCTTCATGAACCTTGAGACCGTAAAATCCTTTTCCGCAGAAAGACGGTATGAGGGAAGGATGTACATTTATTATTCTGTCTTTATATTTGTCTGTGAAATCCGCCGATAAAATGGACATAAAGCCTGCAAGTACAATCATTCCGATTCCGCGTGATTCAAGCTCTTCGACTATTTTTTCTTCGAATTTCTCGCCGTATTCCTTGCGTGATACGGTTACTGATTCTATGCCGTGATTTTCCGCTCTTTCCAAAGCGTATGCGTTCGGATTCGATGACAGTACCAGTGAGAATTCACCATGAGGAATTTTACCCGCCTCAGAAGCTTTCAGTATGGCTTCAAGATTAGTTCCGCCGCCTGATACAAATACCGCGATTTTAACTTTTTTCATATTATTCAAGGATTACTCCCTCATCCGAATTTACCACTTCGCCCATGATGTATGCGTCTTCACCGTTTGCTTTTAAAATATCAAGAGCACGGTCCGCATCTTCTTTTGAAACGATTATGCTCATTCCGACACCCATGTTATAGGTGTTGAACATGTCTCTCTCGGAAATGTTTCCTGTTTTGGCGATGAGATCGAAAATCGGAAGAACCTTTACTGCCTTCTTATCGATTTTCGCACTCTTTCCCGCGGGAAGACTGCGCGGAATATTTTCAAAGAAGCCGCCGCCTGTGATGTGTGAGATACCCTTGACTTTAACCTCATTCATAAGTGCGAGAACAGGCTTTACGTAAATTCTTGTTGGAGTGAGAAGGGTTTCACCCAAGCTTTTGCCGCCGAGCTCATTTACGGGAAGCTTTATATTTGCGTTTTCTATATCGAATACTTTACGAACAAGTGAGAAACCGTTGGAGTGAACACCGGAGGAGGGAAGTGCTATTATAATATTTCCCTCATCGACATTTTCCTTGTCGATTACGGAGTCGCGGTCTACTATACCGCAGGCATAACCGGCAAGATCATATTCATCCTCGGGATAGAAGCCGGGCATTTCCGCTGTTTCACCGCCGACTAAGGCACATTCACCCATAACGCATCCGTCAGCTACACCTGATACGATAGACGCGATTTTCTCGGGAACATTCTTGCCGCACGCAATATAATCGAGGAATACAAGCGGTTTTGCTCCGCAGCAGATTATATCGTTTACGCACATGGCGACACAGTCGATTCCTACCGTGTCATGCTTGTCCATGAGAAATGCGATTTTCAGCTTGGTTCCGACACCGTCGGTTCCCGATACGAGAAGAGGATGCTTTATCGAGTATTTCTCCATGACAAGACCGATGTCGAATATTCCGCCGAATCCGCCGATTTTATCACATACACCGTCAACTACCGTACGTGCTATGTGCTTTTTCATCAGTTCAACGGCTGTATAGCCTGCGGTAATATCGACACCTGCGTTTTTATATGCTTCACTGTAGCTTTTCATATGTTTAACACCTTTCTTTGATTACATGTTTTCGGATTCGGATATTTTCTTTGAAAATTTCGACTGCGGTTTGAAGCCGGGTACTTCAGTCGGGAAATTGCTGTCGAAGCATGCCGTGCAGAATCCCTGACATTTTTTCGGGGCGAGCTTTGTTACGTTTTCAACACTGAGGTATCCAAGTGAGTCAACACCGATGATATCGCAAATTTCCTCCATTGAATGACGGCATGCGATTAAGTTGTCCTTCGAATCGATATTTGTGCCGTAGTAGCATAAATCGATAAACGGCGGTGCCGATGAACGGAAATGTACCTCTGTTGCTCCCGCCTGGCGAAGCAGCTTGACTATTCTCGCGGATGTTGTTCCGCGAACTATGGAGTCGTCAACCAGAACAACTCTTTTGCCGCGCACTACCTCGGAAATTGCGTTTAATTTAATTTTTACGAGATTTTCTCTGAATTGCTGACCGGGAGCGATAAATGTTCTTCCGATATATTTGTTCTTGATAAATCCGATTTCATACGGAATTCCCGATTGGTGAGCATAACCTATAGCGGCATCTATACCGGAATCGGGAACACCTATTACGACATCCGCCTCAACCGGATGCTCGAGAGCCAAAAAAGCACCTGCTCTTGCTCTGGCACGATTCACGGAAAAACCGTCGATTACGGAGTCGGGTCTCGCAAAGTATATATATTCAAACACGCAGAACGCGGGAGCAGCTTCTCCGACATGGTCTTTAATCGAGCGGACACCGTTGTCATCGAAAACCACGATTTCACCGGGTTCGATTTCGCGGATAAGCTCTGCTCCGACGGAATCGAGCGCGCATGACTCGGACGCTACTACATATGATCCGTCGGGACATACACCATAGCACAGCGGACGGATTCCTCTGATATCTTTAGCCGCAATCAGTTTTCTGGGAGACATAATTATGAGTGAATACGCTCCCTCGAGCTTGGGCATTGCGCGGCTTATACTTTCTTCGATTGACGAAGAGGTCAATCTTTCGCGGATGATAATATTGGAAATGATTTCCGCGTCGGATGTGGTTTGGAATATCGAGCCTTCGAGTTCAAGCTTTTCTCTTGTTTCGGTGGAATTCACAAGGCTTCCGTTAAAGCAAAGAGCCATGTGACCTTTTATATGACTTACTACTATCGGCTGAGCATTAAGAGCATCGTTTTTTGTGTTCTTACCGTAACGGCAGTGTCCTATTGCGATTTTTCCTTCGCCTAAAGATGAAAGACTGTGCTTTGTAAAAACATCGTTTACAAGTCCCGTATCTTTAACACAGTTGAAAATTCCGTCATCGTTTACGACGATTCCGCAGCTTTCCTGTCCTCTGTGCTGAAGTGCGTACAAACCATAATATACGGTGCGTGCAACATCGCACTTTTCAGGTGAGTATATGCCGAATACTCCGCATTCTTCTCTGAGTTCTTCCACAGTTTTACCTCATTTCTTTATGTAATCGTGTTTGAAAAGCGATGAATTAAGGCTGTTTATGCGCCTGACACAAGTCAGCGTAAAACTCAGCATAAAGCTCGATTAATTCAATATATTTTCAGTATAAAAAGCGCAGGGATATAATCTCTGCGCGGCTCTATTTATAGTTTTTCGTTCAGGGCTGCATCCTTCTGCGCTATTTTTTCTTCGCCTGCTTTTCTGGAGCTTGCGAGAGCATCGGCAAGTTCATTGTCGGATACGGCGAGTATTTCACATGCGAGATGTGCGGCGTTAGCTGCTCCGTTCATGGCAACAGTTGCCACGGGAATTCCGGTAGGCATTTGAACAGTTGCGAGAAGAGCGTCGAGACCATCGAGAATACCGCCTTTTATCGGCACTCCGATTACGGGAAGTGTGGTATAGGATGCACATACACCTGCAAGGTGAGCAGCCATACCCGCGCATGCTATTATTACCCCAAAACCGTTTTCACGCGCCGAAGAAACAAATTCACGTACGGAGCTCGGTGTGCGGTGAGCGGACATAACATGAGCCTCGAAAGGAATTCCGTATTCACGCAGAACCGCAAACGCTTTTTCAACAACGGGAAGATCACTGTCGCTTCCCATGATAACAGCAACTTTTTTCATGATTCTACCATACCCTTCTGAAAATTTTAGAGTTATAAAAAAAGCATACAGCTCCGCCTACCTATCACGCGAAGTTATATGCCCAGACGGACGGCTTACTCATAATGTATGAGCGGCTTTCTGTTTCACGCGGTTGATTCCGCCGGCTTAAAGCCTTTCCGTCAGTCACAGAAAGCAGTATTCATTTGTCATAAAACATTATATAGTATTATAATCGTTACGTCAAGTGTGTGAAAATGAAATTTTCAATTTTTCAATCACAATCTTTTTGTTGATATTAACGATATGAAATTGTTATATGATACATAATAATGTTGAATAATTTCCTTAAATGCTAATCGCTGTGCTTTTTTTATTGACTTTGACGGCTGTGGGTGATAAAATGTATTTATAAACGTCAGCGATAAATAAATTTGATATGTGGGAGTATATATGTTTTACACGAGTGAAGAAGGACTTAGCGACATCAGTCTCAGAAATGCGCTTGAAGAATCACTGAAGGGTAAAGACGTAAAAAACGTTCTTATATTGCCGCCCGACTATACGAGAATGTATTCGGGCGCGGGTAAAATTACGGCATTTTATTATGAGCTTCTCGCGGGCAAATGCAGCGTCGATGTTATGCCCGCACTCGGAACACATATGCCGATGACAAAAGAAGAATGCGAGGCTTTTTTCCTCGGAACGGTGCCGTATGAAAAGCTTATAGTTCACAATTGGAGAGAGGATGTCGTGAAAATCGGCGAGGTTCCGAAGGAATTTGTTTCGGAGGTTTCCGAGGGACTTGTAAACAATAAAATCGACGTTGAGGTTAACAGACGCATTGTGTCGGGAAAATACGATCTTATAATTTCCGTCGGTCAGGTTGTGCCTCACGAGGTTGTCGGAATGGCAAATTATTCCAAGAATATTTTTGTCGGCTGCGGCGGTTCATCCATGATTAATTCATCTCACATGCTCGGAGCGTTTTACGGGCTTGAGAGAATAATGGGACGCGATTTCTCACCTGTCAGACGCGTATTCGATTACGCTGAGGAGCATTTCCTGAATGAAGTGCCGTTAATGTATGTTCTGACATGTACAACAAATACAGGCGACATTACAAATATACACGGACTTTATATAGGCAGGGGACGCAAGAATTTCGAGATGGCGGTTGAGCAAAGCCAGAGAATCAACCTTATTCATATGGATAAGCCGATTAAGAAGGCGGTCGTTTACCTTGATCCGCGTGAATTCAAAAGCACATGGCTCGGAAACAAAGCCGTATACCGCACACGCATGGCTATTGCCGACGGAGGCGAGCTTATCATACTTGCTCCCGGAGTAATGCATTTCGGTGAGGATGCGGAAAACGACAGACTTATCAGAAAGTACGGCTATGTGGGTAGGGAGAACGTATTGAAGCTTGTGAATGATCCGAAAAATACCGACCTTATGGAAAACCTGTCGGTTGCGGCGCATTTAATTCACGGCTCATCCGACGGAAGATTCTCAATAACATACTGTACGGAAAAACTGACACGTGAGGAAGTAGAGGGAGCGGCATTTGCATACATGCCGTATCATGAAGCAGCTGAAAAATACAATCCCGCGGTACTGAAGGACGGCTGGAATACGGTGAACGGAGAAGAGATTTATTATATCTCAAATCCCGCGCTCGGTCTATGGACCTGTGACAATAAGTAAAATTATGGAAGAAAAATATATTGACCTGCACACACATACAACATGCTCCGACGGTTCAATGACTCCCGATGAGCTTGTGCTTCACGCGAAAAATTCGGGACTCAGCGCTGTTGCCGTATCGGATCATGACACCTGCGACGGAGTGGAAGATGCGGTAAAAGCCGGTGAAAAATACGGAATAGAGGTTATACCCGCTATTGAATTATCCGCAAAATCCGATACTGAGACGCATATACTCGGATATTTTATAGACCCGCAAGCGCCTGCCTTGAAGTCTGCGGTTGATTATATCAGACAGGTAAGAACGCAGCGTATCGGTGAAACATGTGAAATGCTTGAGAAATTCAACATTCATGTGACTCTCGATGAGGTCAAAGAGAAAGCAAAAGGTGGAATATTGTGTCGTGCTCATCTCGCAAAAATAATGACCGAGAAGGGTTACTCGACGTCTCCTAAGGACGCTTTCAATACATGGCTTAATGTGGGATGCCCGGCTTATTCCGAATCCCAGGCACTTACCGATACGGAGGCAATCGAGCTTATAAATAAATCCGGAGGAGACGCATATCTTGCTCATTTGCACCTTACGAAAAAGCCGCATGATGAGCTTGATAAGTTCGTTTGCCGCCTTGCATCGGAAGGACTTTGCGGTATAGAAGGTTATTACACGGACTACACGCCGCAGATGGCTGAGGAATACAGAAGCCTCGCCGAAAAATACGGACTGAAAATATCGGGCGGAACCGATTTTCACGGCTCGTTTAAGCCGCACATTTCAATCGGAATCGGCCTCGGAAATATGAGAATACCTTATTCGGTACTTGAAAACATGAAAAAAGACAGATAACGGAAGGAGAAAAAACATGAAAAAAGCTGACATCGGCATGATAGGAATGGCGGTAATGGGTGAAAACCTTTCAATGAACATGGAACGCCACGGTTACACTGTCGCAGTATTCGACGTATGGGACGGTGTTGTCGATAAGTTTATGAGCGGAAGAGGCAAGGATAAGAATTTCATACCATGCCATTCATTCGAGGAGCTTGTCGATAATCTCGAGAAGCCGAGAGTTGTTATGATGATGATACGAGCAGGCTCTCCCGTTGATGAAACGATAGATAAACTGCTTCCTCTTCTTGATAAAGGAGATATAATTATTGACGGCGGCAATTCGCATTTTCCAGACACACAGAGAAGATGCAAAACAGTTGAAGAGCATGGCATGCT
>CAZWLL010000007.1:0-60675 GCA_964634795.1 uncultured Ruminococcus sp. | reverse complement strand
TCTCGAGAGTGGGATGGTTATCTCGCCTACTCGACTGAAGATTATTCCCACTCACTGTGCGATTAAATAACCGGAGAAATCAGGCGGCTGCTTTCCGCATCACAGCATTCACGAATCTTTTCGCTGGCACCGTAAGACCCGCAAACATTAAACTCGGTCAGGAAAATATCACCGTTGTCCTCAACCGTCTTCACAACCTGAACACCCGTTACCTGATCATCGGGATAAGGATTTGCAGCGACAAAACGGAATTGCGTCAATCCGTCAGGCTGCAGTTCCGGCAAGGTCGTGGCGGTAACCTCCGCGAGTGACTGATCCACATCATAGCAATCGAGTTCCGTATCATGTTCGCGTGTCCAATTTCTGTTCAGGTTCATGATATTGACACCGTATATTATGGGAATCTCCAGTGTACGTCCGCTTCTGTAGGATATAATATATTTACCTACCGTATCACGATCAAGCAGCATCGGTGCGCTTGTAATGTAGATATGTTTACGCCAAATGGTAGTCATATGCTTAAACTCGAAATGCGGTCCGTCCATAATTTTACGGTTGTGGTACAGATAAAGCTCTTCTATGCTTGCTTTAAACAGCTCCTCGTAGCGATCATCTGTATAATCAGTCTTCCAGAAGAGATATGCGCCGAATACTATATCTATAAGCACGCTGTTGCGCTGCATTGTAACCTCTTCAAGTGTTGTCCAATGCGAAGGCGCCGCACCCATTGCGCCTGCTTCAACTCGTTTCTGCCAATTTACGAAGCCGCGCGGGTCCCAGTTTCCGTATGTCATATCCATTCCTCTTGAAAGGAATTCATCATCGTGGCTTTCTCGCATGCCCCAATACCAGTTGTGAGAAATGCAATCCTTCGGAATCTTGTCGATTGCCGTATAAGTAGCCGGCATATCGTGAACTGTTTTTCTCGAGCATTTGCAATGTCGCTCGGCACCGCCCCAACCTTCTCCCCAGCTGGTGATATGATTAAGCATTTTTTCGGACCAATACATGAGACGAATGCCGTGCTCCGCAAGATAATCGTGTATGCGTGTGATATCTCCCGCAAGTATATCTGCGGCTGAGCGCTGTCTGCAGCGTTCACACAAGCCGTACGTATAAAACTCATCATGACCTATCTGCATAATATTCGGACGGAACACATCGATTACCTCGTCCATAACCTCGAACAGCAGCTTGTACGAATCGGGATTGGATGGGCAATATGTATCGGGAAACGGATCGTACGGACGTTCCGAAAGCTCGGGATGAGCGTTAAGCAAATAATCGGAATGACTCAGGCACGGTACCTCGGGAATCACATTCATACCGCGGTCACGACAGTATTTTACCAGCTCACGAACGGTATCCTGCGATAAAAATCCGCCGTCACCGTTTTCAAAATGGATGGAATTCTTCACCCATCCGAACATATTCTGAACCTCGTCCGCACGTTCGGGATATCGGCGCATTTCGTTACAATATTCAATCCAGCTTTCGTTGATTTCGGGATGGCGCTTATATTCCATAGCACCTCCGACCTCGATAATAATCGTGTTGTAGCGGTAATAAAGCAGCATATCCACAATCTTATAAAATTGATTCAGCTGTTTCTCGCCGGGCAGGTATACCTTCAATGCACGCAGCGGGCACTGAGGCGCGGAAAAGCTTATCCCATCCTGTACATATCCGTTGTCGGCTTGTGCCTGCTGAAGCACTTCATACACACCGTAAATCAAGCCGCACTCACTCTCGGAATAGACACAAATCTCATTCTGTCTCGTGCATACGGCGAAAGCGTCTTCTGTTTGCAGCTCATTCTGCGAAACGCCTAAAGCTATTAAACGCTCTGTAATCTCAGCGGTAAAGTTTCTTATTATCGAAATACGAGTCCACGCGTCCTCGTTTGCGTCGGCATATTCGGGAATCTGACAAAGCACTTCTTTATATATATTGTTCGTCATTTGCGAAACCGCCGTCTCAGACACACGCTTTTTGCCTTCAGTCAACTGAAAGCGATTCAACTCAGTCATCAAATGCATGATGAAATTCTCCTTTTCCATGACACCTTAAACACGGCACTTGCCCGACTGTTCCAGAAGCTTGATAAACATTCCGCCTTGAACAGTACGGTTCTGCTGATAAAAGCGTGCCGCAGTTTTTGTACTGTACCAATCCGCCATAGGTACACGATTTTCGGTTTCATTGAAGAAACGCCAAACGGGAGCCATAAATTCTTCGAAGTCTTCCCTGCTTTCGGCTAATGTTGCCGTCCACGTAAGCCAGTCGGTTTTTGAGGTAGAGCCGCGGCAGTCAAGCGGATTGCCGTATGCATTGGCATACTGTTTGTATGAAGCAAATTCACTTTCTATCTTATCTTTAGGGAACAGATTTGTTCCGAAAATCTTATCCCATACCATATTGTATTTTTGGCTGTAGCTGTCGGGTAAATCAAATGCCAAACGGAAGCTTCCGTCACCGTTGTCGGCTCTCTCAATCCAGCTGTTTGCCATATCCTGTGCGGTTTTTCTGTAGTACTGTGCTCCATCGATTTCTCCGTTCATTTCAAGCATAATTGCCATAGAAGCGATACCCATAATCGCCTTAACGGAAAGATTGCAGTTATGCGGAAGATGCTTGAAAAAGTCGTCCGTACAGATTTGATTTTCGGGATCCGCACCATGAGCAACGAGGTAGTCCGCCCATTTTACGAAGGTATTTTCATTTTCGACAAAGAATGATACGTCCTTTTTCGCCAGAGCAGCAGCAGCCGTCATTACAAGCATGTTTCCGCATTCTTCAATAGGCATTTGATGCTCGGGATCCGTACCGTTGGAATACACCTGTCCGTTGACTCTCGGATAGCATCCGACATCATGCGGTGCGAAATTGAACGGCCATACATCACTGTTCGCATAATGGAAAACGGGGCGCATCATAGCGTTCACAAGCTCGGGATTATAGTAAAGGAACATCGGCATAGACGGATAGCTTACATCCACGGTAGCGGCGCATCCGTTAGAGAAGCATTCCTTTGATATATACAGTAATCCGTCCTCATCGTCCTCAACAAGCTTGTGAGCTGCTAAAACCTGTCTGTAAGCCAGCAAAAGCATTTCCGCATACTTTTCTCCGCCTGCTGCTGTTGACTTTTCTTTTAAATCTGCGGAAAAGACTTTTTCACGTGCAAGAAGAGTGTCATACTCATTAAAAGCGTCACAAATTGCCTGCTCAATTGTCATTCCGTCCTTTTTCCAATACGCTTTTAAAATTTTATTAAAATACTCTATGCTTTCTATATCATCATAAGCAAAAGCAAACAGTGACGGCGTGTTTTCCTTTAAAACGATTTTTGCGGTTACGAAGGTTTCGCCGCGCACCTTTTTATAGTCCGTCAAACCGTCACGAACACACAGGTAAAAATATCCCCAATGTATACGAGTGTCATCTCCTGCCCAGCCGAGCCCCGATTGTACGGCATTGCCGATGCGTGCGGCACTAATGCCTCCGTCAAGTGATTCAACATAAAGGGCAACAGGCTCCTCTCGTGCCGCGTCAAGACAGAGCTCTTCCGAAGCACGAATTTCCGCCTCAAGCACATGACTCTTTCCGTCTGTAATTTCATAAGAAAGCTCAAGGTATGACACCGGTCTGCTGATTAACATTAAATCATCCGCAAAAAGAGGTGTGAAGAAGCGAGCTGTCAGGCGAATACCCGATGCTTCGAAAGTGTAAACACTTGTCATTGCGGTAATATCAAGTGAAATTTGTTTCATCGGAATACCGCCGGCCTCCTCACCTCCCATAAAACGGTAGAACTCTCCGTCTATAGTCAGAAAACCGTTAATGGTGTTTGTATGTCCGGTCCAGTGACACGGAGCGGAATCGTTAAGATGATCTTTCACCGACCAGACACTGAAATACGGATCGACGGTAATAAGCGGTACTGCGGGTGCGCGAAGTTTCATATATAAGACCTCCATTATTTTTTCAAGAGCGGCAATTTGCCTATTGACATTCTAACTGTCTGATTATATCATATTATAGTCTGAATTTAAATATTTAAATTTAAATATTAAATATCTCGTCGAAACAGCTATTCGTATAGAGCTGCTGTTTTGCCGAATTCGATTCATATGAATTTTTTACGGAGGTGTTATTTTATGGAAAACAGTAAACTGCATATTATGGAGCAGATTATCGACTTAGATCAAAGTCCGATTTTAGCTGAAGGTCCGCGTACAACTGAAGAGCTTAATCGCGATTGGGAATATAAGAACGGTGTATGGAAGGTTGAAAACGGCTGGATTGACGGAAAACATACGGGCAACTCAGGCGGTATACTCTACTCGAAAAAGCATTTTCCGGGAAATGTTCTTTTGGAATTTGAGGGAAGAACCGTTCCTCCGTGCGATAATGATTTGAACTTCACCTGGCGTGCCGAGGGATGGGACAATGAACACGATGACGCAGGCATCAGCTACATAGCCGGCCTCGGAGGATGGTGGGAGAACAAAACGGGAATCGAGCATTATCCCGAATGCCGCTGCCGCTCAGTCACATCACTCATACCGCTTGAAGCCGGAAAATTGTATTTTATTCAAGCCGGAGATATTGACGGACATTGTTTTATATTCGTTGACGGAAAGCTGGTTATCGAAATGTTCGATCCCGATCCTATTACGGCATACGGAAAAGTCGGACTCGGCACATATGCAAGCTGGATTCAGGTACGTAATTTCAGAATTCGTCAAATTACAAGCCATCCGAACACGATGGAATACACACCGTCTTTCGAATAAAAAGATGTTATGCAAGACAATTTTCCGACTTATAAGCACGACTATGCGGCAAATCAAAATTATACTGCTGTTACAGTGCAATGCTGATTTTATTAGAGTTATGCCTCTTTTGATTAAAATATACTAAATAAAAAATAGTATTATCTAATAATAATGTTCGTAAATTTACCTTTTCTTAATTGACTTTACTACATGTTCGGAGTATAATAAGCCATGAAAGCAAGTTAATTTATATATATATTTGAAAGGATATTGTCATGTCATTTTTTGAAGAATTTAAGCGCAGCGCATCTGACGTTGCAAACAAGGCTGTTAAAAAAACAGGTGAACTTACAACAATCGCTAAGCTTGGCATAAATGTAAAATCAAACGAAGCAAAGCTCTCAAGCGTATTCGAAGAAATCGGTTATATGTTCTATGAAGCTCAGTGCACAGGTGATGATCATACATCCGACATCGCTTCCCTCATCATGAAGGCTGACAAAATCAAAACCGATATCGAAAACACCAAGAAGGAAATCGCTAAGCTCAAGAAGGTTGTGATTTGCCAGAATTGCGGAAACGAAATTTCCGAAGAAGCTGCTTTCTGCTCATACTGCGGTGCAAAGGTTGAAAAACCCGAACCCGAAACTTGCGAATGTGAAGAAGAGAGCTGCGAATGTTCTTGCTGCTGCGGCGAAACCGAATCCGAAGAAAATACCGAATCCTGTGACTGCGGATGCTGCTCATCAACAGAAACCGAAAGCAATGATGAATCCGCATGCGAACAGCCTGCTGATGAATCTTCCGACAACGGTTCAAACGAATAATCGAACATTGATTAAGAATAATTCTTCCCGAAAAGCTGCGGAATGTTCCGCGGCTTTTTATTTTGTCTCGAAATTTTACGTTCGTTTTGTAAGTATGCTTATCTCACTTACTCACGCGTTATCAACAATCGGATATTATTTTCATATAATCGCTTGACAAAAAAAGAATAATATAGTATAATTACAAAGCTGACAAAATTATAAAATGCTAGTGTGGCTCAGGGGTAGAGCAGCTGATTCGTAATCAGCAGGTCGAGGGTCCGAATCCCTCCACTAGCTTTTTATTTTTGCTTTTTTTACATAACAAAACAGCCTACACGATTTTTTATCTTAATCGTATAAGCTGTTTTTTCGTTCATTAGTTGATTTTCGGCATAACGGCGAAGCAGTTGTTTATCCATCTCTCGTGTCCGAGACTCGGGCGATTAATATATTCACCGTCATAAACCATCGCAGTCGAGCTGCCGCCGTCAAGCATAGCCGCATTGTATGCTTTTTCGTCAAGCATTACCTGCTGCAGGACATCGAGATCGCATCCGAGACTCCAATCAGCCTGCCGTCCGTCTATAACGAGCAGCAAAAATTCTCCTGTTTTGCGCTGTCCGATAGCGGTTCTCGGAGCGATACCCCAGCCGCCGCTGCCGTTTTTAATAAGTCCTTCTCCGTTAACCACAAGAAACGGTGCAAACGAAACCGCACTGACAATATTGTTTTCTATAGCCCAATCGGCTGTACAATGCCTGAGAACAAGCGCACCTTCGTTATTTATTCCGATCATGTTGTAAACCGTATCGTCGATTACATACGGGTATACAATTTTGCTGTCTTCAATCAGCAAGCCGGCGGGGGTACCGCCGTTGGAATCATAATTTGCACCGTCCTGGAATCCGCCTCCGTTAATACCGGCTACCGCTCCTGCGTTTGTAACCATTGTCATAACATTTTCACCGCAGGTGTACTGCTGTGATGTATCGACAAGTTTTACCCTCAGCGGATCCTCAACAAGCATTACGTATCCTCTCCAAGTATCTCCGGAAACCTCCTTCACATACAGTCCATCCTCAAGCATTGTGTAACCTTCATCTGTGTAATTCTTCTCTCCCTCCTCAATAGTGGGTACGGGATCTGTTTCCTGACTGTACGCATATCTGTTCGGCTTCTCTGGTTCGGTTTCCGTTTCTGTTTCTGTTTCCGTTTCGGTTTCTGTCTCGGTCTCGGTTTCAGTCTCGGTCTCAGTCTCGGTCTCGGTCTCGGTCTCGGTCTCGGTCTCGGTTTCGGTTTCAATCACTGTCTCGGCTTCTGTCTCCGATGTGTTTTTCTTAAACGACAATATTTCCGAATCGTAACCGCTGTCATCTATTTCATTCTTTTTCATAATGCTTTCGATATATTCATCGGAAAAGAACATTGTCGCAAGATATTTATGTGACATTGTCCTCATCGCAGAGCAAATCCATATTGTTTGCAAATTCGTACTTGCACCGACAACTATCAATATATAAAACGCAAGAACGCCGGAAAAAAACAACGTCATGCATGATATCATCAAAAAAGAAAACACACGTTTAACTGATTTCATCATTACCTCTCAACCGTTAAGCCATAAAAACGGAACCTGCGCGTTTGCCGAAAGGCAAATCTTCGAAACTCTTTAGAGTTTCACATCTTTGATATTTGAAGAAGAGCAAGTTCGAGGAGGCGGTAGTTATCCTCATTATCAAGCTTAAGCTTATCCGCCTACATCATTCTATAGACTATAATTGTATGAAATAAGTTCCGTGTGTTTAATTTAATTTGAGTAAACTCTTGGTTAAGAGAGTTTTAACAGCTTTCGGCACCGCCGATACATGCAATGCAAACTCAGTTATTCTTTTCTTTTATGTATTTGTCGATCGCTGCCGCAGCCTTTTTGCCGGCTCCCATTGCCAAAATAACCGTAGCGGCACCTGTCACGGCATCTCCGCCTGCATATACACCGACACGTGATGTAAGTCCGTCATCATCGGTTACTATACCGCCGCGTTTTGAACATTCAAGACCATCGGTTGTGGATTTAATAAGCGGGTTGGGACTTGTTCCTATCGCGATAATTACGCAATCCGTATCAAGCACAAAGTCTGCACCTTCAATCGGAACAGGACGGCGTCTTCCGCTGGCATCGGGTTCGCCGAGTTCCATGCGCTGGCATACGGTTTTCGCTGCGTGACCGTTTTCGTCAGCTTCAATAGATATCGGATTCGAAAGAAGTTTGAATTCTATTCCCTCTTCCTTTGCGTGTTCAACCTCCTCAGCTCTTGCCGGAAGCTCGCTTTCGCTTCGACGATATACTATGTACACATTTTTCGCTCCGAGACGTTTTGCGCATCTCGCGGCATCCATAGCCACATTACCGCCGCCGACTACTGCTACATTTTCTGCATGGAGTATAGGAGTGTCGGAACCTTCTTTATAAGCCTTCATAAGGTTTATTCTTGTCAAGAACTCATTCGCGGAATAAACACCCGAGAGGTTTTCTCCGGGAATATTCATAAAGTTAGGAAGGCCTGCTCCCGTTCCGATATAAACCGATTCGAATCCGTCGTCAAGCAATTCGTCAACCGAAATGGTTTTGCCGATAATTACGTTTGTCTCAATCTTAACGCCAAGCTCACGAAGGTTATTGATTTCCTTTTCAACAATTGCTTTCGGAAGTCTGAATTCCGGTATTCCGTATACAAGAACACCGCCTGCCGTGTGAAGTGCTTCGAAAACAGTTACATCATATCCCATTTTAGCGAGATCGCCCGCACATGTAAGTCCTGACGGACCCGAACCGATGACGGCAACCTTATGTCCGTTTTTCTCCGGCTGTTCGGCTTTTCCGTTAAAGTTTTTATTGTGCCAATCCGCAACAAAACGCTCAAGTCTGCCTATTCCTACGGATTCGCCCTTTATTCCTCTCACACATTTCGACTCACACTGCGTTTCCTGCGGACATACTCTACCGCATACCGCAGCAAGTGAGCTTGATATCGAAATTACTTTATATGCGCCTTCATAATCTTTTTCGGTAATCTTTTTTATAAAATGCGGTATTTCGATGTTAACGGGACATCCCGAAACACACGGCATATTTTTACAATTCAAACAACGTGATGCCTCATCAAGAGCTGTTTCTTCACTGTAGCCGAGTGCTACCTCGTCAAAGTTTGTCGAGCGTACCTTAGGGTCTTGAGTCGGCATTTCATTTTTTTTCGGTGTCATATTAGGCATAGGTTATCTCCTCAGTTATTCGTCTGCTGTTTCAAAAGATTGCAGTTTTGTTCACGTGCATGCTTCTCGAAATCTCTGTACATTGACCCTCTCTTCATTGCCTCATCGTAATCGACCTCGTGTCCGTCAAATTCAGGTCCGTCTACACATGCAAATTTCGTTTTGCCGCCTACGGTGAGTCTGCATCCGCCGCACATTCCGGTACCGTCTATCATTATGGGATTCATGCTTACCACAGTTTTGATTCCGTATTCCTTTGTCAACTGTGCGACAAACTTCATCATAATAATCGGTCCTATCGCGATAACCTCATCGTATTTCTCACCTGAATCGATGAGTGCTTTAAGTGCGTTCGTTACAACGCCTTTTTCACCATACGAGCCGTCATCCGTCATTACCACAAATTTATCGGATACGCTCTTGAATTCATCCTCAAGTATTACGAGGTCATGATTTCGGAATCCTACTACCGAATGTACTTCACATCCGTTTTCATGCAGCTTCTTCGCAACCGGATAAGCAATAGCGCATCCGACACCTCCTCCGATTACGGCAACCTTTTTGAGTCCGTCGACACATGTGGCTTTTCCGAGGGGGCCTGCGAAATCGGAAATGAAGTCGCCTTCGTTAAGCTCGGCAAGCTTATCGGTAGTTGCACCGACCTTCTGGAAGATAATAGTTACCGTTCCTTTTTCTCTGTCATAATCCGCAACGGTAAGCGGAATTCTTTCTCCGTCTTTATCGACACGTAAAATTATAAACTGACCCGCCTGCGCTTTTTTCGCAACAAGCGGTGCATTTATATTCATTTTTATTACCGTGGGATTAAGTACCTTTTTTTCTGTTATCTCATACATAATATGCCCTCTTTATTTATGAGTCGTAGTTTTTGTGATAGGATTATTATAACATAATTTCTATATGTTGTAAATCGAAATAAGCAAAAAAATTGTCACTAATCGTTTATTTATTCATCAGTTTCGATTTTTATACCATTCGCATTGCCGGACGTGTCGATTATATAATCCGCCTGCGGTCCGTGATTGATTTCGAGTATCTTATTAAGTACGTCAACCGCCTCATCTATATGATATACACCGTTCAAATCGTATTCCTTAAGCGACAGATATATTTTATTATGAGCGGAAAATTTCGGTGAGTAATTCGATAAATAATATCTGAAATACTTGTCAAGTGTTTTATTATATTCTTCACTGCCGTTTTTCAGTCTCGAATATCTTGCTTTGCCGTATAGAATCTTGGCTTTTTCATAATGCTTAGAATTTATAACATATCCTTTGCCGTACAATTCATCCATTTTTCTGTCAAGCAGTGTTTCAAGTGCGGCTTTATCATCGCCGAGCGAACGCAAATATGTGTCTATGTTATAGATCATCGATTCAGACAGCTCATTTGCAGTATCCGCCTTCACCGATGATGATTCCTGCTTCGTATAGTAGCCTATAACCTCGGCAAGTGCCGACATTAAATCGTTTCTTATTCTGTCGACATCGCTGTCATTAATCAAGCCTGCTCTCACCGCTTCGGGTATCAAAGTATTCATATAATCGGAGTGATCGATATTGTTTGAATTTAATCTGCTGTACGGTGTAATATCAGTCATCGTCCTCACACTCCTCATCATCACATTCATCGTCCGAATATTCATGTGCGGCATCGGGATTCGGATTCTCCTGCTGCTGCATCACAGCCTCACTGTCAAGGAATTCGTCAAATGCGTCAAGCTCGTCTATTTGCGTATCCTCGTCATCAAAGTCATCTTCATATTGGTCGTGATCCGCTAAACCGTCACTTTCAACGCTTTCGAAATAATCGTCACCGTATTCCTCGCGCACATAGTTTTCGGGAGTTTCGCGATTGCCCTTTCCCGGCTTCAGGTGCAGCTCATCTCTCTCTGCAAACCACTTTTCATAGTTTTCGCCGCTGTTTACTTTACGAATAATTCTTTCAACCTCTCGGCTTATAAGAGTATCCACACTGCCGCGGCAGTACAGCTCGAATCGCTCGAACAGCTCGTCAATCAGCTGTGTGTCGCTGATTTTATCATCTGTTTCCGTTTTTATGTAGTAGAATAAATACGTCAGCTCGTTTAAGAGATATGTGTAATTCTCTTTAGTAACATATCTGGACGTGCAGAATCTTTCTATTATCTTCGTAACAGCTCCCGTTCCTATTTCGACACGATCGTTTTCCGTTATGGATCTGTTTCGAGTATCGGACAGTTCTTTAGCTTCTTCTTCAGTTAAAACAAGACCGTACTTCGATGAGACTTCGTTTAATGCCAATATCTCCTTCGAAACAGGTCTGAGCGAAATATTCTCAAGTGATATTAATTCATTCATTATACTGTTCCACTTTCTGAATATATTATTAAAATTTCCAAAAAAATTAATACATTACCATTGACAACGTATAAATATTGTGATATACTATAATTAAGTTATTGTTTATATTTATTCGTATTTAATAAACATTATTATATCACTTGTGGGTTTGTCTGTCAAGTGTTTTTTTATGCTTATTTTATCGGTTTTGCTTCGAGCATTTTAATCGGTACGCCTTTTTCCGAAAAGTTGCGTTCGTATTCGGTTACTATATTTCCTTCCGCTCTTTCGGAATTGTGCAAATCACGTGTGGTATATGTTATTTCGAATCCGCTTTGAGGAAGCACCTCAACTGTGTAATCGAATAGAGTTTCGTTATCTGTTTTAAATGAAAAGATTCCGTTTTTCTTTATTACCCTTTTATAATTTTCGAGAAAAGCGGGATGAGTCAGTCTTCTCTTTTCGTAATTGCATTTACGTGCCCACGGATCACTGAAATTCGCTATAATTCCGTCAAGTGAATTGTCGGGCATGGATGACACAACATCCCCCGCTTCACCTACAATAAAGCGTACGTTTCCCTTCTGCTCAAGCGGAATATTATATATTTCACCGTTCTTGTACAGTGTTCCGTCTGAAGCCAGCCAACCGCCGTTCGCTCCGAGCGCACCGAGGTCTCTGCTTCGCGCGTATTTTTCTATTGCACACACGGCTACATCGGATATTCTTTCCAGAGCAATATAGTTATTGTTTTTTTCACGTGCGGAAAGCAATGTTATAAATTCTCCCTTGCCGCAGCCGACCTCGAGATACAGCGGAGCGTTATTTTCGAAAACACTCTCCGGTGAAACCCACTCATTTTCCGTAAATGGATACAACAAAGACGACAAAGTAAGAAGTCTTTCATTTCCATGACGTTTTTTTCTCATTCGCATATTGATTATTACTCCGTTTTTTGATAGAATATAGATAACAGTATTTTATTATTATAATTTTCGACTATTTATCATTATACCATAAGATTATAGAAAAATCTATATTTACAGCATAAAAAGAGAGGTGAGATAATGGAGTTAAACATCTTCATGCGTGAGCTGAAAAAAGCTCTCGTAGCAAGAGGAATTCCCGACGAAACAGCAGCAAAACACGTCTCCAATCTAAGCCGTTCCTTCACGAATGATGATTTATCCGAAATCAGTGCAATACAATCCTCGGAGGAAGTCGAACAGCTTGCCGACAGTATATCTGTAATTCTGACAAAGGGAAAAAATTCTCAAAATACAAATTCATCCGTACAGCCGATACCTCCCGTTGCCGCACCATCGGAAAAGGCACCGGTAAGAGATGTGACACCTAAACCGTACGTAAAACAAAATCAAAACCGCGGCACCAATATAAAGTCTGCTAAATCAGCGGATGAAGATTATTTTGAATATTCACCCGACCATTCCCCGTCTGTTAAGGCTATGCTCATATTCTGGGTAGGACTTTTCCTGACCCTGCCTATTACTCTTGCCATAGCCGCTGTGATATTCGGAGTGTTTGCCGCTTTATTTGTCGCACTCGCAGGACTTATAGTAGCAGGTGTTGTAATACTCATAGCGGTGGTTGCCGCAGGTGCGGGTATTTCGCTTGTAGGTATTATTTTCGGTATAACACAGCTGTTTACATTTCCGGCAGCAGGCATCTACGAAATAGGCTTAGGTGTTATGGTTGCGGGATGTGCTCTGTTTGCATCAATCCTGATATATAATTTGTCAATCAGATTTTTCCCATGGGTAATCACGCTTGTCGGAAATCTGCTGGGCATTGTATGCGGAAAAATCAAGGATCTGTTTTTAAATGTCAGAAGGGAGTGTTATAAGCTGTGAAACCTGCATCAATAATCTCACTCGTTATAGCCGTCCTCCTTATTGTAGTCGGACTCGTTTCCTGCTTTATTGCTCAGAACATGGCTAAGGCAAACGGTGAATATCTTTTCTCCGAGGACAGAGGCTCCGATCTCGTCACTACAGTCGATTTAACCGATTCGGAAATATCGAAAATCGAGCTTATCGCGTCTAAGGTTCAGATAAACATATACGGACGTCAGGATAAATCTTATATCGAGTTCGTAAACTTCAAGGAAAACTACTATTCCCTCTCAAACGCCAACCGCGTTTTGAGTTTTGATGAAATTCCCGATATAAAATCCATGCTCAAGTTCTGGGAAAACGGTTTTTCTTTCAAGGGCATGCGGTACATTTTCAACTTCAACAATACAGTTGATGAAAGCAAAGACAAGGTTATAAATGTATATCTTTCAAGCGACAAGGAAATCAAAATATTCGATATAAAGTCGGACGATCTTGTTTTGAATATTTCCGACATGACAACAGGAACAGATTACAATATTACAACTAAAAACGCCGTAATAGGCGGTAATGTGCTGCGCACATCGTCAACCTTCAACATCAATGCGGGCACAAGCGACTCTCCCGCGGAAAAGGTAGATTTAGAGCTTTCAACCGCATTAATACAGTACATTAATATTAACGTAAAAGAACTCAATATGAACGCCGATAAATTCCGCTGCGCGGGAAGCGCCGCTATCAATTCCGAAAGCGGAGCGATTTCAATAGGAACTATCAGTCAGCTTGACATAATTAATATGGATCTCACATCCGCATCAGGTAAAATAACACTTGACGGCTCAGAGGTATTGAGTCCGTACACTCACACCAACGTTGATTCGGCACGCGGTGAAATCATTATCAATACTGATTCATCCGATATTACAATATACAGGTCATCCTCATCCGAATCCGCGGAAGAAGAAGAAGCTAAATAATTTAATTTCAGCAAAGGACAACAGATATGAAATACTCATACAAAACAAACGGAACATGCTCATCGCAAATCGATTTTGAAATTGAAGACGGTATAATTAAAAACATCGCCTTTACAGGCGGCTGCAACGGCAACCTTAAAGCCGTTTCAAAGCTATGTAACGGAAAGAACGCAAAAGAAATTGCCGATTTATTAAAAGGCAATACATGCGGCCCTCGTTCCACATCGTGTGCCGACCAGCTCTCAAGAGCGATTTACGAAGCTCTCGGTAAGTAATAATCAATTAGACAAAAAAACGGATGGTATATTATTAGTATACCATCCGTTTTTTATTCGGGTATGCGTAAATTATTGTTAAGCGGTTTTAAATCGGCTTTAACTTGCTTAATCGAAATTATTTGTTCTCCAATAGTTTACTATATCAATATCCTTAAAGTACGCCTCAAGTATTTCGTTTGAGCTATAGCCGAGTGCCGCCATATCAAGCGCACCGTACTGACTCATTCCGACGCCGTGTCCCCAGCCTTTTCCGACAAATATGAAATTGTCACTGTCATCGGCATATGCAACCTTATATTTAATTTCGTCGGTGGATTTTTCGGCAATTTCTTCGGTTATATGTGTATCTTCCTCAGTTGTATCTTCCTCGGCATATTTTTTGTATTCGTCTCCGAGAAATGCCGACGCGTTTTGTTTTGTAATAACGAAAACGTCTTTACGGTTATATATAATTTTATCATTGCCTGTTAAAACCACTGAGGCTCCGCTGTCATTCGTTCCTATATAGTCCGATGTCATTACATAACAGTCTGCAACATTTGTATAGCCGTAGTCAAGATCGTAATCGGATGAGCTGTCATATTCCGGTGACACATAGTCAACAACAACATTCTCGGTATACTCAACCTCGCCTTTTCCGACAACAAAGTTCGCGCTCTTTACATAAGGTGTGAGTGACGTACGAACCTTATCCGTAGTGGTTATGTCGACACTTGTTCCGTAAATATCGGTTACGCGCAATGTTTTTACATATGTTGAATTTTTCGCAAGCTCGATTATTTCAACATCTTCAATGGCATCCTCAAACTCATCATATCCTGCCTGGTGAAGTCTCTCGAGAAGGTCCTCGGGAGATACCTCATTAATCCAGAAGCCGTTGTTATGCACCATGTAATTTTCCCATGGCGTTTCAACCGCAGTCAGATACGGGTATTCAGTCGAACTGCCCCACGCATCCTTTGCGCTGACCGTAACTCCGCCCATTGAGGATGAATAATATGCGTTGACTATATCTCCGTCATATGTCATGACCTCACCCTTGGTATCGGATACAGCATTCAGAACATTATCGTTAATTCTGCCCGCACCCTTATATACCTGGCATTCGGTTGTGGCACATAAATCAAAGCCGTATTGCTTGTGTTTATAAAGGTGCGTCAATGTAAACGAACGTACAGTAATCGCGAAGGCTTTTAATGTTTCGAACAGCCATGAGTTTGACGTTTCATACGGTAAAACGCCTGCTACATAAGACTCAAGGGGGAGAATATTAATAAGTGACACTCCGTCCGTTTCACCGTTATCATATCTCTTGAAGCAGAATACACCGTCATATACATTCTTGGCAGGTGTCATAATATATGTGTTGCCGTTGTCATCCTCATGTGCCGTCAAACCAAGCTCGCTCTCGCCCTCACAATCATATTCGAATAAAATTATATCATCGTAAGGATCAAGAACAGAAACGGCAGTAACCGACGGTGAGACAACATAAACATCTTCTCCGTCAAAAATATCTTCGACATCCGAAACATACTCATCCGCATCTCTGTAGCTTTCGAACGAACCTATTCTGAGCATATATTCTGAATTAATATACGAAGGTATTGTATATAATCCGAGTCTTTCGACATCACGCTCAGTATCGTCTATAAGCTTCTCAAGCTCATCTCTGTCATAATCTGAACAGTCTACCTCGATATGATATCCGCCAATCACGCAATCGTCTTCGTCATCTGTAATAAGAAATGTCATATCTGTTTTGGAAAGATTCGCGTCCGATGTACACGATATTACCTCGGTGTCTATGTCCCAAATCTCCTCGAAATTCTTATCATCATCGAGATACTGCTCTCCTATTGTGTACCCGTAATCAGTCTCGCATTGGAAACCGGTAGTAATATTGTCACCGTACATCAATCCCACACTAACAAGAACATCCTCGCTGTCCCAAAGCGAGGATGTATCGATAACTGAGGATGTTTCCGTATCAATATCACTTGCCCTGATTGTCGAAGCAAGAATATATATTGTGTAATACGCCATGCTGCCAACCATTAATGCCGCAAGAATCATTGCTATGATACGCACGGCAAGCTTCTTGCGTTCTTCATGAGTACGTTTTTTATGCTCATTAGTTTTCAACAATTGTATAGTCACCCCTTACCATGATATACACTGATTCGGAAGCCGCAACAACACCTCTGCCGTCTCCGCGCGGGATAAGACAAAGATGATTTTTGCTCAATGAATATCCGTTGTATATTTCCGATGCATCGGTCATATCCGCTATTCCCTGATTAGCGTCGGGAGCCGTGCATACTGCACTTCCGGAACGCAGTATAATTTCACATGCGGACACAGCATACAAGGCATCACCGTTTGTAAGCTCTATTACCTCATAACTTTGTGATGCGGCTGTGTTTGAAGTAACTTCCTGTTCTGTCTCCTCGCTTGTATCGTCAGATACATTGTCGCTGACGTTATTTTGCGAATATTCGGCAAGCTTTTCGTCAATCTCGGTCATAAGCTCCGATTTAAATACATCTCGCAGATAACTGAGCGTTATAAGCGGATCGGATGAGCTGTCATAAGCTGCGGCTACGGTCATTGCCAAACCGGCAACAAGAGCGGCTATCGATGCGATGATTATTATTTTTTTCTTTTTCATAACAGTAGCCCTTTCGTTTTTACATATTGGTATTATACACTTAAGTGTATATAATTTCAATACTTACGGTAAACTCTCCATGCGCTGTAAGTGAAAATTTACATTTTGTCTACTATACCTACGCGGTTTACTCCATCGATATCTGCTCGTTTTTCTTAACCGCAACACCTGTTGCCGGAATTTTGTTCTTCCTGCATTTAGATGTTTTTTCTTTATCGATTTGCTCGCCGTATTCAACAGAGGTAATCTCGACACCGCTCTTCATATTAAACAATGTAACTCCGGCTGAAGAACGTGTCGTTTTCTTCGGAATTAATTCAGAGCTAATGAGTATTCCCTTATCAGCACTGTTCTGAATGAATATGTCAATCGGTTCGTGCTCGTAAATAACCGCGGCTATCGGTGAAGAGTCGGAAAATGCACCGGTGAGCTTACGTCTGTTTGTTTTTGTTTCGTATGCGGTAACGGGAATCTTTACGCCTTTGCCGTTTTTAAAAATAAAGATGAAATTGTCATCCTGTGAATAGCTGTTCAATGCCTTCATCATAACAGGCTTCTCGTCATCCTCAAAACCGAGCTTGGCGGCAATAAACTCTCCGAGCGCGGATGCCTTAACGACATCGAGATCGGCTGTTTTGCATTTATATGCCTGTGCCTTATCCGTGAAGAATATCAATTCCGAAAGATTGTTTGAATTTTCGCAATTAAGAATTTCATCTCCGTCCTTCATCTTCTGTTCGTTAGCGCGCATGATAGATTGACGGGTAATTTTCTTGAAATAGCCTTCTTTTGTAAGCACAAGGAAAACATCATAGTTTTCCGTTTCCGATTCATCGTATGTAACGGCGTCCTCGTCAACCTCTATTATAGATGTTTTTCTCGGAATTCCGTACTTTTTCTTAACGGTACTAAGTTGTTTCGCGATAACATCCTTTAATTTCACATCATCGGCAATGATACCCTCGAGTTCGGCTATTTCCTTTTGCAGGCTGTCCAACTCACGTATTCTTTCGATAATATACTCACGATTCAAATGACGGAGCTTGATTTCGGCAATATAATCCGCTTGAATTTCATCAATGGAAAAGCCTTCCATCAGTCGCGGTACTACGTCTGACTCACGTTCTGTTTCGCGAACGATTTTAATAGCTTTATCAATATCAACAAGTATTTTTCCCAAGCCTCTTAAAAGATGAAGCTTTTCCTTTTTACGGTCAAGTTCAAATGTCAGCTCTCGCTTGACACAGTTCATTCTGAACTTAATCCATTCTTCAAGAATTCCTCGTACCCCCAACTGTATTGGAGAGCCGTTAATCAACACGTTGAAATTGCACGGAAAACCATCCTCTAATGTTGTAGTATGAAACAGCTTAGACATCAGAACATCAGGATCGGTTCCTTTTTTTATATCTATTGTCAGTTTGAATCCCGATAAGTCTATTTCGTCTCGTACATCGGATATTTCACGGAACTTGCCGTCCTTAAGCAGGTCGGTCAATCTTTTCAAAATGACATCTATTGATGTCGAATACGGTATTTCCGTTATCTCGATTAAACTGTTTTTCGCATCATATCTGTATTTTGAGCGAACCTTAAAGCTTCCGTCACCGGTTTCGTATATCTTTTTAAGCTGCTCCCTGTCGTAGATAAGCTCTCCTCCGGTTGAAAAATCCGGAGCCTTAATAATATCAAGCAGCTTATCCGTTGTAATTTTGGGATTTTTCAGCAATGCTATCGTTCCGTCGCATACCTCGGCTAAGTTAAAAGAACATATCTGTGACTGCAGTCCGACGGCAATACCCATGTTCGGTGAAACCAATATGTTCGGAAAAGAAGTCGGCAAAAGTGCAGGCTCAAGCATCGTATTGTCGTAGTTTGGCACCATGTCAACCGCGTCTTTATCTATTCCGCCGAATATTTCGGCACAAAAAGGCTCAAGCTTAACCTCTGTGTATCTCGGTGCCGCAGCTGCGTCTCCGCTGTAATGCTTACCGAATGAGCCTTTCGAGTCTATAAACGGATGGAGCAGAGATTCGTTGTCTCTTGTAAGTCTTACAAGAGTATCATATATACCGGCGTCTCCGTGAGGATTCAGTGCCATAGTTCTGCCCGCTACCGTTGCACTCTTCATTCTGTTTCCGGTCATAAGACCGAGCTTATACATAGTGTAAAGAAGCTTTCTGTGCGAAGGCTTGAAGCCGTCTATTTCAGGTATGGCTCTTGAAACAATGACACTCATAGCGTACGGCATATAGTTGTGTTCTATTGTATCGACAATAGGCTGTTCGCTTATTATAGCCTGAGTTTTCTTTATTTCTCCCTCGTTGTTGTTCTTTTTTCTTGGCATTTTCTGTAATTCTCTCGTTAAGTTTGTATTTTTATATATTTGCGATTATATCTGTTTTACACAAATCAAGCAGTCATAGTATTTTCTATAACTGCTTGATGCGTGAAGATAATTATCTCTCAGCTGCGTGAATAACAAATTCGGCAAAAATCGAATTTGCCCAAGCAAACCATGAGCGTGTAAATTTATCCGGATTATCAACATTAAATCCTTCATGCATGAGTCCTGTTCCCGCAGTTGTCGTTTCAAATAAATCAAGAAGGTAATTTATCTCATCGTCATTATCGGATGTCAGTCCCTGCATTGCAAGTGATACATGCCATATATAATCCTTAGGTGTATGCGGACTTCCTATACCTTTTGCCGCTTTACCTTCGTAATAATACGGATTAGCGGGTGAAAGAATA
Organism: uncultured Ruminococcus sp.; assembly: GCA_964634795.1. Lineage (GTDB taxonomy): Bacteria > Bacillota > Clostridia > Oscillospirales > CAG-272 > UMGS1696. The sequence goes on along the minus strand of CAZWLL010000007.1, from coordinate 40,937 downwards.
AACTTTCTCGTATTTTTGTATATTTCATCGTCCGTTGTGCAATATCCGAGATACGGCAGGGAAAGGAGGCTCGGCACATTGGCGTCATCCATAAGATTGTAGTTGCCTAAACCGTCGGTTTCATACGCATATATTTTACCGAACTCGGGATGATTGTAAATTGCGTATTTAGAAATTCCTTCATCGATTTCGGATTTCAGTTTTGACGCACGTGCGGAAAGAGAATTATCCTTATATACCTTATCGGCAAACTCAACCATATATCCGAGAATTACCGATGCGAACATTTCCGACGGAATAAGATAATGGTATGTACAGGAATCGTCACTCGGTCTGAATCCCGACCATGTCATACCCGTATAAGCAACGGGAGAGCCTTTGCCTTCATTGCAAAGTGTATCCGTCGGCGGGCAGTTTGTTCTCTCAAAACGATACTTTGATTTTTCCTCGTGATATTGCTCTGTTTCAAATACATCAAGTATTTTTTCACATGCCTTTTTAAAGCTGTCATCAAAGTGTTCTGTCGATTCGGATGCTTTCCAGAAATGATAAGCAAGGTTTACGGGATAGCATAATGAATCAACTTCGTATTTTCTTTCCCATGCCATGGGATTATTGTATTCCGTTTTATCAACGAGTCCCCATTGCGTTATTTTATCACCGGTGCGGTTAAAAGCATTTGCATACGGATCACAGGTAATGCAGTACGCCTGTCTCTTAATCAGGCTTGCGACAAGATTTCTGATATCCGCATCTTCTTTTGTAAGAGGCAGATAATGTCTTACCTGAGCTGACGAGTCACGGAGCCACATTGCGGGAATATCGCCTGTAATAACAAAAGCACCGTGTTCATCCATTTTCACTGTTGTTTCAATAGTATTAAGATATGTTGCTTTGAACATCTCGGCAATCTGAGGTCTGCCTTTTTTAATCAGTTTGTCTTGGATATCCGCGACATAATTATTCATCTTTTCGGTTACGTATGACATAATTTTTCCCTTTTCAATACGTTTTATTTTTTTTGAGTTTGATTATTTTACATCCTGCCGCTCTGATTATTCGATTGTAAAACGCAAGATATTCACCCGATGCCGGAGGAAGCTTAGCGTAAACCGTATCAAGGTTCAATTCATCTGCACGTCTGAGAAGATTAAAGAGACGTCTTGATGCTTCCTTTGCATCCCCCTTCGGGCCGAGAAGAAGCATTACACCTCCGCTGAAATAGCCTGCATCTTCATTGGATATAAGGAGTCCGTATTTGCCGTGTGCATTTTCATGCACATAGCTTATAAAGGTTTCATCATCGGCATCGATAAGGTTTACGTCTGCTTTAGGTGCATAATGCTTATATTTCATTCCGGGGGATTCGGGTTTGATATTATTCGCAAGAGACGGCTCCACAACTGCGGGTGACACAACAACCTTATCACACACTTCGGCAAGCATATCGGTTGTAATCGCACCGGGGCGCAATACCACACAGCCGTTTCCGTCAAGCTTGATAACGGTAGATTCAAGACCGAATTCGCAGTCCCCGCCATCAATTATCATATCGATTCTTCCGTCCATATCCTCAAGCACATGATGTGCGTTTGTTGGGGACGGAATACCGGAGCGATTAGCACTCGGTGCCGCTATAGGATGCCCCGATACCTCAATGAGCTTATGCGCAATAGGATTCGACGGGCATCGAATACCGACCGTATCAAGTCCCGCTGTTACGGTATTCGGAAGAATATCACGCTTTTTTAAGATAATAGTAAGAGGTCCCGGCATGAATTTTTCAGCGAGCTTATAATACATTTCATTCGGATAAGCTATTCTTTCCGCTTCTGCAGGGTAAGCCACATGCACAATCAGCGGGTTATCGGCAGGTCTGCCTTTCGCCGCAAATATTTTCTCAGCCGAGCTTTCGATAAGCGCACTGCCCGCAAGTCCGTATACGGTTTCGGTAGGAATCGCAACAATGCCTCCCGACTTTATAACCTCTGCGGCTTTGTTGATTATTTCGATATCGGATTCGGTACCTGTTGTCTTTAAATATTCTGTCTTCATTGTAAATCAAATATCTCCGTTCTGCAATTTAGCCGCGGTATCGGCTGTAGCAAGGGCATCAATCATATCGTCGATATTTCCGTTGAGAAAACTTTCAAGTGAATAAATAGTGTAGCCTATTCTGTGGTCGGTTACTCTTCCCTGCGGATAGTTATACGTGCGTATCCTTTCGCTTCTGTCACCTGTTCCGACTTGAGAACGTCTTTCGCTTGCTATTTTTTCGTTCTGCTCACGTGTCTTCATATCGTACAGCTTTGCTCTGAGGAGCTTCATCGCTTTATCACGGTTTTTGAATTGGCTGCGTTCATCCTGACATTCAATTACAATACCTGTCGGTTTGTGAAGAAGACGTATTGCAGATTCGGTTTTATTGACATGCTGTCCGCCAGCTCCGCTTGATTTGATTGTTTCGATTTCGAGATCGTTCTGATTTATCTCTACCTCGACGTCCTCAGCCTCGGGAAGCACGGCAACTGTTGCGGTAGATGTGTGTATTCTTCCGGATGATTCTGTTTCAGGCACTCTTTGAACACGATGTACACCGCTCTCGTACTTAAAACGTGAATATGCACCTTTTCCTGTAATCATAAACGTAATTTCGCGAAAGCCTCCGAGTCCGGTTTCATTCATGCTTACGGTTTCGGTTTTATACTTCATTATATCGGCATACATCGTATACATACGATACAGCACGCCTGCAAATAAAGCAGCCTCGTCTCCGCCTGCACCGGCTCTTATTTCGATCATAACGTTTTTTTCATCCATCGGATCTTTGGGAAGAAGTAATATTTTAAGCTCTTCCTCAAATTTAGCCGCATTTGATTTAGCGCTTTTAAGTTCTTCTTCAGCCATTTCACGTAATTCGGGATCATTCTCGGTTTCAAGCAGCATGAGCGCTTCCTCGGAATCGCTGACAGCCTTTTTATATTCCCTATATTTTTCAATAACAGGAGCAAGGTTCGCTCTATCCTTCATCAGTGCGGTAAAGCGTTCCATATCCTGCATAGTTTCGCTTTTCGAAAGCTCCGATTCTATATTTTCGAATCTTGCTTCAGCTTCTTTAAGTTTGTCGAGCATAAAACCATCCGTTAAAAATATGATTTATAAAAAGCATAATCCGGTGTACAACAAAAGATACACCGGAAATATCTTTATTGATTAGTGGCAGAACGCGCTGAATGCACGGTGAGCTTCATACAAATCAGCTTTTGAAATCAGCTCAAACGGAGCGTGCATTGAAAGTACCGGTACACCGATGTCAACAGTTTCTATATTGTGGTTTGCAATGTATTTCGCAACTGTTCCGCCGCCGCCCTGGTCAACCTTTCCGAGCTCTGCTGTCTGCCAGATTACACCGGCATCATCGAATATTTTGCGGACATATCCGACAAGCTCAGCGGATGCATCGTTTGTACCGCCTTTTCCGCCTGAACCTGTATATTTCGAAAGGCCGACACCGCAATGCATAATAGATGAGTTGCGCTTTTCGGAAACCTCGGGATAATTCGGGTCATAGCAAACAGTTACGTCTGCAGACAGACACTTGGAATTCATGCGAACAACGTTTGTGTTGCCGCCGAGATTTTTCGCGAGTTCATCGATAATATCAAACAGCAGGCAGCACTGCATACCGCTTATACCGTCGCTTCCCGTTTCCTCTTTATCCGCAAGAACTGTCATGCAGGTATGAACGGAATCATTGCTTTCAATAAGTGCGGTAAGTGCGGGATATGCGCATACTCTGTCATCGTGACCGTATGAACCGATAAGCCATCTGTCCATACCGACATCAACGGTATTCTGAGCGGGAACTATGCAAAGCTCGGCGCTCATAAAATCAGCTTCGGTAATACCGTACTTTTCGTTCAGCATTATCATAATGTTGAGCTTTGCTTTTTCATCTGCGGGAGTAATTTTACCGTCTTCTTCGATATAGGGAGATGTGCCGAGAATTACATTAAGTCCTTCACCTGTGAATGCCTGTCCGAGAGAACGTGCATTCTGATCCTTTGCGAGATGAGGGAGAAGGTCTGTTATGCAGAATACGGGATCGCCGGCTTCATCACCTATTTTTACATCAACTGTGGTGCCATCTGCTTTTGTAACAACTCCGTGAACGGCAAGCGGAATGGTAGCCCACTGGTATTTTCTGATTCCGCCGTAATAGTGAGTCTTAAAATATGCTACTCCGTCATTTTCGAAAAGAGGATGCTGCTTTAAATCAAGTCTGGGAGAGTCTATGTGAGCCGCACAGATTCTTACACCGTTATCGATGTTTTCCGTGCCTACTCTGAACGCGAACAATCCCTTACCGCGATTGTTAAGATAAAGCTTATCACCTGCGGCAATTTTATCACCGAGCTTATATTCCTTATAGCCTTCTTTTTCAAGCATAGCTATAGACATCTTTACAGCTTCACGCTCGGTTTTTACGTTGTCAAGCCATGCCGCATACTTTTTTGCATATTCCTTTGCGGCATTAAGTTCTTCGGGTGTTTTAACCTCGAAAACATTCTTCTTCTTATAGAAAAGTTCTTCTTTTAAGGTTTGACCTTTTGTCTTCTCACTCATTTTTATTATATCCTTTCATCTTAATTGCTTAAATTATAATAGAGCTCTTTATAAAGCTCGGCTGCTTCTTCGATATTTTCGATTTTCTCACTTACATTGTCATCGGGAACAAAATTTAGGTTTCCGTTTTCATCTGTATAACTTGCATTTTCAGCCCAGGCTTCATATTGCTCGGTATCCGTCAGATATGCCGCATAAACATTTTTCCAACGGCTGTATTCGGTATACAGATAGGATAAATAATATGTTCCGTAGCGGATATTGGTTTCGGGGTCGTAAAGTATTCCGATTTCGTTTTCCTCGTCGAGCAAATCCGATATATCATAAAAAGCATCCGCGGAAATTTGCATTAGGCCTACTCTGCCGTCATCGGACGCGAGGTTGCTCGTAAATCCGCTTTCCTCCAATATAACCGCATAGATTATATATTCGGGAACTCCGTATTCTTCCGCATATTTTTCCACATATTCCGTGTATTCACGAGGGTGACTTTTTAAATCAGCGCGATGACCGATTATCGAATATGCATAACCGACCGCAAGTGACAGAACCAATATAACTACTATGACAAAACTTCTGTGAACGGCTTTACTCAGATTCATTTTATATACTTTCTTTACTGTTATACAGTTTTTTTAAGTCCGCAACACAATCATCGATTTTCGGAATCATTTCAGCATCATTGCCGTTATTTTCTATAACGTAGTCCGCTTTTTCTTCGGCTTCTTTTGCCGAGGTCTGTGATATTATACGCTCTTTGGCTGCTTCTTCGGTTATTTTGTCACGTCTGACGATTCTGCGGATTCGTACCTTTTTATCTGCCGTTACACATATTACTTTTTCGCACAGCTTATCGAACCCACTTTCGTACAAAACAGGCGCATCAATGAGCACAATACCGAATCCGTTATTTTCATACTCCTCAGCTAAGCTCAAGGTTTTCTCGAGTATAAACTTATGAGATATCCTGTTAAGCGCTTTTAGATTTTCCTTATTTTCTTCTCCGAACACTAAACGGCGCATCTCGGCACGATTGAGTGAATTGTCCTCACTTAAAACTATGTTTCCGAAATGACAGCACAGGGCTTTCATACATTCAGATGGCTCTGACGCAGGGGCTGTAAGATTTCTGTAAACCGCATCCGTATCAATTGACGGAATTCCGCGTTCCAAAAATAATTCCGCAACATATCCTTTACCGGCACCGCTTCCGCCGCATAAACCGACAAGCATTATTTTCTCCGTTATATCGTCTATTTTACTGCATTCTAATGTATTTTAGCACATATTGGCTTTTTTTTCAATATGTTTTTATTATTGAATCACGTAAATCGAAAAATAACTTTTATTGCACACTGAACAAACCGATATGAAAGACTAAGGGGCCGCATCAGAACATTCCGATGCGACCCCTATAATTATTTTAATTTGCTTATGCGAGGAATATGGTCTTTCCTGTTTCAATAGACTCGTTGCATGCAAGGCAAAGTCTGAGTGACTTGATAGCATTGTCATAGTCAGCTAAGATCTTCGATCTGTCGCCTGTACGAACTGCATTAATGAAGATTTTATCCATAATGCCGGTCTGCTCTTCGCCTCTCTCATAGTACTGCTCGCCGTTTATATCTCTGATTTTGAGCCAGCTGCGAAGTGCATATTCAAGAGTAGCGTCCTTACAGTAAATATTCATACCGCTCTGCATTCCGCCGCCTGCACGTACGTAGCAGCCTGTGAAAATGTTAGCTACTACACCGCTCTTAAACTTAATTACAGCTGAGGAATAGTCGTGTACGTTGTATCCGGGTACGCCGTATTCGTCGGGATCAACAATACCTCTCGATCCTGCGCAGTTTACGTAAAGAGGTTCGCCGAAGAGGAAACGTGCCTGGTCGAATATATGAATATTCTGTTCAACTACCTGACCGCCTGATGTTTCCATTCTTCTCCACCATTCAACACCGGGGATTCCGCCGAACCATGCGCCGGATACGAGACCTACTTCTTTATCTTTAATGTAGTCCTTCATTATCTGAGTGAGGTTCTGATATCTGTCCTGGAAACCGGTAGCGGTGATAAGGTCTTTCTTCTTAACCATTTCGCCGATAGATTCCGCTGTCTTAATGTCAAGCGCGATAGGCTTTTCAACAAGGAACGGAATTCCCTTTTCGATTACGGCAGGTTCGATTTCGCCATGCTGATGCGGAGGAACAGCGATAAAAATAACCTCGGGATTAGTATTAGCGAGAAGATCCTTATAGTTTCTGAAAATCTTTCCTGTGGGATCTGTCTTTGTACGCTCAGCATACTTGTATGCTTTTTCTTCTACTACATCGCAGAAGCCTACAAATTCAACATCGCCCATTTCCATGCATTTGTCAAGATGCACGCCGTTGCGTCCGCCGCAACCGATAAAAGCAGCTTTAATTTTTGCCATTTTTGTTCTCCTAACGTATAATAAATATTTAACGAACAACGTTTCTGTCGCTATTATAACAACTATTTCAGTGTTTGTCAATATAATTTTAGTTAATGAACAACAAAAAAGACCAATCTTTTTCAGATTGATCTTTATAATGTATAAATTAAAGAAAGAATTACTTATATTTACGCTTTCTTGCAGCCTCTGACTTTTTCTTTCTCTTTACGCTGGGCTTCTCATAGCATTCTCTTTTGCGAAGCTCGGCTTGGATGCCTGAACGCTGGCACTGTCTCTTAAAACGACGAAGAGCACTGTCAAGCGATTCATTCTCTTTAACTCTGATTTCTGCCATCTCTCTATTCCCTCCCTTCGCATTAGGCAAAGGTAAATAATTAATATTTTACCCTTTATTATTATAGCGTATTTCCCGTTATTTGTCAATACGGAATCAAAATAATTTTAAATCGGTACTGAAAATTACTTCGCTACAATATTTACTATTTTGCCCGGAATATAAATTTCCTTCACAACCTGTTTTCCTTCGAGAAGCTGTTTTATCTTCTCATCTGCGAGAGCAAGTGCAATTGCTTCATCTTTTGTTGTATCCGGAGTTACGGTAATTGTTCCCTTGAGCTTTCCGCATATCTGTACCGCTATTTCGATTTCATTGTCTTTTGTTTTCGCGTCATCGTATCCCGGCCATGCATGTACGGAAAGGAATCCGCTGCCGCCGACAGTCTCCCACATTTCCTCACAGATATGAGGTGCGAACGGACAAAGAATCGAGATGAAGTCAACAAGCTGATCCTTAGTAAGCGAACCGTTGTCGTAAATATCATTGAGGAGCGACATCATTGCGGCAATCGCCGTATTGAATTTCATATCTTCAATATCGGATGTTACTTTCTTAATCGTCTTGTTGAAAGAAATGTCAAGCTTATCGGATTTATCCTGTGATATCATATCCGTAAGTCCAGCCACTCTGTCTAAGAATCTCTTGCAGCCTTTAACGCTGTTGTCGTTCCACGGAGCTGACGATGTATAATCTCCCATGAAGAGAGTATAAACTCTGAGTACATCGGCGCCGTACTCATCAACAACATCATTCGGGTCAATTACGTTGCCCTTTGATTTACTCATTTTTTCGCCGTCGGGACCGAGAATAAGTCCCTGTGCGGTACGCTTTGCGTAAGGTTCCTTTGTGGGAACAACACCGATATCGTAAAGGAAGCTGTACCAGAATCTGGAATAAATAAGGTGGCGCGTAACATGCTCCATGCCTCCGTTGTACCAGTCAACGGGAAGCCAGTATTTCATAGCCTCATCGGATGCGATACACTTATCATTGTGCGGATCGCAATAGCGGATGAAATACCACGATGAACCTGCCCACTGAGGCATTGTATCGGTTTCGCGTTTTGCATCTCCTCCGCACTTCGGGCATTTGCAGTTTACAAACGAATCTATCTTAGCAAGCGGGCTTTCACCGCCTTCACCGGGTTCGAAGTTTTCTACCTCGGGCAATTTCAGCGGCAGTTCATCGTAAGGAACGCCGACCATACCGCAGTGAGGACAATGAACAATCGGAATAGGTTCACCCCAGTATCTCTGACGGTTGAATGCCCAGTCCTTCATTTTGTACTGTACACCCTTTTCACCGATTCCTTTTTCCGCGAGGAATTCCAGCATTTTGGCAATTGCTTCTTTCTTTGTCGCAATACCGTCAAGGAATCCGGAATTAACCATCGGGCCGTCACCTGTGTACGCTTCCTTGGTAATGTCTCCGCCTTTGATTACTTCGATTATATCTATACCGAATTTCTTTGCGAATTCATAGTCTCTGTCATCATGTGCGGGAACAGCCATAATCGCGCCTGTACCGTATCCCATCATAACGTAATCGGAAATATAAATCGGGATTTCCTTACCGTTTACGGGATTAATCGCGGAAATGCCGTCAATTCTCACACCGGTTTTATCCTTTGTAAGCTGAGTTCTCTCGAACTCGGTCTTCTTTGCGCATTCTTCCTTATATGCGTCGAGCTCTGCGATATTATTAATTCTGTCGCGATATTTTTCGATAATCGGATGCTCGGGAGCTATTACCATGAAGGTTGCGCCGAACATTGTGTCACAACGTGTGGTGTAAATTCTGAGCTTCTCGTCGCAGTTTGTGAGCGCGAAATTAACAAACGCACCCTCGGAACGTCCTATCCAGTTTTCCTGCTGAAGCTTAATATTGGGAAGGTAATCTACATCCTTCAATCCGTCAAGAAGCTTATCGGCATACTCGGTAATTCTGAGATACCATACATCCTTTGACTTCTGAACGATTTCACTGTGACATATGTCGCATTTACCGCCTTGAGAATCCTCATTTGACAAAACTACCTTACAATGCGGACAATAGTTTACAAGAGCCTTTGAACGGAATACCAAGCCCGCATCGAACATCTTCAAGAATATCCATTGCGTCCACTTATAATAGCCTTCCTCGGTGGTATCAATCACTCTCGACCAGTCGAATGAAAAGCCTACTCTCTTGAGCTGTGAGGTAAACTTATGAATATTCTTATCGGTAACAATTCTCGGATGGGTATTGGTTTTGATTGCATAATTCTCTGTCGGAAGTCCGAACGCATCGAATCCTATCGGGAAAAGAACATTGTAGCCTTCCATTCTTCTTTTACGGGAAATTACCTCAAGTCCGGAATACGCCTTAATATGTCCTACGTGCATTCCCGCGCCGCTCGGATAGGGAAATTCTACCAAACCGTAAAATTTCGGTTTCGAATAGTCATCTGTAGCTTTGAAAATTCCCGCTTCTTCCCATTTATCCTGCCATTTTTTCTCAATTTTGCCAAAATCGTATCTCATGATTAACTTCCTTATGATATAGATTAATTTTTTACTCCTCGGTTATGAGTCCTTTAATATCCTTCTCAGTCGTTTCCTGGTAAAGCTTTTCAAGCTTATAATAATCACGTCCGTCTGATGTGAAGATATGCACAATAACGGAGTTGAAATCCTGAAGCACCCACACACCGGAGTCCGTACCCTCTACATGACTCGGAGCAATTCCGTACTGTGACAGCTTAAACTCTACCTCATCCGCCAATGCACGTATCTGTGTTCTCGAATTACCCGTACAAATTACGAAATAATCCGCGATAACAGTTTGTTTTTCCACATGCAGAAGCTTTATTCCTTTTGCTCTTTTTGAGTCCAGGATTGAAACGATAAACTTGGCAAGTTTCTCGGGTTCGTTGAGGTCTTCCGAAGTTAAATTTTCTTCAATCGGAAGCTTTGTGATTTCGGTATCCATATGTTCACCAATCCTTTCATTTATGTCCTTGGAATATAAATTGATTCGTCATCGATTTCTTCCGCATTGTGTACTCCATCATATATTGTATCGGATGTATCAAAGTACACATCACAAATGTATTGTGCATCGGTGTCGCAGAATATATAATTTTTATCAAATATAGAATCACTTATCTCTTTATTATAAATATTGTAATACTCGTTTATAACCTTTAAGGTTGAAGCACGGTTAACGACATAATACTGTCCTGCCATGTTGCCGGGAATAGTCATCATATTGATTCCGGACAAATCAATATTCAAAAACAGCTTAGCGAAATATACGATATCCGAAATACTCATATCCGTGTCAACGCATTTGAATATTTCGTTCGCTATATTAGTCAAAACCGTGACATTTACCGATTTGACTGTTTCCTTAACTTTATTGAACATTGCCGTGAGGAATATTTTTTGTGCGTTGACTCTTCCGAGGTCAGCCTGCAGATAACCTGAACGGAATCTTACAAATCCCTCGGCGTCACTTCCGTCCAAATGCTGATATCCCGCGGGAATACTTATATATAAATCCTGCTCGGGGTCTGAGTAATACATATCAGCGGGAACATAAACATCCACGCCTCCCATCGCATCCACGATTCCTCGGAAACCGTCCAGTCCCATTAGTACTGAGAAGTTGATATTTATACACAGGCTTTTTTCAAGCATTTCTTCGTATTCTTTTACCGCAGTCATGTACGCGTCACTGTCTCCGTTATAATACGCCTGACTGTAAAAGGTATTGAAGGCATTGTTTATACGATTTGTAAGCGGTGCGTACTCGTCGGAGACAAGCGTGTCTCTCGGGAACTGCATTACCGTTATGCTTTTATCGTTCTCATTGACATTGACTATCATCGTGACATCGGCAAGTGACGCCTCATCATCATGACCTACCACCAATATATTGTAAACGCCTTCTTTGGCGGTATATTCGTCTTTTATAACCGCATTGTTTTCGGTTTTGTCGGATGAGCTTTCTCCGTCAAGCGGAGGATTTTCTTCATCGTGAGTTTCCGCGGTTTCCGTTTCGAACGGCAGCTCGGTCACGCCGCTGCTGCTGTGTGCGGGTTTATAAAATATCAGCCACGATGCCGTAAATATTATCACCGTATAGATTACGAAAATTCCGATTATAAGCGCAAGCTGTGACTTTGTTATTCTTGCGTTTTTCTTCTTTATCTTCTTTTTCTTTTTTTGATTCTGACTGTAAAACTCTTCCTCAAGATCATCCTTCTCCATATTTTCCGAATCTCCGTCCGGATAATACGCAGAGATTTCTTCTTCGTCTTTTTTATTTTTCTGCATTTATATTCAGCCTTTCGAGTAGGTTTAAAGGTTGGAATTATTCTTTTCGGAAATAATAAAGTAATTTCTCGCCGCCACGGTATGGCTGTCGATAACTCCGCCGTCATCTATTATTCCTTTAATCGTTAAATCAAAGGCATATATCATCGTATCCCGTAAAACCTTTATTTTATCAGAACAGGATGATATTTTATCATAAAAATACTTTCTGACAGCTATACAATCATCGAAAGTACGTGTTTCTTCTATGTAGTCGGCAAGGAATATTATAGCTTCAAATATCGTCATGCCGTCTCTTCCCGTTGTATGCCATCTTATTCCCGCTAAAATTTCATCGTCTGTAAATTCCGAAAAATCTCTTTTCGCAACCTCTGCTCCGGTAAAGGCATGAAATACTGCAGGCGAAAACATTTCACTCTCGTCTATAATTATACCAAATTCCTCACAGTATTGCAACTGTCTTTTCGTGTCGTCTTTCTTTGTAATATCATGCAGCAATGCCGATGCCGCAAGCTTATTAATCTTCTCGGGTTCATCGGGAAGCAACAATTTACCGAGTTTTACGGCTTCCTTCATAACAGACAGCGTATGCACGTATCTCTTTTCGGTAAGGTACGGCTTCACAAGCTCCTGAAGTTTTTCCGTTTTCTCATTGTCGAATATTATTTCTTTCATTATCACAAATACAACTTTTCTTTTTCTATTATTTCTATGACTTCTTTTGTCAGATATTTTTCAAGATTCAGCTTATTTTTTACGGCATCACGGATTTCAGTAGACGACATTTCCGTCGGGTCTGCTCCTATAATCGATATCTCGGATGTATATTTCTGTTCGTAATATGCTTTTTTGCTCATAAGACTATCCATATCATCGGTAAATCTCGGAACAACGGCAACATCCGCCATGGCAAAAATATCCGCCGAATGATACCAATTTTCAAGAGACAAAAACATATCGCTTCCGCACAGCAAACATATTTCGTTTTCGTCTGTTTTCAGATGCTCGAGCGTAACGGCGGTATAGCTCAAACCGCCTTTTGTTATTTCGTAGTCCGAAACCTCTGCATACGGAAGGCTGCCGAAAGCCGCTTTGCACATGCGAAGTCTTTGCTCCGGTGTGTCAATACTTAATTTCTGCTTATGGGGAGGAATAAATGTCGGCATTATTATTATTTTGTCGGGAGACAAAAATTCATGCATTGCTTTCACCGCGTGAATATGTCCTTTATGCGGCGGTGCGAATGTGCCTCCGAAAAGCCCTATTCTTTCCTTTTTCATAGCAAGGTTGAAATCTTTCTCTTCTCCGGCTTTGAAGCTTCCTTAAACAATATAATCTTTCTTCCGATTACGGTTACTACCTCGGAATATGTCAAATCCGCAATCTGCTCGGCGGCTTCGCGCGGATCTGTATCGGTATTGTCAAGTACACTTATTTTTACAAGCTCTCTTGCTTCAAGTGCATCCGATATGGATTTTACTGCGGCATCTCCGACACCGCCCTTTCCTATCTGAAATATTGCGCTCTCGGCAGATGCTATTGATTTAAGCTTTGCTCTTTGTTTACTGTTAAGCATATTAATGCATTATTCTCCTTTTAGCGGGTTACGATTTTAGTCAGTTTTTCAATGAATTCACGCATTGCATGTCCTCTGTGAGATACGGAATTCTTCATATCCTGCGGTATTTCCGCAAATGTTTTTTCAAACTCGGGGAAGTAGAAAAGAGGGTCATAGCCGAATCCGTCGCATCCGTGCTTCTCCGTGAGAATAACACCGCGGCATATACCACGAACAACCATCGCTCTTTCAGGTGAAATACCGGACTTTTTCGACAGCTCCTCTGATATTCTCCATTCACTCGGTATAACAAAAGAAGAATTTTCTGGAAGTACAAGTGATGCCGTGCAAACAAATTCCGCTCCGCGACACTCAGCCGGAACACCGTCAAGCTCCCTGAGAAGCTTTTCGCAGTTGCGTTCGTCGTTTGCGCCCTCTCCCGAGTAACGGGCGGAATATATACCCGGTCTTCCGTCAAGATAATCCACACACAAGCCAGAGTCATCGGCTATTCCGATATATCCGAGCTTTGCGGGAACAGAGGCTTTAATCAGCGAATTTTCTTCAAAAGAATCGCCGTCCTCTATAATCTCATCGGTATAACCGATTTCACGAAGTGTTTTTACGGATACGTTTTTAGACGCATACTTTTCGAGCAAAGTTTCCAGTTCGATTATCTTTTTTCTGTTATTTGACGCAAGTACAATCTCACTCATCGTCCTCTTCCTCCTGCTCTGCCGGTTCGGATGAATCATTTTTATTCTCATCCTCCTGCATCAGTGCGTCAACGAACATTTTCGCATCAAATGGCTGCATGTCGTCTATCTTCTCACCGACACCGATAAATTTAACGGGTATATCGATTTCGTCTTTAATGGAGAACACCGCACCGCCTTTTGCCGTGCCGTCGAGCTTTGTGAGAATAAGTCCTGTAATGTCAGCGGTTTCCTTAAATTTCTGCGCCTGTACAACGGCATTTTGTCCTGTTGTCGAGTCCAGCACAAGAAGTGTCTCGCGTGCGGCATCGGGAAGCTCTCTTGTAATGATTCTGTTTATTTTAGCAAGCTCATTCATAAGATTACTCTTATTATGCAGTCTTCCCGCTGTATCGATTATCAATACATCTGCCTTTTGTTTGTTCGCCGCAGCGATAGCATCATAAACGACAGATGCCGGGTCGGCTCCTTCGTTCTGTTTGATTAAGTCAACTCCCGCCCTGTCACACCAAACAGCGAGCTGATCTATTGCCGCTGCTCTGAAGGTATCCGCCGCCGCGACTATTACTTTTTTACCTTCATTTTTCAGGTTGTATGCTATTTTACCGATTGATGTTGTTTTTCCGACACCGTTTACACCGATAACAAGAATAACCGACGGAGATGTAGAAAGATTAAGTCCTTCACCTTCACCTATTTGTCTGACAAGTATATCGCAAAGTGCGGTTTTAACGTCATCGGCATTTTTAATATTTTCTGTTTTGATTCTGTCGCGCAGTTCTTCGATAACCTTTTCGGTAGTATTGGTTCCCATATCCGCACAAATCATAATCTCCTCGAGTTCTTCGAGAAGACTTTCGTCCACTTTACGGAAATTTTTAATAACCTCGTTTACCTGTCCGAATACCGCGTCCTTTGTTTTTTTAAGTCCCTCTTTAAGCTTGTCAAAAAATCCCATATATAATCCTCATATACTTATTTATTTTTTTCCGTGAGCAAATTGTCGTGATTCTCTCCGATGCCTAGTGTAAACACCTTTGATATACCGCTCTGCTGCATTGTTACACCGTACAGTGTGTCGGCAATATCCATGGTACCGCGTCGGTGAGATATCATTATGATTTGCATCTCATCTGAGTATTTTTTTATGTATCTGCCGACTCTTGTAACATTCACCTCGTCCAGTGCCGCCTCGATTTCATCGAAAATACAGAACGGCGACGGATTTACCTTGATTAAAGCAAATAAAAGCGCTATCGCTATAAATGCCTGTTCTCCGCCCGACAGTAAATTCAGATTTTTAATTGTCTTTCCGGGAGGTGCCGCGTTTATCTCTATTCCAGATTCAAGTGCATTTTGAGGGTCTGTTAAAACTACCTCAGCATGTCCGCCTCCGAACAGTTCACGAAAGACTTCACCGAAATATTTATTGATTTTCTCAAACGCTTCGACAAAAATACGCTTCATATCCTCTTCAATGCCGCCGAGAATCTTAAGTAAATCTTCTCTGGACGCCCGCAGGTCTGTAAGCTGTGCTTTTATGTATTCATATCGCTTTTTTACGTCTGTATATTCCTCGATAGAGTCGACATTAACATGTCCGAGAGCTTTGATTTTGCTCTTATATTCGTTCTGAAGGTTTTGAAATTGCGCCCTCTCGCCGTCTTCGATTGCATGACAATCGTTTTCTTCCGCGTATTTTACTGCGGCGGAATATGTCAGCTCATATTCCTCCCACATTTTCGCATTGAGCTTCTGTGCGTTTTCCTTGAGAGACGTCAGCTTTGTTTCGTTTTTCGAGTGCGCAATGAATACAAGCTCCTTCTTTGCACTCTGTTCTTTTTCGGTTTGTCTGAGTGACGTCAGCTGCGTATCTATCTTGTCTCCGCTTTCCTCAAGAGATTTCTGTTTGCTGTGAAGCACGTCTATTTTTTCCTGAAGCAGTTTTTCAGATGCTTTTTTTTCGGATATCGTACTGTCAATGCTTCTGATTTTTTCTTCGTGCTCTATAACGGCACCGTTATGGCTTTCATATTCATTTTCGTGATTACTCAGGCGTTCCTGTGCTTCCGAAAGTGAATTGTCAGCCGCTTCTTTATCCCTCAAAAGCTCTGCGAGATGAATTTTTACTTCATTGATTTTGTCTTCTCTCGTGCTTGCTTCAAGCTCACGCTCACCGCGCAATGCGGCAATGTCACTGCGCTTTTCGGATATTTCGGCAACGCTTTTTTTCTGAGCATCAATCATCTCATGAATTGCTTTTAAGCTGTCATCGTTGGTTTTGCTGGTTTTTTCGAGATTTTTTTTGTCATTCTCCATGTTCTCGACAAGACTGTTTAAAGCTTTTCGTTTACCGTCAGCATCACTGAAATTACGGCTTTCCGCACTGATTAACGCACCGATAAGACCGCGTCTGTCTTCCTCTGATTTTATATCCGCCGAAACAAGTGCGCTTTGATCATGTATTTCTCGAAGCTTTGTTTTCAGCTCTTCAAGCTTCTTCACAACACCGTTTTGTTCATCACGCATTGAATCGATTATAGATGAGCGTGAAAGCATACCGCTGTCACGCTTTGCCTGACCTCCGGTAAAGGAGCCTCCCGCATTTATCTGCTGTCCGTCAAGTGTTACGGCACGTATTTTCCATCCTCTTGATCTTGCGGCATTGGTCGCGTTATCTATATTATCATATACAACGACTCTTGCAAGCAGAGATTTCACTATAGCGCGATATTCTTCATCGCATGAAACAAGCTCGTCAGCCCATCCTACAAAACCGCGTGATGATTCAAGTCCGTAATAATCACGGCTTCTTTCCTGTGCGCGTATCGTGGTCAACGGATAGAATGTAGCACGTCCCGCATTATTTCTCTTCAAGGATTCAATGCACGCTTTTGCCGCATTCTCATCATCCGTAACTATATTCTGCAGTGCCGCGCCGAGAGACGTTTCAATAGCGACAATATAGCTTTTTTCTACTTTTATCAAACATGATACGGGGCCTCTTATACCGTGGAGTCGTCCTGCCTTGGCTTCGTTCATAACATGCTTGATTGAGTTGCTGTATCCTTCGAAATGCTCCTGCATTTGTGATAAAGCGTTTATTCTCGAATCAAGCGAATCGCGTTGTGCCTGTATTTTTCTTGTCTCACTGTCATACGAATTATACTCTTCTCGCATGCCGGTAAGCTTTTTTGTGAGTTCGTTAATTTTTTCATCGGCTTCATCCGATGTTTTTTTGTAAACCGCAATTTGCTTTTCCGATTCAGCCGCTTCTTTATCGAGAGCTTCGATATCGCTCTTATATTTTTTTATATCCGAATCAACGCTTTCGCTTCTCTTAGCCTGTTCTCGGATATTATTTTCAAGTACATTAAGCCTTATGCTGAGATCAGTTAATTCACTCTCCGCAGTCTTCTGATCCGTCAGCAGCTTGTCAAGCTCATCGGTATATTTTTTGACCTGCTCGACATCGATATTCTGCTCTGCGCTCAAATCACCGAATTTTTTATTTTCTTTATCGTAATCTGCGTTTATAGAGATTATGCGCTTTTCTATTTCCGATACACGCTGTTTTTCCGATTCTACACCGCCGCATGATAGATCGGCGAGTTTTTTTTCGTTTTCCAGCAAATTTTCGCTGTGAAGCTTTTCCTTCTCAAGTACCTTTATCTCGCCTGTCACATCGGACAGTTCTTTTTGCGCACATGCAGCTTCATCATAGTTTTTTCTTGATGCTTCTTTATTGAGATGTGACTGTTCATACAGTCTTTCGATTTGTGCGGATGTTGCGTTAATCGAATCCTCCGCTATTTCGAGTTCGTGCGCCGACAGCTTCGTATCCGCTTCTGTCTTATCCACAGCGGTCTTCAGCTTATCCGCATCATATATCCAAAGTGAAATATCGGTTTTCTTTTTTTCGCCGTATATTTCAAGGTACTTTCTTGCTTTTTCGGATTCTTTTTCAAGCGGACCGACACGGGAAGCCAGTTCATGCTCTATGTCCCCTATACGCTCCATATTCGCTTCGGTTTCCGCAAGCTTCTTCTCCGATTCTGTTTTCTTAAAACGATATTTTGCTATTCCCGCGCTTTCCTCGAAAACGCCGCGTCTTTCTTCGCTTTTCTTTGATATTATTTCCGCGATTCTTCCCTGTCCGATAATAGAATAACCTTCTCTTCCTATACCTGTGTTCATAAAGAGCTGGTATATATCTTTTAATCGGCATTTCTTTTTATTTATATAGTATTCGCTGTCTCCGCTTCTGTAATAACGGCGTGTAACCGTAACCTCGTCATACTCAGACTTGAGAGTTTTCGGTTCCGAGCTGTCATCGAATGTCACCGAAACCTCCGCAAAGCTCATTGGCTTCTGGTCCGCGGCACCGGCAAATATTACGTCCTCCATTTTACTTCCGCGAATATTTTTAGAAGAAAGCTCTCCGAGCACCCAACGCATAGCATCGGTAATATTGGATTTACCGCTTCCGTTAGGGCCGACTATAACCGTTGTTCCTTTATTGAATTTTAAAGTGGTTTTTTCAGGAAATGATTTAAATCCGTGCAGCTCAAGTGATTTTAAATACAAACGTTTTTCCCCCGATTATTCAGTTTTCTTCTACTCTGATATTATGCCCGATAAGTGTGGCATCCTCGATAATTTTTACGTTTTTTATACCGTATTCCGATGCAAGACGCAATTTATTACATTTCTTATGTCCTGCGACAGCCGATACCGAGCCTATCGGTGCGTAAATCGTAATACTTCGATTTCGGCTGCCTTCCGTGACGGCACGGCAAATGTTCTTATAAAACACTTCGCTTATTATCATTTCTCCGAGAGCCGGATGATTCGGTCCCGCATAATATGTTTTATCCGAATGAAGATTTTCGGAATCGCAAAGTCCTATTCTTATACACTCGACATTGTGCTTGTCGAAAACCTCAAGCACATCCGCGCTTCTCTTGACGGCATCATCAACGGACAGCGGAGTGTATTCACCTCTCTGTGTCATGTCGCACAGCTCGGTGTCACGAAAAACTATTGTCGGATATATTCTCGCTCCAACCGCACCGAAATCGCATATGTCCTCAGCTGTTTTAATTTCATCCTGCGGCTCGGCCAGCGGCAGACCTATCATCATCTGACCGACGGTTTTCAGTCCCGCATCGGACAACATTTCCATAGCCTTGCGCGATTGACTGCTGGTATGACCACGCTTTGATGCCTTGAGTACCTTGTCGGATGTGGACTGTATTCCGAGCTCGACCGCTTTTACCGTATAATTCTTAAGTATGCCGATTATTTCTTCATCTATGTAATCGGGACGCGTTGACATTCTTATGCCCGATACTCTTCCGTCATCGACATAGCTCTCTGCAAGGTCAAGGAGCGATATCATAAGCTTTCTGTCAATACCAGTGAAGGAACCGCCGAAAAAAGCAATTTCGGTACTCTGTTCTTTGTCGTGAAGAGACGACAAAACCGTTTCTATCACTTCCTCAGCCATATCCGGAATAAAAGAAGAAACACCCGAAATAGCGCGCTGATTACAAAAAACACACATATTCGGGCATCCGAGATGAGGAATGAACACGGGTATGTTTACATGGTTATTCTTCATATGTAATACTTAATTATACAAGAAGCATTATGCTTCACCGAACAATACCAAAGCCTCATGCGCCGCTTTTTGTTCAGCCTCTCTCTTAGTCTTTCCTTCTCCGCGTCCGATTACATTGCTGTTCAGTCTTGCTTCAACACTGAACTTCTTGTTGTGATCCGGTCCGCTTTCACCCACAAGAACATATTCGAGCTTTTCCGTATTTACCTGCTGAACAATCTGCTGCAGAGATGTTTTATAGTCTACAAAAACTCCGGTCTCAGTAATAAACTCTATTTCTTCGGAAACAAACGGTAAAAGGAATTTGCTTACCTCATCAAATCTTTCACCGCTGTCGATATAGATAGCGGCAAGGAGCGCTTCGAACGCATCTGCGGTTATAGACGGGCGTTTTCTGCCGTTGTTTATTTCCTCTCCGTGTCCGAGATACATGTAATCTCCGAGTTCTATCATAGAAGCAAACTTCGACAGAGCCTTTTCACACACAACTGCCGCTCTGATTTTTGTGAGGTCTCCCTCTTGTTTATTTTTATATTTTTCGAAAATATATGAGCTTACGATTATGGAAAGAACAGAGTCACCTAAAAACTCAAGTCTTTCATTGAACTGAACCTTTTCGCCGTGGGACTTCATCTCATTTGAGTAAGATGAATGCGTCAGCGCAACGGTAATTATTTCTTTGTTCTTAAATGTATATCCTATCTTTTTTTCAAGCTCACTTATTGGTTTTTGTCGTATATTCATTTTTATACCCGATTTATTTTATCTGAATAATATATTTCTCACTTACTTACATTCATTGATGCGTTGATTTCATCGATAACACCGGTTTTGATAAAAGCCTCCGCCTGTCTTACCGAA
Source organism: uncultured Ruminococcus sp. (assembly GCA_964634795.1). Lineage (GTDB taxonomy): Bacteria > Bacillota > Clostridia > Oscillospirales > CAG-272 > UMGS1696. The sequence goes on along the minus strand of CAZWLL010000007.1, from coordinate 20,460 downwards.
TTCATTATTGCTTTTGCATCAGAGCTTCCGTGTGCTTTGATAACGGGCTTCTGCAATCCCAAAAGAGGCGCTCCGCCGTATTCCGATGCGTCAAAGCTGTGCTTCATTTCCTTCAGCTGATCTTTCATTACAAGATACGCCATTTTAGTTGCGAGGTTATCCGTAAATACATTTTTCATACAGCCGAAGAAGAACTTTGATACACCTTCAATCAGCTTTAATGTTATGTTACCCGTGAATCCGTCCGTAACGAGCACATCGCAGGGAGCAGTCGGCAGTATTTTGCCTTCAATGTTTCCGACAAAGTTGATACTCGGATCGTTTTTCAGCTTTTGGTATGCGTCAATCTGAATCTGGGTTCCCTTATGCTCCTCGGTTCCGTTATTAAGAAGACCTACTTTGGGGGAATCTATTCCCATTACATTCTTCATATATATGCGTCCCATGTGTGCCCACTGAACAAGATAATCGGCGGTAACATTGACGTTTGCGCCTGAGTCCATGAGGAGAACGGGTCTTTCAAACGGAATTATCGTTGCGATTCCGGAACGCTGAACACCTTTAATTGTTCTGATTATCAGTGAAGAGCCTACATGAAGCGCACCTGTGTTTCCTGCGGAAACAAAAGCGTCGCCGTCATCTCTGAGTAAATTCAGTCCAACTGTCATTGACGAATTCTTTTTGGCTCTTACTACAACAAGCGGATCGTCTTCCATTGTAATCTGTACATCAGTATGAACTATGTCGATTATTCTGAAATCCGCGTCAAGCTGTTTCATACATGCTTCTATTTTTGGTTTATCTCCGACAAGAACAAGCTTTGACTTATATTTTTCGGATGCCAGACAAGCTCCTTTTACGATTTCAAAAGGGGCATTGTCACCACCCATTGCATCAATAATAATTTTCATCATCAAGTACCGGTAATATTTATAAATTCTTTATTATATCGAGGATTTCCTCGTTTTTTTCAAGTGCACGTGCAGAATAAGCTTCATTTCTGGCTTTTTTTCCGCCCTTAACCTTCTTGTCGAGCGAGGGCATAACGCCGAAATTGGCGTTCATCGGCTGGAAGAGAGTTTTTTCTCCGTGAGAGATATAGTATGCCATAGCTCCTATCATGGTTTCCTGTGGGAAAATATAGCTTTCCTTACTTTTGGCTCTGAGCGCGGCATTGATGCCCGCAACAAAGCCCGATGCCGCAGATTCAATATATCCTTCCACACCGGTCATTTGTCCCGCAAAAAATATATTTTTGTTTTGTCTGAAAGAATAATCGGCATCAAGCAAATCTGGAGAGCACAAAAAGGTATTGCGGTGCATAACTCCGTATCTCAGAAACTCCGCATTTTCAAGTCCGGGTATCATTCGGAAAACTCTGCGCTGTTCCGGGAATGTAAGGTGGGTTTGAAAACCAACAATGTTGTACATTGTTCCGGAATCATTCTCACGTCTCAGCTGAACAACCGCATAATATTCTTCACCGGTTACGGGATTTTTAATTCCGACAGGCTTCATGGGACCGAAACGCAGTGTATCCTCACCGCGTTTGCCCATAACCTCAACAGGCATACATCCCTCGAAAACCTTCAGCTTATCACCGCTTTCGAAATCATGCAGCTTTGCTTCCTCCGCGGTTATGAGTGCATTATAAAAAGCTTTATATTCTTCCTCGTTAAACGGACAGTTAATATAGTCGGGCGTTCCCTTATCATAACGTGACGCGAAAAACGCTTTTGACATATCTACCGATTCGAAATCCACTATAGGAGCGGCGGCATCGTAAAAATACAAGCTCTTTCCGCCTATTAAGGACGCTATTTTTTCCGCAAGCGCATCGGAGGTAAGCGGTCCTGTCGCAACTACCGTTATTTCATCCTCTGGAATATCGGTCATTTCTTCCTCGATGACATCGATATTCGGACAGCTTTTAATTTTCTCGGTTATATAAGAGGAAAACAAATCCCTGTCAACCGCAAGAGCACCGCCTGCCGAAACCCGCGAGGCATATGCGGCTTCCATAACAAGTGAATCCATTCGTCTCAGCTCTTCCTTAAGAAGGCCTACGCCGTTTGTAAGCTCAGCCGAACGAAGTGAATTGGAACATACCAGCTCCGCAAACATATCGCTGTGATGCGCGGGAGATTTTTTCCGAGGCTTCATTTCATAAAGCGTAACATGAGCACCGTGGTGTGATGCCTGCCATGCCGCCTCACTGCCCGCAAGTCCGGCTCCGTATACATTAATATTATTCATCAGCTTCAGCCTCTCTGCTCGTATCATCGGCTTGTATGTCAGCCTTATAACCGCAATTTTCGTTTTTGCATATCAGCTGATTCTTGCCTTTCTTGCGATACAGCATTCCTCCGCATTTCGGACATTTTTCATTTGTCGGCATATCCCATGAAGAAAACTGACATTCGGGGTATCGCGAGCAGCTGTAAAAGACGGTTTTGTTTTTACCGTACTTAGTAACTATTTCAGAACCGCAATCGGGGCACTTTACTCCGAGCGGTTTAACCTTTTGTTTTGTAAACTTACATTCCGGATACCTTGAGCATGCATAAAACGATCCGTATCTGCCTGTTCTGAGAATCATGTCCGCACCGCAAAGCTCACACTTCATATCGGTCTTTTCGGCCTTTTTCTCAACCAAGCTGTCTCCGCTTTTTTGCAGCGGTTTAGTGTTCTTGCACGCGGGATAGTTAGGACAGGCGGCAAATTTTCCGAATCGACCGTTCTTTACTATCATGCGGCTTCCGCAATGCTCACAGATTATATCGGTTTCCTCAACGGGCAGCTCTATTTCACGGTCTGCGACATTTTTAAGCGCTTCTTCAAGCTCCGTACTGAAATTTTTATAGAAGCCTGAAATTACATCAAGCATGGTGGTTTTTCCGTTTTCTATATCATCCAGCTGGCTCTCCATGTACGCCGTGAATTTACAGTCGACGATATCGGGGAAATTCTCACACATCAAATCCGTTGTCACTTCTCCGAGAGGTGTGGGAACAAGCTGTTTTCCGTCACGCTTAACATAACCTCTGGAAATTATTGTGGTAATTATCGTGGCATATGTGCTCGGTCTGCCGATACCTTTTTCCTCAAGATATTTTACAAGCGTAGCATCATTATATCTTGCCGGAGGTTCGGTGAAATGCTGTACGGGAGTTATTTTTTCGGATTTCAGCACATCATCCTTATTAAGCTCGGGAAGCTTTACGTTTTCGTCATCCGTATTTTTATCATCGGTTGACTCCTCGTAAAGTGCCATATATCCGGGGAACTTAACGGTATATCCGCTTGTTCTGAAGATGTAATCCTCACATAAGAAGTCGATTTGAACTGTTGACAGCTCAGCCGACTGCATCTGGCTTGCTATAAATCTGTCCCATATGAGCTTATACAACTTATATTGTTCGGCTGTAAGTGCTTTTTTTATTGCCGAAGGTTCAAGATTAAGGTTTGACGGACGAATCGCTTCATGTGCATCCTGCACATTTCCGCCTTTTGATTTATATACTCGTGGAGTCTTCGGATAATACTCTTCGCCGTACTTTTCGGTAATAAATGTTTTTGCCGCATCTCTTGCCTCATCTGAGATTCTCATAGAGTCGGTTCTCATGTATGTGATAAGACCTTGAACTCCTCCGAATTCAGAGCCGAGATTCATACCTTCATACAGCTCCTGAGCGATTTTCATCGTTCTTTGCGACTGAAAATTCAATTTCCTGGATGCTTCCTGCTGAAGTGTGGACGTGGTAAACGGCGGAGACGGATTCTTCAGTTTCTTGCCGAGCTTTATGTCCGATACGGTAAAGTCCTTACCGTTTACGGCATTGTAAATCTTCTCTGCATCTTCTGCATTTGTTACCGATAATTTTTTATCATCTGACGCAAGTCCGTAAAGCTTTGCTTTGATTTTTTTACCGTCGGCGGTGACAATATCGGCTTCTATAGTCCAATACTCCTCGGGAACAAACGCTCTTATTTCATTTTCACGGTCAACGATTATTCTCGTGCTCACAGACTGTACTCTTCCGGCTGAAAGTCCGCTTTTAACGGTTTTCCAAAGGAACGGAGAAAGCTTATATCCGACAATTCTGTCAAGTATTCTTCTCGCCTGCTGAGCGTTAACTATATTCATGTCAATAGTTCTCGGGTGCTTGATTCCCTCTTTAACAACCGCTTTGGTTACGGAGTTGAATGTAACGCGGTTGGCCTTTTCAGGCGGAATACCGAGAGCTGTGATAAGATGCCATGCAATTGCCTCTCCCTCACGGTCAGGGTCTGTTGCGAGGTAAATTCGATCCGCATTTTTTACTTCTTTTTTCAGTTCCTTAATGAGATCGCCTTTTCCTCTTATATTTATATAATGTGCTTCGAAATTATTGTCTACATCTATTCCGAGTGTTGATTTCGGAAGGTCACGGACATGTCCCTTTGAAGCGACCACTTTATATGATGAGCCGAGATAGCTCTTCACAGTGCTCGCCTTTGTGGGAGATTCCATTATTACAAGATTTACCATCAGGTCTACCCCTGTTTAAAATTTGATTAGTCGTTCTGTGACTGCATTATGTCGTCGGGAGAAATACGCATATAGTAGCCTCCTCCGCCCGATTCGACAGCTCCCGCCATTTCCAATATAGTAAGCGCACTCATAACATCCGATACGCTTTGTTCGTCGTTTGCGAGTTCATCCGGAAGTATCGGAACATTCGGTTTCATTCTATTATATACCTTGATTTCGGATTCATCAAGCATATCAAGCTCTATTTTTTTTGACGGAATGAAATTTTTATCAGAATTTACAATTTGTTTCTCATTTTTTATTATATTGTCGGCTTTTTTCCTGCTGAAAAATGATGCTATACTCTTCTCCGATTTTTCATCTTTTGCATTAGTTTTTGTACTCGCCTTTTTCTCAACTGTTTTTTTCGGCGCATCATCCGATATTTTGTTTTCCGCATCGGAATTGCGCTGTTTTTCCTTCTCGTATTCGTCGAGTCGTCCGCCGTAACTGCCTACACCGTAATAATTTCTGTTGCCGACACCTGTACCTATTCTCGTACGCGACATTGCGTCCTTGGAAAGATTTTCGAAATTCACACCCTTAAGCAGTGAGTGCGCACGGTCTACGCTCAGTGTTTTTCTGTAATCATGTGCAAATTCGGTCAGCACATCCTCGGGAGTTAGTACCGGAAGCGCACCTTCTCTTATCAGGCTGTTCGGGCCTTCGGCACCGCTCTCTCCGACCTTGCCGGGAACGGCGAAAAGTCTTCTGCCCTGTTCGAGACACAAACGCGCCGTTATGAGCGCACCGCTTTGCATATCGGCTTCTACGACAACCGTAGCATCCGAAAGTCCGCTCATAATACGGTTTCTCACAGGGAAATTTCTGCCTGAGGGCGGTGTTCCCGGAGGATATTCGGATATCACCGCACCGTTTTTGATTATTTTTTGATAAAGCTCACTATGTTCGCGCGGATAAACAACATCTAATCCCGAACCGAGCACCGCTATTACACTGCCTCCCGATTCGAGAGCCCCTATCAAAGCCATACTGTCCGCTCCGAGCGCCATACCGCTGACTATTACTCCGCCGCCCAGCACGATGCCTGCGCCTAAAGTGTACGCAATCCGCCTTCCGTAATCGGTCATACTTCTCGTACCGACAATTGTACACAGAAAATGTTCGCTGTTTTCAGGAAGTCTTCCGCGGCAATAAAGAACTACGGGAAAATCACGTACCGTTTTCAGTTTGCCGGGATAATCAAAGCATTCGGGCGTTATTACGGAAATGCCGAGCTTATTGCACTTTTCGATTATCTCTTCCGCATGCTCAAGTGAATCGTTCTTCAGCTTAGACTTGATATTCTCTATACGTTTTTCCGTAAAAAAATCATCGCACACAAGATCATCGGCTTTTTTATCGTAAATCAGCTTAGGATCGGAATATTTCTGTACAAGCATTGACAAAGTTTTACTGCCCGCTCCGAAAAGCTCGGCTAGCCAAATCCAGTAAATTATTCTGTCTTCGTTCATAGTATCCGTTTTCCCTCCTTATACTTTGCTTTATATGGGCATCAAATAAGTTATATGTGCAGTTTACCGCTTGATGCCTCTGCTGTATTCCCACATAATACATGATGCGGCAGATGATGCGTTCAAGCTTTCTGTCTTTCCGCTCATCGGTATCATTACCGTGCAGTCACACGCATCGATTACCCCTGCTTCAAGTCCGTGCCCTTCATTTCCTATAATAACACAGTCGTTCTCGACAGTTGTATAACTTCCGAGCTTCAGACTGTTTTCGTCGAGAGCCGCCGCTAATGTTCTTCTTCCCAGTTCACGCATATCGTTAATACATTCTATCGCATTAGCGGTAATAAACAGCGGCATTCTGAAGACAGTACCCATCGACGCACGAACGGTTTTCGTACTGTAGATATCTGCGCAGTCATACAGCACCAAGCCGTCCATTCCGAGAGCCTCGGCAGTACGCATAATTGTTCCGAGATTGCCGGGATCACGTACTTCCGACAACATAATAATTCTTTTATTTTTTTGCCAAGCGTCGAAATTCTCCGTCGTATGCAGGTGCTTCTCGTATTTAACTTCGCAAATTACACCCTGAGGCGCCTTTTCAGTCGATATTTTTTCGAAAACCATATCATCACACACAATAATGTGGATGTTCTTTTCCATAGCGAGCTTCGCACATTCTTCTGCTTTAATATTGTTTTCCGCGGCATGGGCTGAAATCCATATACAGCTGCACTCCGTGCAGAGCATAGCCTCCATTGTAAGCTTCACGCCTTCCGCAAGATATGTGCCGTTTAAATCACGGTACTTTTTATCGGTCAGCTTTGAGACCGCCACACATTTCGGATTTGAACGTGAGCGTATGTACTCTGCGGAATAATTTTTTATAAATTCATCAATCTTCATTTATATATAAATAAAGGGTGTCCACAGGAGGTGAGCACCCATTTAAAAAATTCAACAATTAAAGAGCAGCCTTAGCTGTCTCGCAAAGTGCGGCGAAAGCTTCCTTATCGGAAACTGCGATTTCGGAAAGCATCTTACGGTTGAGGTCAACACCTGCAAGCTTAAGTCCGTGCATAAGTGTAGAATAATTCATACCGTTTACTTTTGCCTGAGCGGAAATACGGGTAATCCACAGACCGCGGAATTCTCTCTTCTTCTGCTTACGGCCAATATATGCATAATTGCCGCTCTTCATAATGGCCTGTTTAGCCATCTTGAAGTGCTTACTCTTCGAACCCCAGTAACCTTTTGCAGCCTTTAAGACCTTATTTCTTCTTTTGCGCGTCATCATAGCGCCTTTTACTCTTGCCATTTTATCTAAATCCTTTCTATACTGCTTTGTTTATGATTCAGTCCTATCGGTAAGACTCAGTCCTTGTTAATCAGTCTCTTGACATTTGCTGTCATAGCGGGGCTGAGAATCTGGCTGCTTCTGAGATGTCTCTTTCTCTTCTGGCTCTTCTGTCCGAGGTTATGACGGTGATCTGAATGGAATACCTTTACTTTACCTGTACCGGTAACTGCAAATCTTTTGGCTGACGCCTTATGTGTCTTAATCTTTCCCATTTTTGCGTATCCTTTCGGTTGGTTAAATCTTATTTGTCGTTTTACAACTCTGTCATAGTCAACATTCGGCGGTTTCTGTAGTTTTATAAGCCGCACTTATAGCGCAATATTACTTCGCTGTATTCTTAACAGGAACAATAAACATAAATAATTGTTTACCATCGAGAACCGGCTTCTTTTCAACCGTACCGTATTCCGATACCGCCGCTTCAAAGCTGTCCAGCTTTTCTCTTCCGAGCTCCTGATGCGCAATCTCTCTGCCTCTGAACTTGAGACTGACCCTTACTTTATTTCCGTCCTGAAGAAATTTAATCGCACGATTTACTTTAGTCTCAAAGTCATGCTGTTCGATTTTATACGAAAGCTGAACCTCTTTGACCTCGATAACCTGCTGTTTTTTTCTTGTTTCCTTCTCTTTTTTGTCGGCTTCGTAACGGTACTTACCGTAGTCCATTGCACGGCAGACAGGCGGTGTTGCAGACGGAGCTATCATTACAAGGTCGTAACCGTGATCATATGCATATGCTTTTGCATCATTCAAATTCATGATACCGAGCTGTCCGTTGTTTTCATCAAGCATACGGACTTCTTTTGCTCTGATATCATCATTGATTAAAAGTTCTTTCGCGCTAATAGTTAAGCACCTCCATAAAACAAAAAATCGCACAAAGAACTCCCTCCGTACGACAAAAAACACGCTTAACTGAATCTATTGACCTTATCGTGCCTATAGCAGTAAGGTGAGAACGGAGTTTGTTCTGCTTCATTGTTACTCGTACATTATACTCTCCTCACAGCCGTTTGTCAATAGCTCACGCATATTTTTTTATTATAACTTTTTTCACACAAATGAGGCGGCTTTCATTTCGAAAACCGCCGTACATTGTGTTTCCGTATTTTTATTCGAGCTCGGACAATCAGTCGAGGCTCTCGAACAGTACAGTTAATTCATTTTCGATGTCCGCACCATTTCTGAAATACAATTCCTGCGAATAGCCAGCGTTGTCTTTGACAAGCAGCATATATCCGTTATCAATGCTCGTGTATTTATAATATTCCCACCAGAAATAGCTCAGAGCGGATGTGTATTTCGAGTACTCGGCTATCGTATCGGAATCGATGCGTTTGGCCTCTCCTGTTTTCAAATCAATCATTACCGCATATTCGTACTCCGCCGCGGCATCGGCAAAATACTCATCAGCTGACGAATATCGAATATCTCTCTCACTGCCCTCCGCAAACGCAAGCAAATCGACAGCCGCGTTAAGCATATCTATGTTTCCCGCACTTATCGGATATGTAATCGTGTAATAATTGTCGCTGAGTCCGGTATTAATCTCGACATATCCTATTATAGTATTATCAGCCAACATTTCTTCGTCATACACAGCTGAATCAATCAGCTTTTCGATCAGCTCATCGCGTTTTATCTTTTCTTCATCATCGAGACTGCGGTATGTTTCGTATGTAAAATCGTTATCTATCACCTCACACGTGCTGTCAGGTGAAAAGGTTACGCTTTTTTCGCCTACGGTAATCTGTATTGATTCGTATTTTCCCGCTTCTTTGTAATCTGAAATGTCCATTGCGGAAACATATTCCTCTGACGATTTTATTTTTTGCCAAAGCTCGCCTTCCATGGGAATAACAATATGATATGCCATCGGTATACCGAACACGGGATACTGCACTATATCCGCACTTATATGTCCGCTGCAGCTTCTTACTATTGAGGTTGCAGCTAAATCTTCTTCATATATATTGTCTGCAGTATCGTCATACGGCTTACCGACATATTCGGAAAAATTCTCCCTAACATATTCGTCGTCCTCATCCGACCATATACCGGTCACATATATTTCATTGTCCGAGTATATTCCGCCTGTCGAATTGTAAGCTGCCGTATATTCCGATATTTCCTCATAATACTCACTCTGGACTGTAACCTCAACCCTGTCCACATCTATAACAAATCTTATTGTATTGCTCTCGCTGTATAATTTTCCAACAATGCCGAACAGATTAGCGGGTACTACGAGGGTATAAAGCAGTACTGCCGAGGCGAAAATCAAGGACGGCTTTACATCCTTAAAAATCGAGCGTACGGAGCGGTATAATACGCAGTTCATAAAGATATACGACATGAATAGTCCCAATACAGCTCCGAAAATCTTGTATGATATGCTTGTTGCTCCGAAGAAAAGATCAGCGCCGAATATAATTATTCCGATTGCGGCACCGACAAACATAACGGAATATTTAACAATCCAAAATACAGGCTTCCAAATTATTGTTTTTGTTGTATCCTCGGTACGTCTGTATTTGTGAAGCAGAACCGCAGCCGCATAGTTTACCGCAATATACGGTACTGTTTTAAATATTTCCGAAATAGCGGTTTCTGCGGTATCATAATTAAAAATCGCATTTAAAAGTCTGTAAAACGGACACAAAGCTGAGCATACTTTTGAATCCAGATAATAGCTGCTGTCAATATTGCTATTTCCGATTTCACAGGTATAAACCACAAGCGCATACAGAACAAACGGCATAAAAAGTATCAGCATCGCCGTGAAAAATCTGCCGGCTCCCGTTCCGCTGAGTCCCGCCGCAAACATTACCGCGGAATGCATGAGAATAAACATCGCAATAGATGCGAAATACATCACCGAGAACATACTCTTATCTATAGTGCATTTCTCAAAACCCGATATTATCAGTATTGCGGCAAATCCGATTGTAATCGACAGCAAATAGTATATGATGCCGGCAGGTGTTTCACATAGGAATAAAGTTGTTCTCTTAAGCGGAAAGCTGTGCATACACGTGATATTCTGCTTGCCGTTCACATATGATAAAGCGGTCATTCCGCAAAACAATCCCATACATCCGCTTAGTACAAAACCTATTTTGCCGTACTGTGTAATGTCCAGTAATTCTTTCGGATAATCTTTTACGAATCTACCGTATTCCATACAGCACGGAACTATCACAGCAAGTATTATCACAACTAAGAACAAAACAAGCTGATAAACATTATGCTTAATATAATATCTGAAATACGGAGCGGCTTTGTATGCGCTGCGATTGCGTTCGTTACGAGTTGAGCTTGTCATTAAACTCATACCCCCTCTCCTCCATTTCGGCTATAAATATTTCTTCAAGTGTCAAAGGTATGAACTCGACAAAGACGGGATTCAGTGAGCGCATATAATCATCTATATATTTTTCGTCACCGCGCACAATTACGGTAAATAAGCTTCCTCTTTGATTAAGCGACACTGTATCGAGCTCTTCGAGCTGTCTCTTGCCGTCGGCAATACTCTCTTTATTAAATGAAAGCTGAACCTTGTGTATTCCTGTTTTTATCTCATCGAGTCCAGCTTCAAACAAAAGTTTGCCTTTGTGAAGAAGAGCCACATGATCGCATATATCCTCGATTTCATTTAAATTATGAGATGCGAAAATCACAGTTATACCGCGTTCGGCAACCTCGGACGCAACGATTTTACGCACTATAATGCGCATCATCGGGTCAAGTCCGTCGAGAGTTTCGTCACACAACAGGTAGTCTGTATTACATGCCAAGCCGAGCAGAAATGCCGCCTGTTTTTGCATACCCTTGGAAAATGTCGACAGCTTTCTGTTTTCGTCAAGCTCAAAAAGTGTTAAATACTTTTTATATTTTTCTTGTGAAAAGGTCGGATACACGCTTTGGTATAATTTCATCATATCGTATATCGTACCTCCCGAAATGAAATACTGATCATCGGACAGGTACGCTATTTTTTCTTTCACGCATGGATTTTCATATACAGCGTCATCGTCTATGCATACATTTCCCGCCGATGGCTTATATATTCCGCTGATAATGCGCAGCAGTGTCGATTTTCCCGAGCCGTTAGAACCTATTAAACCAAATACGGAACCGTCTCCGATGTTTAAAGTGACACCGCACAGACTTTTTACATCATCGAAATTTTTGCTGACAGAATCCACTTTAATCATTGCAGCACCACGCCTTTCTTGCCGAATTTAAAAAATCCTCTTCATTGATTCCGGCAGTCTTTGCCTCTTTTGCGAGCAGCGTCATACTTTTGGTGAGCTGTTCTTTTTTCTCCTCACGCAGACTGCTCCTATCCGCAAGAACTATACTTCCGCGATTGGGCAAGGTCATAATAATTCCGCATCGTTCAAGCTCGGAATATGCTTTTTGTATGGTGTTGGGATTTATTCCCAGCTCCGCCGCAAGACTGCGTACAGACGGCAGCTTATCGTCGGGTTTTAATTCACCGGATAAAATAAGTTCTTTTACGTTATCCGTAAGTTGGTCTCCCAATGGTTTGCGCAGCCGCGTATCCACATTTATAATTCCCAATTGCATACCTCCCACAACAAGCTGTGTATTATCCGTACTAATACAGTTATTGTACTATACGTATGAGATTCTGTCAATATCAATATTAACTTTCTAATCTGATTTTAATTTAAAACAGCACCGTACACTCGTTTGTACAGTGCTGTTTTTTAGAAACGATTTTACATTTCTTTTTCAAGCTCTTCTATAATCGCCGCTATCGCGCTTTCATTATTCGATACCGTAATTCTGTCAGCTGATTTTTTCACGGATTCTATTGCATTCGATACAGCGTAACCTATGTCGGCGGATATAATCATAGACATATCGTTTTCGTAATCTCCGACCGCGACAGTCAGCTTTTTCTCGCCGTTCGGATATACCAAGCGCGCCAATTCTTCAAGCATTTGACCTTTTCCGCTGTTTTTTGCGTGTAATTCAATTCCGTTTGCCCAGCTGCAGTTAATATTGTATTTTTCTCCGTATTTTTCCATAAGCCAGTCTCGGACAATGGGAGTATCCGACGCTCCCTGGCAAAACAATCCCCTGTACCATGTGTAATTATTTTCCTCGAGTATCTTATCCATTTCCGAAAATCTGTCGCGCGGAACGGTAATATTATCATAACGATGTGCCAAATGGATTGTATCTACTTCCGGGCGGTTTTCGATTATATCATATACGACGTTAATAAAGTCGCTGTCCATAGTACGTGTAACGATATCCTTTTTCTCTTTCTGATCGTATATCACCGTACCGTTTATTCCTATTATATATGTATTCGGAGATACATCCTCCGAAAAATGATCGATAAAATCGGGAAATCGTCCCGATGCAACAGTGAACAATCCGCCTTCATTTTGAAAATACTTTATCGCCTCGATATTCTCGCGAGACAGCTTTCCTCTTGAATCTGTAAGTGTTCCGTCAATATCGGTAAGAAACAGGTAACCGTCGAATTTTCCCATAAATACTCCTTATGTTATATTTACATGTATTCAGTATACCATAAAAACATGAAAAAAACTACCGATTGGGAAATTTAATCCGCAATGTAATTTCCTCGGTAGTTTTTCGATTGTTTATAAAATTCTTACGTCGAATCTTTCACCGCATTTCGGGCAGTGTGTTGTATGCTTGCCTCGCTTGTTCGGCAGTTTTATTATAGCATGACACTTCGGGCATTTGCGGTATCTGCTGCTTTTTATGTCACGAATACGGTCTTTTTGAAGTATAAACCAACTCTTGACAGGATTCCACAGCTTTAGAAAAGCTTCATTTTCACGACGGCGTTTATCTTTCTTTTTCGACATTACTCTCCACAGGGAGTATATTATAACCGCAGTTTCTATAAGATAGATAATATATGAGCGGACAAACATGTTGACTGCCACGAGTATAATCCATAAAGTAAACAACCCGTAGTACATTTCATCTATTCCATATCTGCCGTACATGAAATAAATCAGCTTCTGTTTGAAATTTTTCATTATAATCCTTCCGTTAAATTCAAACTTTTTCGAAATGGATTATATATCACGCAGGATTAAAATCAAAGCGGTTAATTTTAATTATCTGTATCTATTTTATCAATGAGAACGGCACGGCATGGGGATCCGTCGCTTCCGCCGAGCTTAATCGGCGCCGCGAAAAGGAAGTACTTTCCATCGGGTACATCACGCAGAACAAGTCCCTCAAGCGCGGCTATTCCCTGGCCGAGAACAGACACATGAACCGTAACGGGATCATCGTATGTTGCGATGCTCTGACTTTCAACACCGATAAGAGCAATGCCGCATTCCGAAAGTATATCCGCAGCCTCTTTATTTAAATGGCACTCACCGCGCAAAAGAAGTCTTTCGGTTTTATATTTCTTCGATATTTCACGAACAAAATCAGCCGTAACCTCTCCTTCCGCACTGACAACGGCACAGCTGCCGATGAGCTTCTCGAGAGGGAGCTCGTCTATTGTTATTCCGTTTTTCACAAAATGTCTCGGTGCATCCATGTGAGTACCGTTGTGCGCATTCATTTCAAGCTCGCTCACATTGCATGACGCGCCCTTAGTCATGTCGGAAATAAGGGTTCTCTTCGGTGCTTTGTCTCCCGGATAGACATGGGACGAGAAAAGCTCCTGTGATATATCATATATCTTCATCTGCCGACCTCTTTCGAATAACCGTCAATAAAGCAATTGCGTATTTATTACTTTATTTTAACGGTCCAGTTCATATAATCGTCAACCTTACCCCACTGAATACCGGTAAGCTCATCATAAAGTTTCTTTGCGATTTTACCGATTTCATTGTTGTTTATAATGTAACTCTTACCGTTGTCGTACAGCTCGCCTACAGGAGAAATAACAGCGGCAGTTCCTGTACCGAATACCTCATCAAGGTGTCCGTTGTCGTGAGCACTCAATACTTCGTCTATTGAAACCTTGCGTTCTTCTACGGGAATTCCCCAGTTCTTCAAGAGCTCAATGCATGATCTTCTTGTTACGCCGGGAAGTATATTTCCGTCGGTAAGATCGGGCGTTACAACAACACCGTCGATAACGAAGAAAATATTCATAGCGCCGACTTCGTCAATATATTTTCTGTGAACGCCGTCAAGCCACAATACCTGAGCATATCCCAACTCATCGGCTTTTTTCTGACCGATAAGGGAAGCTGCGTAGTTTCCGCCTGCTTTCGCAATACCCGTGCCGCCTTTAACGCAGCGAACATATTCTCTTTCAACCAGAATCTTTACGGGGTTAATACCTGCGGCGTAGTATGAGCCGACGGGAGAAAGAATAATGCAGAACAAATAGCTGCTTGACGGATGAACGCCGAGATGGCAGTCGGTTGCGATTATAAACGGACGGATGTAAAGTGATGTGCCGTATTCATACGGTACCCAATCCTTATCCGCTTCTACAATTGCTTCAATTGCCTGCAGTGCGTCATCGGGATCTATTCTCGGAACGCACAGTCTGTCGCATGTGTTATTCATTCTTTCGATATTGCACTGAGGTCTGAACAGCTGAACAGTACCGTCGGAGGTTCTGTAAGCCTTAAGTCCTTCGAAAAGCTCCTGTGCATAATGGAATACCATTGAGGAAGGTTCAAAGGGTATCGGTCCGTAAGGAACTATTCTGGCGTCATGCCAGCCTTCGCCCTCGGTATAATCCATAAGGAACATGTGATCCGTGAAATATTTACCGAATCCGAGTTTGCTGTAGTCCGGCTTTTGTTTTGGTGTATTGATTTTTTCTGTTTTTATATTCAACATGTTGTTTTCCTCCGTTTTTGTATTATTATTCTGTATTATACATCATTTGTCTGTCATAATCAAGTGTCTGTATAATTATACTGACAAGATTCATAAATTTTTTTCAAATAATAATTCGAATAAGACGGTTGACTTTTGTGTTTTCAGTGTTGTATAATCCACTTAATCAACAACGCAAACAAAGAAAGAACTTATAATGGATCTGAACAAAAAATACTTTCTCGATTTTTTATCGGGAAAGCCTGTAAAACCGGTAATATTCGAACCGTTTTTATCACGTACTCATTCCGAAACATTAATCTGGCGGCGCGGTGATGATCTTTGGCTGACTCCGGAAAAATATCTTGACACGCTTACGCACCTATCAGCACGAACATACTCAGATATTGTTTTCGTCGACATGCGTTTGTTCGACGAAGATGGAAAGAAGCTGTTACTCGAAGAAATAAGCAAAAAAGACATCTCGCCGCAAGGTTACGGAATTATCACGGATAATAAAAACGATATTGCCGCAGCCGAAAAAACTAATGCAATCGATGTGATTGCCGTATACGGAAACATTAAATCGAGCTGTACTCCTACTATTCGAATGGACGGAGACATAACCGATGCTTTACGGCTCGGATATGAGGGATGGTTCGCTTCCGACTCTGCAGAAGAATATCTCGAGAAATACGGAGATAAAATACGTATCCTCGGCGGTCTCGGTGTTCAACGGCTTGAAAGCTCTTCTCCCGCGGCAATTTATGCGCGAGTTACCGAGCTGCACAGAAAATACGGCAGCTCATGGGCATGCGGATCGGGCGGAACAATATCGGATGACAACTACCTTGAGCTTATCGCAATGCTCGGTGCTTTCGGCAGAATACGTATATAATGCGGTAATTATTTTAATTTATTATTAATTCAGCTCGAAGAATATTGCATTAGCTTCATTTATATTATATAATTTACATCAAATCCAATTAATTTCAGCAAGGGAGAAAAATAATGTATTATTTTCTTGAATCAGCGTCAAGCACAGCAAGCAGTTCTAACACTACCGTAAGTGCCATCACCAATATTGTAATGATTGCCGCATTATTAGCTGTTTTTTATTTCTTTTTATATCGTCCCCAGAAAAAACAGGACAAAGAAGCAAGCAACATGCGCAACAATCTCCAGGTAGGTGATGAAATCACCACTATCGGCGGCATTATCGGTAAAATCGTTTCAATCAAAGATGAAACCGTAACAATCGAAACCAGCAACGAGCGCAATAAAATCAGAATCCTTCGCACCGCAGTCCGCAATGTTGACGTTCACGCCGAAGATGCTGACTAATGTCGGCGGATAATCTTCAGTTTAATAGTTAAGAGATAAACCGCCTCCTCAAGGATGCTTCACCATGTGAAGCATCCTTCTTTTGTTCACCACACAGTTTACGGGCGGATAACTTTTAATTTAACAGTTAAGAGATAAACCGCCTCCTCGAGGATGCTTCACTATGTGAAGCATCCTTCTTTTGTTTATCTGAATTTAAGTAGTGGATTTTTTCGGCTAGCGGCAAAGAAATTAACCGTTGGAACGTATATTTTCAAACGGAAATATACGTTTGAAAATTCAGTTGTTTTCTTGTGCATTTCGCACCGTTTTATTTTATTTGTTATTTTTCTTTTTTTGTATTTACTGCATTATTTTTTCTCATTTTCACTTTGCAGTCATCATATAACTCGACATATCGTTTTAGCGTATCAGCACATCAAAGTCTCACGATCACTTGAAGCTATAGCCTGTAATAATGTATAGTTTATCACTCGGACTGTATAATTATATCGATTATTCTCAAATAATCGGAATCTTTTAAAACACGAATTTTATCACGTCACTTTATCGGATGTTGTTTTTTAATAAAATTATATTATCTTATGCTGTATTCATTTACATTTTAGACTAAATACCATTTGCATAATGACTTTATCTGACGGTGTCAAAATTATTTCAATAAGTGCAAATCGACAAATCTTTTTTTCACTAAAAAAAACAGTTGACATATAATAACTATTGTTGTATTATCATGTACAGCTGTTAACAGTTATTATAATATAATTTAATAGTTAGCAGTATCTAACTTATTATTCAGGAGGAATTTTATGGTAAAACCAAGCACCAAACTTATTTCACTTCTATTGACAGTCTGCATGCTTCTCTGCTTGTTTCCGACATCGGTATTCGCGTCCGACAGTACCGACTATATGAAAATAGCAATGTTGGACTGCGGCAGAAAGTACTTTACCGTAGACTGGGTTAAATCACTCATTTATGAAGCAAAAGCCGACGGCTATACTCATGTTATGCTTGCAATCGGAAACGATGGTATGCGTTTCATACTTGATGATATGTCGCTGACGGTAGGTTCAACCACCTACACAGACGATGCTGTAAGCTCTGCGATTATCTCAGGCAACAATGCGTATACAACCGATTCCACCGGTGAATGGACGGAAAGCGAAATGGATGAAATCTTATCTGCAGCTAAATCGGCAGGTATTGAAATTATTCCTCTTCTCAACACTCCCGGACATATGGATGCGATTTTAAGTGCTGCGAACTCTCTTACGGGAACAACCTGCAGCTACAACAGTTCATCCAGAACAATAGACGTAACAAACACCACAGCCGTAGCATTTACAGAGGCATTTGTTCAGAAATATATAGATTACTTCGCAGAAAAAGGATGCACCTACTTCAATTTCGGTGCTGACGAATACGCGAACGACCGTTATACTTCCGGTTCAATGGGCTTTGGAAATCTTCAGAGCAGCGGTAAATACGGATATTACATTAAATATGTCAATGAAATCGCCGCTATGATTAAAAACGCCGGCATGACACCTGTCGCTTTCAATGACGGTATCGAATTTGCAAACAAAACAAGCGCGGCTGTAGGTTCGACAACTTATACATTCGATAAGGACATTGTAATATGCTATTGGTCAAGCGGATGGAGCGGATACTCTCCCAGAAGCGTCTCCAACCTTGTCAGCGATGGCTTTAAGTTAATCAACACTACCGGCGACTTCTATTATGTTCTCGGCAAGAGTGACAACTTCGATTCGGGATACACATATGCTTCGAATTGGAGCAACTACAAGGTCTGCGGTACTACGGTCTCTTCCTCTTCGATAGTCGGAGGCATGTTCTGTATGTGGAGCGATTATCCGGGTGCGGAAACCGAAACTCAGGAAGCGTCTAAAATCAGACTTCCTCTCCGTGCTCTCGGTCTTGCCATGAACGGCAGCTACACCTCCGATATGGATACTTCCGTTGTATCGGGCGGTTTCAATGCCGATGGTACACTGAACACAGATCCTCCCGCTAAGGTTCATAACTATCAGCTCACCTCCTCTGTTGCTCCTACCTGCACAGAAGAAGGAAGCAACACATACACCTGTTCCGACTGCGGCGAAAGCTACACAGAAACAGTTCCCGCAGAAGGACATAATTACACAGCCGAAGATGACGGCGGCGACACTGTTTATACCTGCACAAAGTGCGGTGACAGCTACACAAGCTTACTTCCGAGAGAAAACATCTCTCTTAAAGTAGGTGAAACATCGGAAAAATATACTCTTGAAGGCGAAAAGAGCGTATCCGTTGCAGGCGACAGCAATATTGCACAAGCCAACATCACATATACGGAAGGTACGGGAGCTGAGGTTTCATACTCCGCTACCGCATCCGCATCTGCATCTGCGTACAGCACCTACTATGTATCGAATCTTATTGACGGCAATACCTCTTCCTTCTACTGGTCGGATTCCAGTCAGACAAAAGGAATGTACGCACGTGTAGATCTCGGTGCAGACGTTCTCTTTGATGCAATTCAGATTACCTCTCCCGCTCACGGCGACTACTGCACAAACGCAAATGTACAGATTTCATCCGACGGCAGCAACTGGACAACAATCGGACAGTATACCGGAAAGAGCAGCAGCAGTGTTACATCCACTTATTCTGTTCCCGATTCAATCGAAAGCTTCCGTTACATTCAGGTAATCATCACAACAGCCAGAAACTACTGGTGGCAGCTCTCCGAAATTGCTTGGGGAAGCTATGACGGCTCCACATTCACCCGTGCCGCCGCATCGGGTACTGTAACAACAGGTACTCTCACCACAACCGAGCTTACCTTCACAGGTATCGGCGCGGGAACAACATCTTATGTAGTAGACGGAACGAAGTACATTATAGAGGTTGAAGCGGATCACGTTCACAGCTATGTAAAGACAAGTGAAACCGCTCCTACCTGCACTGCCGAAGGAAGCATAGTTTACACATGCTCTGAGTGCGGTGACACTTATACCGAATCTGTTCCCGCTGCAGGTCACAGCTATACTTCCGTTGTAACTGCTCCTACTTGCACAAGCGATGGTTACACAACTTATACTTGCTCCGTTTGCGGTGACTCCTACACAGGCGACACTACTCCCGCAACAGGTCACAACTACACTTCTGTCGTAACCGAACCTACCTGCACAGAAGACGGTTACACAACTTACACCTGCTCTGTCTGCGGCAGCTCCTACACCGAATCGGTTTCCGCTACAGGTCATAACTATGTTTCCGTTGTAACTGCTCCCACTTGCACCGAAGACGGTTACACAACTTACACCTGCTCTGTCTGCGGTGATTCTTATGTAAGCGACACTGTTCCCGCTGCAGGCCACAGCTACACAAAAGCTGTATCTTCCGCTACATGCACAGAAGACGGAACAACCACATTCACTTGTACCGTTTGCGGTGATTCATACACCGAAACAACTCCCGCAACAGGTCACAGCTACACTTCCGTTGTAACTGCTCCCACCTGCACAGAAGACGGTTACACAACTTACACCTGCTCTGTCTGCGGTGACTCCTATACAAGTGACACCACTCCCGCAACAGGTCACAGCTACACTTCCGTTGTAACTGCTCCCACCTGCACGGAAGACGGTTACACAACTTACACCTGCTCTGTCTGCGGTGACTCCTATACAGGCGACACCACTCCCGCAATAGGTCACAGCTATACTTCCGTTGTAACCGAACCCACCTGCACAGAAGACGGTTACACAACTTACACCTGCTCCAACTGTGGTGACTCATACACAAGTGACACCACTCCCGCAACAGGTCACAGCTATACTTCCGTTGTAACCGAACCCACCTGCACAGAAGACGGTTAC
>CAZWLL010000006.1:59347-61820 GCA_964634795.1 uncultured Ruminococcus sp. | reverse complement strand
ATTGGATTACGAATGCGACTGTTACGGCGAACAGTGCGATTAAGATGTCGCTTACCAACGCAAGAACAGGCGTTAGCACCGCAGACGGTGTGCTTGTTTCTGAGCTCGTACCGCAGACAGGTGTTAGAACTTCTGAAACATCTACGTCTGTTGCATACTGGAAAGCAACACGTCTGACTTCCGACTTAAAACAGACAACTGGAGGCAAAGACAGAACATCACAAGGTGATGATTTCGCATATATTCGTTACTATGACGGTGCATGGTCCTTCTCGAATGACAGAAAAACATGGACTGCTATAAGCACGACTGACCAGGTTGTTGCATATTATATGCAGATTACCGATGTCACAGAAGAAATTCAGACACAGGTAGTAGACTGGGGTGAACCGGTAGCTTCATATACTTGGGGTAATTATTTTGTACTGCTTGATTATGCGGTAAAGTATGAAGACGGAACATTATCTCCGAATACATTCAAAAATAATAAAACCATTGGTTTCCATTGTGATTACACAGCGTCAGCCGCATTAGGCAATACAGTATTTTATGATGATACTGATACAACAACGTCGAACGGTTATTGGTATAATTATTACCGTAGAATAGGAATGACAAGGGCTGTTGAAAACGACCAGGGTTATGAAGTGTACTTGATTACGGTAACTCCGTATAATGATTCACATTCATCAGGTATTTACCTTGGTAGTACATACTCAAGCTCAGCTTCGACGGTTGGCACATTTACTTATACTGGAACGGAACAAGCTATTTGGGCAATTGATGATGCGGCTCTTGTAGGTTTTGATACTGAAGATAAGCAATACACCAGCATTTCCGGTAATTATAAATTGAAAACAGGTGGTACGCCCACAATCGATGGTCTCGAAATTTATAACCACCAGGCAATGCTTGTAACATACTACATCAGAGCAAAGCAGACTGAAGACAGCCTTACTGTACATTATAGATTGGCTACAAAAAATACTGACGGTACATATAAGTATAGTGAAGAGGATTTCTACCATTACTACATTACTGTAAATAGTGGAACAACATTCAGCAGTAATTTTACGTTAAACAAAAATTACACTGACATTAACAATGCTTTAAGCAACAATACTGTTATTAATACTCTTAATAAGGTAATCAGTGCAGAACCGAATCTGACAAAGCTTTCAGAGATGAGTGCGTATTTTGCTTACGCTGACTATAAATTGGTTAATGCAGAATTAAGCGGCGACAAGAAGGAAGTATTCCTCTATTATTACATCAACGATGATCCGCATGATTATGTAGTGGATTTCGGCTCGTCAGTAGTTATTAATTCCTCTGATGTAATTAAACAAACAGGATGGGAAAGTGTTCAAGTTGCTAATAAAACAGCATTAAAATACGGCACTGCAGTTCTTGACTCAAACGGCACCACTCTGACATACACTGCAAATAAAATAATTCAGGGTAAAGAACAGATAGTTATAAATGTTTATAAGACAGTAGATGGTGAAGCAACAAACGCAACCCACTACATCAACATCTACCCCGCAACAAACGTCCTCTACGAGGAAACGGTAATTACCAACCCCACGGGCAGCGACTGGACAAGTGAAGGCGAATCCACCATCACGGAAACCCAGCAGCTCGAAGCCCTCGACGGCACGACATCAGAACCTGATACTGATGACGATGGCAAATCCAATGTATATGGTAACGACGAAATCTATAGTTCTGACACAGGTTTCAGCGGCGGTACGTATTACAAAGCAGAGCTTACGGCTGAGGCGGGCAGTCAAAAGAGAACAAGCAAACCTCTTTCCTTCACATTCACAGGTACCGGCTTCGACCTTATCTCTGAATGCGGACCTGAGACAGGCATGATTCTTGTCAGACTTAATCAGATGATAAACGGCGTAAAGACTCTTGTAGGCGCTTATGCGGTTGACACTTATTTCACAGGTGACGACAGTATAATCCTTTCATCTCAAGCTGACAAATACGGCGTTCTTGATTATCAGGTTCCCGTTGTACGTGACCTTGAACTCGATTACGGTACATACATAGTAGATGTTTACGGTTATGTATATGCAAAATCAACTGCATCTGCTGATTCAGTAGGTAAGCTTGTATCAGCTGAATCAATCATTGCCGAAGCTCTCGATACACTCGGTCTCGATGACAGCGTTGAAATGTATGAAATCTCCTACATGGACGAAAACAGCGTTCTCAACGGCGGTACGGGCATATCCGAAACAGCGGTGGTTAAGGATGTATACGAATCAGACGTAATCTCCGACAACATGATGAACGCGTACATGTACGAAGACCTCGCGGACGAAAAGAACGAAGCTGCATCCAAAACAGGTTATGTTTACATCGACGGCGTAAGAGTGTACGGTACAATGGGCACAACGCTTGACAAAGAAGGCGGATATAAAGCCGATGAGCGCGGAACAAAGTACTACAACGTATACGA
>CAZWLL010000006.1:47860-59247 GCA_964634795.1 uncultured Ruminococcus sp. | reverse complement strand
AAGAAGGCGGATATAAAGCCGATGAGCGCGGAACAAAGTACTACAACGTATACGACTTCGTAAATACAAGTGTAAACGATTTAGCTGATAATAAAGATAACTTTGTTGTATATGTTGAGCATGACGGAAACAAAGGCGTATATACAATTAAAGATTACAAGAACATGGGTCCTGAGAACGAAGTTTACCTGACTGACGGTTCTGCGGTTGCTTTCATCATAACAGGATACGAAGAAGGAAACACAGGAAAAAAGACAGTACAGGTTAGTATGAGTGCAGTACAGGGTGAATCAGAAGTTCTGATAAGCAAGGATGACAAAGCAAATACTCTGATAAATGTATATGCAAATACAGAAATGTATTATACTGTGCCTGTCAGAACAGCGACATTAGACAGCGGTGATAATGTTGATTATGTTCTGATAGAAGTTCCGAACGATGCGGAGGATGATATTGTTATCTCAATAAGCGGTATTAAGGTTTCCGGTGATATTAAGCCTGTATCAGATGTAGAAATTCTCGGTGAAATTCTCGAAGGAGAATCAAGTGGAACATTCAGTCCTGAAGTATTCAGTGTACAGAAGATTGTATCCGTAAAATCCAAGAGAAAGTTTACAATTTCAGCATCTACATCCATTGATGCGGATAAGCTTATTGTTACGGTAGATGGTACAGAATATACACTTACACCTACAAATACAAAGGCTGTTGAATTAGGTGCGACAAGGATTTACAGCTACTCAACATCCGTAAAAGCACCTGACATAGAAGATAAGACTTCATTTGAAGTATCCGTAGTGGCATGCAAAACCGATGACAATACAGTTATGAGCGATCCTGTCACAATGACAGTAACAATTAAGAAAAATAAGTAAGAAAGGGGAGGATAAGTATGAAAAAGAATTATGAAGCACCTGCTTTTGATGTAATTACATATTCACTCCAAGAAGCAATAGCGGGTAACTGCATTGTATCAAAGTATAATGGACAGGCTAGTGGTAGTACAGAATGCCTTGATGAAGGTTTTATCGGTATCTCTTTCGGTTGGACTGAAACTCAGTGTACTTCCGGTGGTGGCGGAAACAGCGGCGGCGGCTCGAACAGTTTCGGTGACGGCTCAATTTACGACGCTATGAGAAGCGGCTGGGTAAGCAGCTATTCATCCGGAACTGACGGCGGTGTTGCAGGACTCGATGCAGCTATTAGGGGATATTGTTACTTTACCTCCACTGAAACTATGGTCGCAAATTCTTAATTTAAGACATTGAGAAAGGAATACGCCTGTGCGCAAAGTACAGGCGTATTTCAATGTATATGAAAGAAAGCTTTTACAAAATTGCCGGCAAAACCGTTTTAATCGAATCCGACTTTGACCTGACGGAAAGCAAATTCACTCAGCCGTTCAAAATCGAGAAAACGAGCGCTCCCGACATAATATGCACGGCCCGCGCTGTGGATAAACTCGAAAGAAACGACAAGGCAGACATAAAATCGGACTGCGATATTGCGGTTTACAGCTCGGGGGAAGTGATTTACACCGACTCGTATCTTCACGACGGCAAAACAATCTACGCCCGCGCCGCGGCAGACGTCACTGGAAACGAAATAAAGCTCGATGTGCTCTCGTCATATATGCCGTTTGCGTCCGACTCCGAAAGGGTAATGCTCTCGATGAACCTGTACTTTGAGCTCTTGAAGCGGGGTGCAGCGTCACTGCACAGCGCGTCAATTGAGCACGGCGGCAAAGCTATTCTGTTTACCGCCCCGTCGAACACGGGCAAATCGACGCAAGCCGCCTTTTGGGAAAAGTGCAGAGGAGCGCGCATACTGAACGGAGACAAAAACTGCGTAACGGTAACGGACGGTGCGGTTTTCGCTCACGGCATACCGTTCTGCGGTACAAGCGGCATAACAAACAACTATACCATGCCGCTGTGCGCCGTAGTCGTGCTGAAGCAGGCGAAGGAAAACTCGGTTCGCAGTCTTCGCGGAGTGGAAGCGCTGACCGCGCTGATAAAGAACAGCCATGGTTATACCGCAATCAGCGAGACCATGCTCATGCTGACGGACGTGTATACTGGCGTGTTAAAGAGCGTACCCGTACTCGAGCTGTCGTGCACTCCCGACGAGCGTGCGGTCGAAGAACTCGAAAAATCACTCGTGAGGTGAATTATGGCAAGCAAATATACAAGCTTTATAGATTATCTGTCATATAGAGCATCGATGAGGAATATCCCCCTGTCGGGCACATTCGAGCTGACGGCGAGGTGCAACCTCGACTGCAAAATGTGCTACATTCATAAAAGAGCGAACGATCCCGTTGTGATTAAGTCGGAGCTCAGCACAGCGGAATGGCTTGAAACGGCGAGAAAAGCGCAGAAGGCAGGTATGTTTCTGCTTCTTGTGACAGGAGGAGAGCCGCTTATCAGAGGCGACTTCTTCGAGCTGTACGATGAGTTTAAATCCCTCGGTTTGTCTGTTGCGGTAAACACAAACGGTACGCTTATAACAGAGCGGATTGTGAGAAGATTTGCGGATAACTTTCCCGCGCGACTGAACATAACGCTGTACGGAGCATCCGAGGAGACATACGAACGTCTCACGGGCGACTCGAGCGCGTACAAGAGGGTATATAACGCCCTGCATATGCTGAAGGAAGCGGGAATACCCGTGAAGCTGAACTACAGCCTGACGCCGCAGAACAAATGCGATTTCGATAAAATCTGCGACTTTGCCGAGCAGAACATGATGCCGCTGCAGCCTGCGACATATATGTTCCCGCCGGTTAGAGCGTGTGAGCTTTGCGAATATGCCGCGGTTCGTGTGCCCGCTGAGGAAGCTGCAGAATATGCCTTCCGTTTTGATAAGAGACGATTCGATGAGGAAGCTTTAAAGAATAGGTGCAAGTCCATTCTCGACGGCAACCCGATTCAGGAAAACACGGAATGCATGGAGCTGCCGACTGAGAGAATAAGATGCCGTGCAGGCTTAACGACGTTCTGGATCACCTACAAGGGAGAAATGCGTCCGTGCGGTATGATGCAGGCACCGTCGGTTTCAGTGAGAGAATTGGGCTTTGATGAAGCGTGGCGGCAGATACACGAGATGCGCGAAAAGATAATGATGCCGTCGGCGTGTACGGAATGCAGCATGAGAAACGCCTGCGAGGTATGCCCCGCGACATGCTATGCCGAAAACGGTGAGTTTACCGCAGTTCCGAAATATAACTGTGAAAAGACCGCCGCATACCTGCGACTTATGATGGAATATCTTGAAAAACAAAACGAAAGTGAGAACTGAATGAAGCTGAATAAGAATTTTGTACTGCGTGACATCGCAGGTGAGGTTATGCTCGTTCCGATAGGAAAAGAAGCGGCGAATATCGGCGGATTCATTGCGCTGAACGATGTGGGAGCGTTAATAGTGAAAAAGCTGAGCGAAGGCTGTGAACGCGAGGATTTAATCAAGGCTGTGACAGATGAATTCGATGTTGACGAAAGCACAGCTGCGAGAGACACGGACATATTTATCGCGGCTTTAAACGAGAAGAACATCATAGATAATTAAAATCTTAATTTGCGGTATTTTTACGCAGAAAGTGAGACGGTGGCTATGCTTCCGCCTCACTTTTTTATCCGCTGACAGGATGTAATATTTGCATTTTATATCATTTTATGGTATACTATAATATAGATTAGTATTGTTAAAAAGCTAACGGAGAATAAAATGGCTGTAAGTGAAAAGCAAAAGCATATAAGAAATTTTTCCATAATCGCGCATATAGACCACGGTAAATCAACCTTAGCGGACAGAATTCTCGAGTTTTCGAACACTGTCGAAGCGAGAGACATGGAGGATCAGCTGCTTGACAACATGGATCTCGAGCGTGAAAGAGGAATTACGATAAAAGCACG
Organism: uncultured Ruminococcus sp.; assembly: GCA_964634795.1. Lineage (GTDB taxonomy): Bacteria > Bacillota > Clostridia > Oscillospirales > CAG-272 > UMGS1696. Next base: position 55,333 of record CAZWLL010000006.1, on the reverse strand, counting down.
TGCGGTTAGAATAGATTACACCGCACCTGACGGAGAAAAATACGCCCTTAACATGATTGACACCCCCGGTCACGTAGACTTTAACTATGAAGTATCACGTTCTCTTAACGCGTGTGAGGGAGCGCTTCTGGTAGTGGATGCGACACAGGGAATCGAGGCTCAAACCTTAGCGAACGCATATCTCGCGGTAGACGCCAATCTTGAGATAGTTCCCGTAATCAATAAAATCGACTTGCCGTCGGCAATGCCCGATAAATGCAAGGCGGAAATCGAGGACGTAATAGGCATACCCGCGGAAAACTGTCCCGTAGTGTCCGCTAAAACAGGCTTAAACATTGCCGATGTTATGGCAGCGATAATAAGCGATATTCCAAGCCCGGGAGGAGACGAAACAGCTCCATTAAAGGCTTTGATATTCGACTCCGTGTATAACAGCTACCTCGGAGTTGTGGTTTATATTCGAGTTATGGACGGCACACTCAAAACCGGTGAAAAAATAAAGCTGATGAGCACGGGAGCGGAGTTCGACGTTGTCGAGGTAGGAGTCATGGATCCGTTCGGATTAAGACCTACAGGCGAGCTCTCCGCCGGTGAGGTCGGATATTTCACGGCATCGATAAAAAATGTAGGAGACACACGTGTGGGCGACACCGTAACTCATACGGAAGATCCCGCAGATGAACCGCTTCCGGGATTTAAAAAAGTGCAGTCGATGGTGTATGCCGGAATATATCCCGCGGACGGCGCAAAGTACAATGAAACCAAAGACGCGCTCGAGAAGCTGCAGCTTAACGACGCGGCGTTTACCTTTGAACCCGAAACATCTATAGCACTCGGCTTCGGCTTCCGCTGCGGTTTTTTGGGACTGCTTCACATGGAAATAATAGAGGAAAGACTCGAGAGAGAGTTCAACCTAGACCTCATTACAACCGCACCGAGCGTTATATACGAAATCAAAAAGAGAAACGGTGAGGTTATATATATAGATAACCCGACAAACTATCCGTCTCCCGATGAAATAGAAACTGCGTACGAGCCTATAGTTGCGGCATCGATAATTACACCTACCGAGTATGTCGGCGGAATAATGGATTTGTGTCAGGATCGCCGCGGAACATTCATTGATATGAAATATATTGATACTGAAAGAGTCGAGCTTCACTATAAGCTGCCGCTTAACGAGATAATATACGACTTTTTCGATGCCCTCAAGTCCAGAAGCCGCGGATATGCCTCACTTGATTATGAGCTTGAAGGTTATGAACCGTCAGAGCTTGTAAAGCTTGATTTCCTGCTCAACGGGGATATGGTGGATGCGCTGACATTTATCGTACATGCCGATAAAGCGTATGCGAGAGCACGTAAGATAGCCGAAAAGCTGAAAGATAATATACCGCGTCAGCTGTTTGAAGTGCCGATACAGGCTGCCATAGGCTCGAAAATCATCGCTCGTGAAACCGTTAAGGCTCTGCGTAAGGATGTACTTGCGAAGTGCTATGGCGGAGACATAACAAGAAAGAAAAAGCTTCTCGAAAAACAGAAGGAAGGCAAAAAGAAGATGCGTCAGTTGGGTACGGTGCAGGTATCACCAGAAGCGTTCATGGCTGTACTCAAGCTGGATGACGAAACCTGATAACGGAAGGCATTGTATGAGTATTGCATACGGAGATAAAAAAAGACTGGGTATTTATATTCACATTCCGTTTTGTATATCAAAGTGCGCTTATTGTGATTTCAATTCCGCTCCGCCCGCATCGGATGAAATTGTTGCAACCTATATCGATGCGCTGATAGCACATATCGAAAGCTATAAAGCCGCGGCATCAGCATATGAACCTGATTCGGTTTTTATCGGCGGAGGTACTCCCACATCGATTCCGCCGTCCGATTTGTACAGACTGATAAAAGCAGTAAAGAGAAACTTTAATCTTACAAAGCATGCCGAGTTTACTATTGAGGCAAATCCGGCAACGGTTTCATATGCCGAGCTTTTGAAGCTGCACCGTATGGGAGTGAATCGATTAAGCATGGGGCTTCAAAGCGCGGATGACAATGAACTTAAGGCGCTGTCGAGAAAGCACACACGCCGCGATTTTATACATTCGTACCGGATGGCAAGAGATGCGAAGTTTGATAACATTAATGTAGACTTGATGTTCGGAATACCGTATCAAACACCGCAGTCTCTTGCGAAAAGCATCGGATTCACGGCTTCACTTAAACCCGATCACATTTCACTGTATGATTTGAAAATAGAACCGGGAACAGCGTTTTACAAGAATTACGAGAGTATAGCTCCGCTTTTGCCCAGGGAGGATACCGAGGCGGATATGTATCTTAATTCAATACGCCAGCTCAGAGAGTACGGATATTTGCAATACGAAATATCGAATTTCGCGCGCCCGGGACATATGTGCGTGCATAACTTAAAATATTGGAACTGCGATGAATACCTCGGTTTTGGAGTATCGGCGCATTCGTATTTCAACGGCTTGCGTTTTTCGTTTACCCCGGATATTGAAAAATATATGAAAGGTGTTACCTTCAAGGATTCTAAAATACGAATTACCGATGAATGCGAGCAAATCGAAGAACGTGAGCGCATGGGGGAATATGTTATGCTTCGCTTCAGACTTGTTGCGGGAGTGGACTCACGTGATTTTATGCAGCGATTCGGACATTCGTTTGAGACTATGTACGGAGAAAAGTGCGATAAGTTTATTAAAAACGGTTATATGACACTCCGAAAAGGAGTATATTCACTGACACCTGCGGGAATGTTTATTTCAAACTATATATTATCCGATATACTCGAGTTTGAGGATTTAGGTAATTGCATATTCAGCTGAAATAAAAGGAGGATAACATGAAAAAAGCAGTTTTTGTCGGTTCATCGAGATCGGTAAACAATGTCTACTCTGCGGAGGTAATGAAAGAGCTTCATTCAGAGCTTGAATTCGAAACAGATCATGTAATAGCCAAGGGTGAGCTTGACGAATACAGAAGTGAATTGTCGGCAGCGGATTACATTTTTTCAACATGGGGCATGCCGCATTTCACACGTGAGGAAATCGCAGAATATTTACCTAATTTGAAGGCTGTGTTTTACGGGGCAGGCTCTGTGCAAGGCTTTGCGAGAGAGTTTCTTGAGGAAGGAAAGGCTGTATTCAGCGCATGGGCTGCCAACGGAGTTCCCGTAGCGGAATACACCTTCGCACAGATTATTCTTGCGTCAAAGGGATATTATAACAGATATCATCGCGCATCTGAGGGAGCAGAGTGGAACGGTCGAAAGCTCGGAGGCTATCCCGGTGTATACGAGATTAAAGTAGGTATTCTCGGTGCGGGAATGATAGGCAAAATGGTGATTGAAAGACTTAAGACTCTCGACAAGGTCGATATTTTAGTATTCGATCCGTTTTTGCCCGATGAAACCGCAGATAAACTCGGAGTGAAAAAATGCTCTCTTGAAACGATTTTCGAGGAGTGCGACGTAATATCAAACCATCTCGCCAACAACAGCGAAACCGTCGGCATTATAAATAAGAATCATTTTTCAAGGATGAAATCACACGCATCATTTATCAATACAGGACGCGGAGCGCAGGTTGTTGAGGAGGATATGATTGAAGCACTGAAACAGAATAAGACAATATCCGCTGTTTTGGACGTTACATACCCCGAACCGCCGCAGAGTGACAGTCCGCTGTACACGCTCGATAATGTATTCCTGACGCCTCATATAGCAGGCTCACTCGGAAACGAGGTTCACCGTATGGGCGAGTATATGCTTGATGAATTCAGAAAATACGATCGCGGAGAGGCGGTACGTTATTCTGTTACACTGGAAATGCTGAAAACAATGGCATAAATAAAATCGGCACGGAAATCAATTCCGTGCCGATTTTTTAATAATGTAAATCAGTCCGTGAGTCCCAAATCCCACAGCAGTCTGCCGAGTACGTATTTATCACGAATGTCACGAGCCAATAAAATCGCGGTTTTGACGTCATCATCATTTAAGCCGATTTCGGAAAACTTTGTCGGAAGCCCGATGCTTAACATCGTTTTTTCGAGCTCTTCCGATTTCGGCAGAGTTTTTATGACATCAAGTATTTCCTCACGTTTTGCAGCTATTGTTTTTATTCTTTCTTTGTGCTTGACGGGAGAATATTTGCCTTCCTTTGCTTCGAGCGAAATCATTGCTTCCGCACCGCGTCCGAGCTTTTCTCTCATGTATGAAAAATGAGCATTAAGATCATAGCATTCCGCGTGCTTTATCGCCTTTTCGGTATCAATAGGCTTCGATAAAACACCGCAGAGGTTTTCATACATACGAATGGTGTATAATGTCGCTATGCCGCATTCTATCCCGTGGTAATCATGAGGAGCTCCGAATTCCAGCGCGCGCATATCGATTATATGAGAAATATAATGCTCCATACCCGATGCAGGTCTGCTTATTCCCGCCCAGTTCATCATGATGCCGCCTAAAGTAAGTCCTTCCATGACGGATGATACGGCGTTCTCATCACGATTGACAGCCGCAGGAGCATTTGATACACATTTGTCAAGTGCTGCGCGCATTGTATCCGCAACTTTTTCGCAGTAATACTCACCGAGCAATATATTCGCGATTTTCCACTCAGCGAGACTGACATATTTTGCCAGCATATCACCTATGCCCGAGCGTATATTGTGAATCGGAGCGGATGCCAGTATTTCAGTGTCGCCTATAACGCAGTCGGGGCATTTCGACGACAGGGAAACCTTTAAACCCGAGCGGTCAACCGATGATGTGGCGGATGCAAAGCCGTCCATTGACGGAGCGGTTCCTACTATAGCCATCGGAACATTTTTTGTCATTGCGAGGATCTTGCAAGTGTCATTAATCACACCGCCGCCGATTCCGATTATAAAATCGACATTCTTCGGGCAATACATTACCGCCTCTCCTACCGTTTTTTCATCGGGAGACGGCTCGGGAGAATTTATAATATGCAGAACGAAATCGATTTTGCTTTCTTTAAGTAATGCCGTTACATTTGTGCCAGCGGCTGCGTAGGTGTTTATATCGCAAAACACATAAGGCATATGAGAATTGTATTTTATGATTATGTCGGTAAGATGAGCGAGTGCACCTTTTCCGATAAAACAGTCGGACACTTTGGAGTCATGTTTTTTCCCGCATGTGGGACATATAAACGATTCGGTAAAATTCATAAAATCACCTTTAAAATAAATATCATGTATATTATAGCACGAAAAGCATTTTGTGCGGCATATAAATCGATTTTTTTAAAAATCATGACTCACAAACTTTATTTTGATGCTTCTGCGCAATCGTCAATGTAAAATAGGTGTATACATGTTGAATTCAAACGTGTGATTTGGTATAATTATAAAAACAGTATATGGGTGGTGGATATATGAATGATTATCGAAACGATTTGCATTTTCTTGAGGTACTCGCGCGAAATTATCCTACAGTCGAATCCGCCGCATCAGAGGTAATAAATCTATGCGCCGAAAGAAGTCTTCCTAAGGGAACCGAGTATTTTTTCAGCGATCTTCACGGTGAATACGAATCTTTTCTAAGGCTTATACGCTCGGCTTCCGGAATGATTAAATCAAAGATAGATTTGATTTTCGAAAAAAGCATATCATCGACGGAACGCGGCAAGCTTGCTAAGCTCATATATTATCCCGAGCAGGAAATAAAAAAGCTGCGGCTTGAGGATGCTCTGAGCGATGAGTGGTACAGTATTGTGATTTACAGGCTGATACTTGTTTGTGAATCTGTCTCCGCTAAGTATACTCGTGCGGAAGTAAGAGAAAAAATGCCGCAGAGCTTTGCGTACATTCTCGATGAACTTCTCAACGTAACTGAGGATATAAACCGCGAATATTACTATTCGGAAATAATATCCGCGATTCTCGAGACAGGCATAGCAGATGATTTTATTACGGCGATGTGCTCTCTTATCAGGAGTCTTACAATCAACAGGCTTCACATTATAGGAGATATTTTCGACAGAGGTCCGAGAGCCGACAAAATCATGGATGAGCTGATGACGTTTTCTCACATTGACATTCAGTGGGGCAATCATGACATAAGCTGGATGGGAGCCGTGTCGGGAAATACTGCTCTTATTGCGAATGTTATAAGAATAGCGCTCGGCTACAACAGCTTTGACGTTCTTGAGGACGGATATGGCTTGAATCTGCGTCCGCTGTCTGTTTTCGCTTCGGAGGTATATAGGGATGACCCGTGTTCGTATTTTTATCCTCATACGCTTGACGATGTTGTATATGATACGATAGAGCACTCTCTCACGGCGAAAATGCACAAGGCTATTGCCGTAATTCAGTTCAAGCTTGAAGGACAGCTTATAAAGAAGCATCCTGAATACGGTATGGAATCAAGAAGCTTTTTCGACAAGGTTGATTTTAACCGAGGTGTAATTACAATAGACGGCAGAGAATACGAGCTTCGGGACAAGCTGTTTCCGACAGTTGATCCTGCGGACCCGCTCAAGCTGAGCAAGGAAGAAAGCGAGCTTGTAAGAATACTCGGCAGCTCATTCCATCACTCGGGAAGGCTGCAGAGCCACATAAAGTTCATATACGACCACGGTGGAATGTACAGAAAGATTAACGGAAATTTACTGTATCACGGCTGTATTCCGCTTACGGAGGATGGCGAATTCAGAGACATTGCACTGCCGTTTGCCGATTGTGCGGGTATGAAGTTCCACGGAAAGGCACTGCTTGACAGAATCGAGCAGGAGGTTAGACGAGCATATTTCGCATCATACGGAACGGCGGAGCAGCAGGAAGCCTCCGATTACATGTGGTATTTATGGTGCGGAGCTGACTCTCCGCTGTACGGCAAGGATAAAATGGCATTTTTCGAGAGAACCTTCTTAGGAAAAGATGCGGCGGAGCTTTGTACCGAGCATTATGAGCCTTACTACAGCAGGACAAACGATTCGTCCGTATGCGAGATGATACTTGAGGAATTCGGGCTTGACAAGCGCCGCGGTCACATTATCAACGGGCATGTTCCCGTTTTGAGATGTGACGGAGAAAGTCCGATCAAGGCAGGCGGAAAGCTGTTTGTAATAGACGGCGGAATATCGAAGGCATATCGTGTAAAGACCGGCATTGCGGGATACACATTGATATACGACAGCCATTCACTGCGGTTAGCGGAGCACAAGCCGTATGATGAGGACAATGCGGACATAACACCGAAGGTAAGTATAGTTGAAAAAATGGAGCGGCGTGTAAACATTGCCGACATAGATTACGGTGAGGAGCTGATGGTTCGTATAAACGATCTCAGGAGTCTGATTGACGCGTACCGCAACGGTAAAATCCGAGTAAAGGAATAGTGTCGGCGGATATACTTCATTTTGTATGGTGGCGTCAACCGCCGCCTCCTCGAGAATTTCCATGACTGGAAATTCT
>CAZWLL010000006.1:28977-47760 GCA_964634795.1 uncultured Ruminococcus sp. | reverse complement strand
CCCGAGTAAGTTCTGGCTTTATGGGCGGATACTCTTAGGTTCTGTATGGTGGCGTCAACCGCCGCCTCCTCGAGAATTTCCATGACTGGAAATTCTCCCGAGTAAGTTCTGGCTTTATGGGCGGATACTCTTAGGTTCTGTATGGTGGCGTTAACCGCCGCCTCCCTGAGAATTTCCATGACTGGAAATTCTCCCGAGTAAGTCCTGGCTTTATGGGCGGATATACTTTAATCTGTATGGTGGCGTCAACCGCCGCCTCCTTGAGACCTGTGGCTAAGTCGGCGGATACTCTATATTTTGTATGGTGGCGTCAACCGCCGCCTCGGATTTATAAACAAACACCTCACGATTCAGTGTTTACTGAGTGTGAGGTGTTGTTTTTGATTTTATTTACAGTTCGCAGTTGTCGCACCATTCTATTGAGGCATGACCGTTTATGTCGAATTTTATCGGCAGGACGATATATGATGACAGAAAATATTTCTCTCCGCCTCCGCACCATCTGTCCGCAAAGTAGAGGTATTCTGTTTCGCCGTTTTCTTTAATGTACGGCAGAACAAAAGCAGGCTGTGAATGATATGTGGTGTCATCACCGAACAATTCGTTAAGTGAAAATCTTCCGTCGGGGGCATTTCCTATTGCGCATTTGCCTTGGTTCGGTGCCCATCCCGTGCAGTGCGATGTGAGAATATAGTACTTTCCGTTTTCACGTCTGTAAAACATAGCGGGAGCTTCTCTGTATTCTCCCTGAAAGAGAGTTCTGACCTTTTCGTCGACATTCAGGTAATTGTCTGTGAGTCTGTAAACCGCCAAGTCAGCGTTATCACGGGAGGCGGAAATAAAGAAGGCGTCATTACTGATTTCATCAAAAAACAAAGTACAGTCACGCGACATATTTCCGAAGGGATTAAAGCTTCCGCGATACGTGAAGCTGCCATCGGGAGTTTTAGATGTGGCAATGCAGATACGAGCATCGCGGTAATCGAGACCGTTTTCGTAATGAGCCCACATAACAAATGTATCGGTAAGCTTATTATACAGCACCTTCGGACGTTCGATATTGACTTTGTGCTTTTTGCCGTCTGCCTCATGCGAGAGGGCGGGATCGGTGTGCAGGGGTATAGGTTCGAATTTTGAGGAAGTCGTCAGGCAGTTTGAGCGAAACTCCCAATTCACAAGATCGCGTGACCGATAAACAGACACATATATATTATCGCGTCTGTCTTCACCGTACCAATAATACCATCCGTTATATGAGATGATATGTCCTCCGTGAGCGTGAAGCTCATTGCCGTCCGTATCACGCCACAGAGTTCCGTTTGTCTGCAGTTTTATCATAAGACTATTTCTCCTCAGTTTGCATTATCTGTGCATATTATAACATACATCGTTTAGTAATGCAAAGAAAAAAACAGCTTGATTATGCATAAAGCAATATCAAGCTGTTTTTGTTCACTAATCAAGCTTAAAGAGCGGAGAATTTTCGGCCATGAAAATTCTCGGGGAGGCGGCGGTTAGCTCACATATTCAGCTGAAGTTTATCCGCCCATAAAACCAGGACTTATCAACGGAGCTTGCTCGTTTGCCAAAGGCAATTAAAGAGTAAGCTCAAGGAGGCGGCGGTTGACGTCACCATACAAAATAAAGTGTATCCGCCGACGTTATTTTCCGCCGAGTGCTTCTTTAAGTGTTCTCCAGCCGAGCATAGCGCATTTTACTCTTGCGGGCATGTGTGAAATGTCACGGAGAGCCGAGGCTTCCTCGAGCGATTCGATTTCATCCTCGGAGGCTTCACCGCGTATCATTTTCATGAATGTTTCGCCTGTTTTAAGTGCGTCTTCTTTTTTCATGCCGATAATCATTCCGAGCATTATGTCTGCCGATGCCTGAGATATCGCACATCCGTCTCCGACAAACGCACCGTCGACTATTTCGTCGCCTTCAACCTTCAGCTTAAGCTGAATATTATCTCCGCAGCTCGGATTTACTCCGTCGAGCACAATATCCGCATCGGGAAGATCATGCTTGAACTCCGGATGCATATTATGCTCGGTAAGAATTTCATTATAAAAGCTTCTATTTTCCATATCCCATACGCTCCCTGATACTTGACAGACTGTCAATGAATTTATCCGCGTCATCAGTTGTATTATAAAAAGCAAAGCTTGCTCTGACTGTCGCGCGGAAGCCGAGATGCTCGAGAAGGGGCTGTGCACAGTGATGACCTGCGCGGATTGCGATATTGTCCGATGCGAATATTTCGCTCACATCATGAGGGTGTACGTCATCAAGCGTAAATGTGATGATGCCGTTGTGTTCTTCCGCTTTATCGGAACCTATTATGTGTACATGCGGCATTTCCTTCATTTTATTAAATGCATATGATGATACGTCAAGCTCAAGCTTATGTATGGTATCAAGTCCTATCGAATCTATATATTTGACGGCAGCTTTGAGCCCTGCCGCACCTGATGCGTTTACGGTTCCCGCTTCGAATTTGTGCGGAAGCTCGGCGTAAACCGCGCCGGTACGTGAAACCGTTTCTATCATTTCACCGCCCGAGAGGAACGGAGGCATATCGTCAAGCAGCTCACGTCTGCCGTAAAGAACTCCGATACCCATAGGACCGTACAGCTTATGACCGGAAAACGCGAAAAAATCCGCTCCCAATTCCCGTACGTTTATCGGAATATGGGGAGTACTTTGCGCACCGTCGACAACAATTACAGCACCCTTTTTATGCGCAAGGGCGGCGATTTCCTTTATCGGATTGATTCTTCCGAGAATATTCGACACCTGAGCAATTGCCACGATTTTCGTTTTGTCGGTAATGAGCCCTTCAACCTTGCAAAGGTCAATCGAACCGTCTTTTTCGCAATCTATAAATTTCAGTACCGCACCCTTGCTGCGGCATACCATCTGCCACGGGAGAAGGTTGCTGTGATGCTCTGTTATCGATACAAGAACCTCATCACCTTCACCTACATGAGTCAGACCGTAGCTGTAAGCTACAAGGTTAAGGCTTTCGGTAGTGTTGCGTGTGAAAATAATTTCATCGGATGATTCGGCACCTATAAATCTTTTAATTTCACGTCTTGAGCTTTCAAGCTCTTCCGTTGCTTCAACACTGAGAGAGTAAATTCCTCTCAAAGGATTAGCGTTGTGATAAACGTAAAAATTATTTTCGGCATCGAGAACGGCTTTCGGTCTTTGAGCGGTAGCCGCATTGTCGAGATATACGATATCCACATTGGAAAAAAGCGGGAAATCGGATTTGTAGTTATTCATTATCCACGTCTCCTTCGAATTGCGGATTCAACTGCCGTACGAGAGCGCTTTCAACCGCTTCCTCAAACTCATTGATTCCGGGAAGTCTTGCGATTCTTTCAACCGACGCACGAGCCATAATATCGGATGCGTGTTCCTTATCGATGCCGCGGCTTTCGAAATAAAACAAAGTAGCATCGTCAAGCTCTCCGATTGTAGCACCGTGTGAGCCTTCCACGTTTTCTTCGGCACAGAGAATCAAGGGAACTGTTTTGTTCACAACATCATCGCCGAGCATAAGCACGGTTTCATTTTCAGCACCGACTGAATCCGATGAGCCGTTCTTGAAGTCGATTGTTCCGCGGAAAACTTTTTCCGCAGAGTCCATAAGTGCGCCGTTTGCCTTGATTTCACTCTTTGTTGACTTGCCGTAGTGGTCCACAGTCAGGTTAATATCGATTTTTTGATTGTTCATTCCGAGATAACCGTAATCGGCTTCAAGTGATGATGCGTCACCGTTTAGCTGTACGTTTGTGTCGGTGTATATGTCACCGTCACCGAGAACTGCGGATATAAGTGAAAACCTTGCGCCCTCGGCACAGATGGCATTGGTTTTATGTATAATAGCTGCGTTTGATGACGGGTTGAGCAGCTGAATAAGCTTAACCTTCGCTCCACTCGAGAGCTCGAAATCAAGCTCTGTCCATGATGAGTTTTCGCTCGAAACAAGCTCAACAACAACAATCGAGCTGTTTTCCGCCGCGGAAATCGTTATTTTCTTTGAAGAGTAATTTTCCTCGGCGCAAACATTCAGCTTTATCGGAGAATCGGCTTCTGTGTAATGCTCCTCCGTGACCTGAGCCGATGTGTCCCATTCTACAGCGGCTGAGTTAACGCGGAGAAAATTCCATGTCGGAGTCGGAAGTTTATTTATTTGAATAGTTTCTTTCATATATCAGTTCACCAAATCAGCCGATGCTGCCTTTCATCTCAAGTCTGATCAGATTGTTCATTTCGACTGCGTATTCAACCGGAAGCTCCTTTGAAACATTGTCCGCAAATCCGCTTACGATAAGTGCGCGAGCATCCTCCTCGGACATACCGCGGCTCATAAGATAGAAAACGGCATCGGAGCTGATGGAGCCTATTTTAGCTTCGTGACCGACAGCGGCATCCTTTGTGCGAATATCCATAGCGGGAATCGTATCGGAACGTGATTCCGAGTCGAGCATAAGCGATTGACACGATACAGAGGATTTTGCACCCGTGGCACCCTTCTGAACAACAACACTGCTTCTGAATGTGCTTACGCCGCCGCTCTTGCTGATTGAACGTGTATTCATATAAGAGCTTGTGTTTTTGCCGATGTGAACTACCTTAGCTCCCGTATCGAGATCCTGTCCTTTGCCTGCAAATGTAACGCCGGTGAATTCCGATTTCGAATTATCCCCCTTCAGCACACTCATAGGATACAGGCATCCCGTGTGTGAACCGAATGAGCCGGAAATCCATTCGATTGTTCCGCCTTCTTCGACAAGAGCGCGTTTTGTATTGAGGTTATACATGTTTTTCGACCAGTTTTCGATTGTCGAGTAACGAAGCTTGGCGTTTTTCTTTATGTAAAGCTCAACACAGCCTGCATGGAGGTTGGCTACATTATATTTCGGAGCGGAGCAGCCTTCTATAAAGTGCAGGCTTGCGCCTTCATCGACGATAATGAGTGTGTGCTCAAACTGTCCCGCACCCTTGGCGTTCAATCTGAAATATGACTGAAGCGGAATAGACAGATGAACTCCCTTCGGAACATAAACAAACGAACCGCCGGACCATACCGCACCGTGGAGCGCCGCGAATTTATGATCATGCGGAGTGACAAGCTTCATAAAGTACTTGTGTACCATATCCGCATACTCGCCCTTAAGAGCACTTTCCATATCGGTATATACTACGCCTTCAGCCGCAACCTCTTCCTTAACGTTGTGATATACCAGCTCGGAATCGTATTGCGCGCCGACACCGGCGAGAGACTTTCTTTCGGCTTCGGGAATACCCAGACGCTCGAATGTATCCTTTATATCCTCGGGAACGTCCTTCCAGTCGTTTTTCATGTTTGTCTTAGGACGTACGTATGTGGCGATATGCGCCATGTCGAGTCCTTCAATGGACGGACCCCAGTTCGGAATCGGAGTTTCGTTATATATCTGCAATGACTGAAGACGGAATTGCTGCATCCATACGGGATCGTCTTTTTCCTTTGACAGCTTTTCGATTATCGCGGGAGTAAGTCCTTCCTCCATACGATAGTCGTCGTTTTCCTCATCGGTAATATCGTATATGCTGCGGTCAATATCGGCAACTTGACTTTTTTCTTTCATTCGTATCTCCCAAATCAGTTATCCGCACGGATACTTCCGAATCCGCTTTCGTTGATTATATCTACAAGCTCTTCTCCGCCGTTTTTAATTATGACGCCGTTTTCCATTACGTGAGCGGCATCAACGGTGAGAGCTTCGAGAATGCGTGTGCTGTGAGTTATTATCAGAAGGGAACCGTGTACTCTTTCTCTGAAGAGCTGTACTCCCTGCGAAACAGTGCGAACCGCGTCAACATCGAGACCCGAGTCTGTTTCGTCGAGTATTGCCAGCTTCGGCTCGAGCATCAGCATCTGAAGAATTTCGGCTTTCTTTTTTTCGCCGCCTGAGAATCCAACATTGAGGTCGCGCTCCGCATACGATTCATCCATTTGAAGAAGCTTCATTGTTTCGCTGAGCTTTTTCTTGAATTCCCATAGACGGATTCTTTTGCCTGTTTTCTGCTCGAGAGATGAGCGAATGAAGGCGCTCAGTGTTACACCAGGAACTTCAAGAGGATTTTGGAAGGATAAAAAGATACCTTTTTTAGCGCGCTCGTTTACGGGCAAATCGTTGATTCTTTCACCGTCGAAAATAATATCGCCGGATGTTACAGTATATGCGGGATTACCCGTGATGGCATAACCGAGAGTTGATTTTCCCGTACCGTTCGGGCCCATAAGCACGTGTGTTTCATCCTCACCTACGGAAAGATCGACACCGTGAAGTATTTCCTTTTCTCCGACATTTACATACAGTTCTTTTATTTCAAGCAATGTTTTGTTTTTCATTGAGCAGTCAGAATTCCTTTCGAATATTTACGTGCGGATTTTTACAACCCCGCCTTCGGGGAGCGAACCGCATTTCAGAGTATTGTCTTTTTCGTCAAGCAGATCTTGCAGAGTATAGCTGTTAACGTAAGCGTTTATGTGATCCTCAAGACCCTTCCAGAACGCCATGGTGTTGCAGCAGCAGCTGCCGCCGCACTTGTTTCCGTCTTTAGTAAGACATGACACAGGGGCAAGCTCTCCCTCTGCGGCCTCGAGAATTTCTCCGATTTTATACTCCTTAGGAGGCTTCAGAAGCTTGTATCCGCCGGTTTTGCCGATTGCGCTTTCCACAAGATTGCTTTTGCACAGCGCGGTCATTATGCTTTCAAGATACTTTCTCGAGATTTCCTGACGGGCTGCGATATCACCCAACCTGATATATCCGTCACCATGCTGTTCGGCCATGTCGAGCATGACACGAAGAGCATATCTGCCTTTTGATGATATCATCATTGTGAACACCCCCCTCTTTTAACTCCTACACTTTCAATAGGTATTATACCTTTTTATTCCTACAATGTCAATGGGAATTAAACGGAATAATCTACAGAAAAAAAACGGTAAATCGGCAATATATGTATTATTGTTACATATGCGATGATTTCGGCGGATATAAGCCTGTAAAACACAGAAAAACACCCCATATCACATGAAAATATGAGGTGTTTTGTGCATTCCTAAAAGCAGCTCGATTTACTGTATTTTATTTTACGTTATAGCCTACGGCGCATCTTATTCCGCTCTTTTCACCGTCTTTGGCATGAAGAACAAGACGCATTTCGTGCTCTTTTGTATCACTGATTTTGAATACAGCCTCGAGAGGGCCGTTTATGTTTTCTTTTTCGGAAATAAGCGTACCGTCAACATACAGCATCACATGCTGTGCGACTATTTGCTTAAACAGCAGTGTGCATGTGTTTTCGGCATTCGGATTCTGAGTAGGAGAAACCTTGAATTTAGCTCTGAAGAGCTTATAACCCGATGTGAAGCCGGGTTTAATCTGCCAGTCGATAAATGATATAGGCTCGAGTGAGTTCATATCACTGTCGGCGAATTCCATGAGCGCATTCGGCATTTCGGTATATGTTTCCGCAGATACTGTTACTCCCTCTATATTTCTGTCGGCGCATTCGTATATGTAGTCAACCTTTGAAGGAATAATTACGAACTCTGTTTCGGCATCCTCAAGTCCGTCTCCGTGAGCACGGAATACGAGAGACTTTGCGTCCGGCTTGGTTTGGATTATCGCCTGGCAGTGACCTGCGAAAAGACTGCGTTTCGGTTCGTGGTCGGATTCAAGGCAATTCGGGTCACCGTTTCCCACACCGAGAAGAACACCGTCACCGATGATTTCGAATGAAAGCATATTGTCCGCTGTGTCGCAGATCAATCCGTTTTCATCGACAACAGAGAAATTAATTACGGTTGCGTCCTCGCCGTTTCCGTACAGAGTTGTTTTAAATGCCTCGGCGATGATTTTGTGCGGCTTGCCGGAGGTTTTTCTTTCGTCATGTGCGGCTTCTCTGCCGTCAATATATCCTACGGCTGAAATGGTGCCGGCACTGAATTTTACCGTCCATTCCGCAGGTGCGCAGCAGTCCGATTTCTTTCTGCCCTGAGAAACGCCGTTTAAGAACAGTTCGACCTCGTCGCAGTTTGACGCTGTCATTACGCGTACATCGTCACCGTCGTTCCAGTTCCAGTGCGGAAGAAGATGTACCATAGGCTCATCGACAAAGCATGCGCGGTTCTGGTAGAAGCTGTCCTTGGGGAATCCGCATGTATCCATAATTCCGAACTGAGTTCCGATTGACGGCCATTCAAACGGTGTAGGCTCTCCTCGGTAATCGAAGCCTGTCCAGATAAATATACCTCCGAACCAGTCGTGTTCTCTGGTGAAGCGCCATGTGTCTTTGATAATCTGTCCCCATCCTGCCGCTTCTTCGTCGTAGCCTGCCATAACATGAGCTTCGTTATCGCTCTTGTAGCATCCTCTTGTGGCAAATGCGGAGTTGTTTTCCGATCCGAATACAGGATTATTCGGATAACGGCGTCTGTATTCGAGAACACCGCCCGGTACACCGTAGTTTATTCCCGTAGCGTCCATGTATTTCGCGGCACCGTCTTCATCGTTGTAACCGCCGTTCATCGCTCCCGTAACAATACGTGAGTCGTCAAGACGCAGTACAGCCTGTTTCATGCGGCGGAACATCTGACCGCCTTCCTTAGTGCCCTGCATCGGTTCTTCATTGAAGAGCGACCACATAACAACCGAAGGATGGTTCCTGTCGCGTTTTACCATTGTTTCGACATGTCCGATAACCTCGGGACGTGATTCAAAGCGTCTGTTTTCATCCATTACAACCAAACCCAGCTTGTCGCAGGCGTCCAGTATAGCTTTTGAGGGCATGTTGTGAGAACAACGGTAGGCGTTCGTGCCGAGATCCTTAAGGCGTTTTATACGGTAATACTGAATCGAATCGGGAACGGCAACGCCTACTCCCGCATGGTCCTGGTGATTGCATGTACCCTTGAGCTTGATTGGCTTTCCGTTGAGGAAAAATCCTTTATCGGAATCAACCGAGAACGTTCTGAAGCCGAAGTTAGTTTCTTCTTCATCCGCTTCACAATCAGATATGAGAGAGAAGCGCGCAGTGTAAAGCTCGGGGTCGTCTATATCCCATCTCATAGGATCTGTTACTATAAGTGTGTGGCGTGCGATTGCTTTTCCGTCAGCAGGACAGGTGAAAGACTCGCTCTCTCCTACCGAAACGCATTCTCCGTTGTACAAGAGCTCTGTACGAATACGGAACTGTTTGTCTGAGTATGTGTTGTTTTCCGCTGTAGCCTCGCAGATTACTCTCCAGTCATTATCGCTTCCTTCGATAAGCTCGGGTTTTGCGAATATGCTGTCGTGCGCGATGTGAAAAGGCTCTTTTACAATGAGCTTTACATGACGGTAAATGCCCGCGCCTTCATACCACCAGCCCTCGGTAGTCAAGCCGTCGATATATACCGCAATAACGTTGGTTCTGTCACCGAAAAATGCGCGGTCGGTTACGTCAATGTCGATTGGAGCATACGCCGAGAACGAACGTCCTACGAGAGAGCCGTTGAAGTATATGCGTGCGGTAACGGCGATGCCTTCGAATGAGAGCAGGATATGCTTTCCGTCATATTCACGGGGCAGCTTAAACGACTTGCGGTACCATGCATTGTGTCTTCTCTTATAACCGTGAGAAATCAGGTTTTCGGGAGCGAATTCCGTCTCCGTCAGATAATCGTGCGGAATATTCAAAACTCTCCATGCGCTGTCATCGAGCGCGAGAGAGGGAATACCGCGCTCCTGTCCTGCTTTGGATGAATTATATGAGTCCGAATGAGTTTTTGCGGCTTCGATTTCTCCCTCACCGGGAAGAAAACGCCATTCTTTGTCGAGAAGAAAAACCTTTCTCATAAACAGTATCCTTTCTGCGTTTTGTGTACGAAATTATTATATACTGATTATATCATACCGATGATTTTGTGTCAAGATGACAAAAAAGCGGAATATAAATAATGCCTGAGCTGCCGTACGCATCGGCGACACTTTACCGCCTTGACATTTTACGTAAATCAAGGTAAAATATAAACGGAATTCATGCGCAGTGAGGAGGTGTCCGAATGACAGACGAAAAGCTTTACCGAGATTATATGAACGGCTGTGAAGAGGCGGCGAGTGAGCTTGTCGAAAGATACGGCGACAGCCTGACTCTGTTTATCTGCGGATACATCCATGACGAGCACGAAGCGGAAGACCTTATGATAGAGGCGTTTGCCAGAATTTTTGTGCGCCTCAGACCTATATACGAGCATAACGAAGGAAGCTTCAAGTCATATCTTTTTAAAATCGGCAGAAACCTCGCTCTCAGATATATGGGAAAGAGCCGATTACCGTTTGTCGGTTTTGAAGATGTAGCGTTTGAGCCGTATGAAGGAGCGCAGGCGGAAATGTCCGTTATACAGGACGAAAAAAACACCGTATTGTATGCGGCGTTGTCAAAACTTAAGCCAGAATACAGGGAAGCCTTGTATCTTGTGTATATAGACGGAATGAATTACACAAACGCGGCTAAAATACTCGGCAAAAACGAGAAGCAGATTACAAATCTAATATATCGCGGCAAGCAGAGCCTTCGGACAATGCTTGAAAAGGAAGGATATAAATATGATGACTAATGAAGAGCGACTTTGTAAGATAAAAGAAAGAAAAAAGAGAATCTCATCCGAAAACGGAAGAAAACGCAGGAGAATGCTTGAAGTCGGCACCGTAATACTGAGCATTTGCCTCGTTGTATTTGTCGGCGGTTATGTCGGCTCTCTTGAAATGTCGAATGTCTGCGGAGATATGTCATGCACCGAAGGTGCGGCAAGCATTATCGTTGACGGCGGCATAGCGGGATATATAGTCGTGGGGGTGCTTTGCTTTTTGCTCGGGGTGTGCCTGACATTCCTGATGTATAAGCTGCACAATATGGGTAAAAAAGGTGACAAATGAGCTTTGAGCTGATAGATAATTTATTCCAAACGATTGTACTGCTTATAATGGCATTGTCGGCCTTTGTAATTTCGCTGATGAAAAGCAGCCGCGGCATAATGCTGCTATCGCTCGGATATGGCAGCTTCATGACGGGTACGATATTTTATGCTCTGCACATTTATATTCTCGGATATACGCCGAAGGTATTTTATGTCTCGGAAATCGCGTGGCTTGCGGCGTATCTGTTTATTTTCTCGGCACTTTATCTCAGATGCGACGGAATATGGTTCAGACCTAAGCAGGCAATTTTCTCATTCGTTCCGACAGTGGTATCCTTTGCTTTTAAAATGTTCGGCCCGTCATATGTTACTGCGGGAGCGTTTTCGATTCTCGCGGGTATAATAACCTATGTTTCGCTGTGCAATATCGAGGCGAGAGGGTTAAAAAAATGCTTGACAGAAGTCATGCTTGTCGTGTGCATTGTACTGCAGCTGCTCATTTATATAGTATCGGGCTTTATGAGTGACTGGACGGTATTTAATTTGTACTATGCGGTTGACATGACATTTACGCTGTGTATGGCTTCAGTTCTTCCTATAATGTGCAAAGAGGAAAAAAGTGTATGACATATGTCGAGAATATTTATATCTGTATAGTACTGCCGCTCATCGTGTCAATGCTGTTTCTGCGGGGAAAGGCTCGTGAAAACACAATATTCGTTGCTCTCGGAATGACAATGTGTTACCTCAGCGCGTATGTCAACAGCTTTTTTACATCGTATTATATGACGGATGCCGTGACGGCAGCTATTGAGATTTCTCCCGTGTGCGAGGAGATATTGAAGCTGATTCCGCTTCTTTTGTATATCGCAGTATTTGAACCCGAGCGGAATGATATAGCCGCATCGGCTGTTGCCGTTGCCGTAGGCTTTGCGACATTTGAAAATGTTTGCTTTTTAACCGAAAACGGAGCGGAAAACTTTCTTTATATGTTCGCGCGCGGAATGTCGGCGGGAGCGCTTCATATACTTTGCGGAGCCGTAATGGGTTACGGCATCGCATATGTGTTTAAGTTCAGCTGGCTCATGCTGACGGGTATTGTCGGCATACTCGGTTTATCGATAGTACTGCACGCGCTGTATAATCTGATGATAACCTCAACCGGAGTAATGCAGGGCATAGGTTACGCGTTTCCTGCACTGCTCATAGTGTTGTTTTATTTTGCAAAGGGGTACGTGGAAAAAAACAGAATATTCGAAAAACTGTAATGAGACAGGCGGCTTGCTTATGACATGAATTCGAAATTTATGTCACAAAATGCAAGCTGTTTTTTTTTTTTTTTTGAAAAAATTACAAAATTCAGTGAGAGTTTTTTCGATTTTATGTATTATATATAATAAAATGCTATGCCGATGTTTCGTGATAAAAAAAGAAAAGGAGGAAACAGATTGAAACGGGAAAATACCGCATCCGAGCGTGTTCATGCCGTTATGAAAAAAACATATGAATACCGCAGGCGGCTCGAAAAGAAAATAACGGGATGTCTGACTGCCGTATGCATCGCACTTATATTCGGGCTTGTCGGCATTCTGTTTACGACGGATACGGCTGCGACAACGGTAATACTCGGCGGCTGCAGCTCGGTTTTGCTGTACGGCTCGAGAGGTGAGTACGCGATTGTCGGAATTGTTTCGTTTATTATCGGAGCGGCCCTGGCAATTACCGCACTCAGATTCGGAAAAAAAGATTTGATTAAGAAATAATCATAAGGAAAATTCAGGAGGGTAAAATGTATTTATCAAAGAAGAAGCGTTCTTTGAAGAAGCGTTCTTTCAGCAGAGTAATTTCTTTAATACTTACTCTCTGCATGGTGCTGTCGATGTTTCCGTTGTCGGTTTTTGCGTCTGACGGTACTTCTGCGGAGGAGAACGCATGGAAAAGAATGCTTGAAATAGGCATTGTCGATGAGAACGGAGAGCTGATAGAGGATACGGCTTTTGTTCTCGCGGACGGAAGAGAAGCATATTCAATAGATGAGTTTCTCGAAATGATAGACGAGGAGGACACCGACCCCGATATGACGGTAACCGTATGGGGAAACGGAGCCACAGCCACTATTCAGGAATTAGTGTATGCCTTGTCAATCGAATATGAAATGCAGGACATAACCACATCATTGCGGTATCTTTCCGAAAACGATACAAATAACGCGGATGATGCGGCCGAAACAAACGATACAGCGGATACGAACTCCATACCGCGTCTTGTGGTTTCCACTACCGTAGGAGACACATATTTCTATGTGAATTTCGATCTTCAGGATGAGAATGGAAATTCCATAAAAGCGGACGAGGATGTTACCTTTGACGTCGGTATGTTCGGCGACATTGACGACTGGTTCGCAGAGGACTTGTCGGTCGGAAGAAATACAGGCATTACCTTCGGTGATACGGTAGGCATTAATAAATATGTTTCCCGTACTATCGAAAAGGGTGAGAGCTCTGTTGATATTTATTACCAAACAACCCGTCTCGAGACGGATATGGAGAACATATACGGTACTTCCGGAAATCCGCTTTCGTCACGACCGGACTTTTGGGCAGGCTATCTTCCGTTTATAGTTCAGATAAAGAATCTGCGCGGAGCCGTAATCGAGAACGATGATATTTGGACCGACGCGGCATCTGTTAAGCTGTCGTATGAGAGAAAAGATACGGTTGATAATTATTTTTACACAGACGGAGCTGACGGCACTACCGCAATCGATTCAACAGCACTTGCGGCGATAAACAAAATATCGGATACAACATACACTAAGGCATTTGTGTATGACTTTTCCATAGATGACTTAAAATTAACCGACGCGGAAAAAACAAATCTGCGTTTGTTATACGAAAACGGCGTATGTGATGTAATCACTGTAAACTTAACATTTACAGGAAGCGCCGATTATAATAAATCCGATATAATAAGCGAATCGAATACTTCCTTATATGTGAAATTGTCGGATGGAAATTGGTATGCTGCCGATGTAGTAACTCGTGCTTATTCGGAATTCAATTCCGACACTTCGAGAGGTTTTCAATATACACAGTACAAGACCGTTTTTGGTTTTAAATTGCCGTATACCGCAGTGTATGAAGAACCGTATGGCAGTGAAACATATGCAAACACCGAAGTTAAGATAAATACTACTGTCGAGGAAATTGCATTCGTTGTTGTTGAGAATACTGTTAATGAGGAAGGCGTCTATAATGCACAATATCTCAGCATTTCGGATGCTTCCACCGGTATTAAGAAATATCCGTCAAATTATTCTGCACCTACTGTAGAGAGCGTGAGTGTAGTCGGTAATCAGACTGAATTTTATGTGGGACAGTATGTACCGATACTCGTAAAGTTCTCCCAGCCTGTTACGACAGGTGCTGACGGCAGCACTGCCAGAGTAGAGCTTGTGCTGTCCGACGGAACAACACTTACAGAGGTTGACACGGACAGTGAAGGATGCACCGTTATTCATGACGGTACGGCAGGCAAGACCACATCCTCAAGCCGTTTGTTCCTATACGAGGTTAAGGCGGTAGATAATACAGCAATTACGGTAAACGGTATTAACGCGGGCAAAGGTGTGACCGATTCTTTCGGCAGTAATAAAGTAGAGAACATAACCTTTGATGAACCGATAACGCTGTCCGCTCATCTTAACACTACTTTACCCGAGCACAGCATAAACAGCGTTGAGGTAACAGCCGGTTCCTTTGACGACCATAACGGAAAAGAATATATTACATATACGGTATCCGCGTCTACTGAGCAGACTAATACGGCATACAAGCAGATGTGGAGCCAATATGACCCTGAAACGAGCAATTTCAGCGTTGCAGCGGTATTTGACGGTGATTACTCATCCTCAGCCGCTATCAAACCCGTTGTTATGACAATCGAGGGAGACGACGGTGTACTCACGGGAAGCGTAGAGCTGCCGAAGGTATACGACGACAGTGAAGACACCGACCTGACGCACAGCGTACAGCTGTACATTTTACGTAATAACGAATATATTCCCGTTAACGCATATACATCCTTTACGGAAAGTAAGATAGTAAAGGCTCCCGAGGACGCTTATACCCTGACGGTCGAAAAGAATCCGCTTTATATAACGGACGCGGCGGCTTATTATCTTACGGCAACGAAAAATACGTCGAAGTCATGGACATACGACGGTGACGATGACATCGAGCTTGTTCTTGACAGAAACGACGTTATTTCACTGAACTACAATGAGACCACAAAGAAATACGCGATGATTACCCTGAACGCAGGCGAGGTTAATATTCACGTAATGGCGAAGAACGGAAGCGGAAGCGACAGCAACCATTACACATGCTCCAATGTGCTTACGGTTACCGTCCTCGCAGGTTCTACCCCGACGATTCTCTTCCCGTCCAACGCTAATACATACCTTACACGCGCGGGTGATGACTGTACTCTCATGTTCGCAAGCAACTTAAAGTCAATGGACGGCGACGGAGATTACAAGAATAAGAGCATAGAGGTAAAGCTTACCGAAAAGTCGAGCGGAACTGCAGTATGGAGTACGACCATAGATCGTTATTCCACATCTGTTACGGTTCCCGGTGAATATCTGACGGAGGTTTCATCCGACGGAGAAGCGACATACACGCTTGAGCTCAAGACAACAGGCTCCGACGGGGATATATCCACGACAGGATACATTATAGTTCTTCCTCAGCCGGCATCGGTAACTCTCGACATTGACGGCACCACCTTTATTTCCGGAAAGAGCATTACAATCGGCTGGTCGGTTGAGCAGCTCACTGACGGTACGACCGAGCTTTGGATAGAAAAGGACGGTACGGTTCTTGAAAAGAAGGAATATGCAGGCGCTCCCGCAGACGGAACATACACGGGAGAGATGAGTTATACCTTCGGCGCAACGGATTCTCTTAAAGAAAACTATCTTGTTATCGCACGCGCAAGAAACAACGGTGACGACGCATGGAGTACCGACTCCAGAATCATTACCATATATAAAAACGGCGCGCTTGATATTGAAATAGACGGAGAAAAGGTAGATTCATATACACTTAAAAATGTAGTAGATTCGACCACGACAACAACATCTCCGATTATTACAAATACCTCGGGGGAGACGATATCCGGTCTTGACAATGCCGCGAAGATTGCCGCGCTCAGAAGTGAGCTCGGACTTCTCGAATCCATAAGCATCAATAAGTCGGATTTCGCATGGGGAAGCCGCTCCGACCTTATCAAATGGACAGCGGATGCGGATATAGATGAGCTAAGACAGGTGTTGACACTTAATTACAGACAGGGCAGCGTATATGAGCCGCTTTCGAATTTCTCATATCTCGCGTATATTCCCGATGCTGTACTTATGCTTTGCGGACTCAACGAAGGTACTGCAGAGGTTACGGCTCAGCACAATTCAGTCGAAGAGCTCAGCGATACCGTTGAGGTCAGTGTGGAAAAGCTCAAGGACAAGCTGTATTTGTTCAGCTTTACTCCCGCTGTCGAGACAAAGCTCACATACACAGACGGAAAAGGCAATATACAAAACGTAAAGACGAATTCCGACGGTTCTCTCGCATTGTATGAGCCGAACGGAATCGCGTCTGAGATTAACTGCTACTCCGAATCCGAAGGTGAGAAATACCTCGGAACAATAAGCAAAGAATCATTTAAGAGCGGAGAGGGCAACGGTACAAAGGGTGAGCTTTATCCCATGAATTCCGTATCCCTCAGAAAAGCCGCAGTTGCGGAAATCGTACTTACAAAGCCCGACGGAACTCCGTATGTAGGCGATGTTACACTCCGCGGCGGTGTATACCGCAACCTTCCTTACGCAGAAAACCGTGATGACGCGTACTGCGAGAATGCCAAGTTTGCGAAAGAATCCGATGAACCCGCTGTTTTGAACGGCAGAGAAGACATGACATTCACGACAGACTCAAACGGCAAGCTGACAATATATATGGATATTACACAGTTTACTACGGAAACGGATCCCGATCCGATAGAGCTGCATGAGGATATTCAGTATATATTCGAGCTTCGTACAGAAGGATATTATCCGAATCTCGTGACAATAGATTCAAATCTTACCGTAAAGGACGTCATGAGAAAAGGCGAAAACCGTGTTTCTCTTAAGGAAGCGGATACAGCCGAAATATTCGTTGCAAGTCAGACTGTAGACTACGGAACCGGAAGAGAAATTCAGATAACGGACAGCACATCACGTATCGGACCTAACGCTACATATCAGACTGCAGAGCTTGAATCCGTAATCATGCTTTGGGGCGTGAATACCGCAGGCTGCGATTATGATGTTACACTCAGACAGCAGAATGAACATACGGTATTCAAATCTCAAACCGTAATCGGAACGGAAGAAGCTACATATCCCTTCTCATCGATAAATCTTATAAAAAACGTTACAGTATTCGATGAGAGCTCGTTTGACGATTTCTCTGACAGCACAATTAAAGCCGAATACAAGATTTACGATAAGAATCAAAAGGGCATCGGCTGTATCATTTCTCTCAGACCGAAGGTAGTAGACCTTACAAATGAGGAAAAAATACAGGAAAGCGATAACCTTCTCAGCCTTATGACAAGAATATCTCTGTTCAGCTCCGTAAACGGCGCTGAAAGCTCGGGTAGTCTTTTGAAAAAGGGAGCGGATAAGGTTATAGACTCGGCACTCGAGTTCGTTACTAAAATGGGTTCCGAGGCAGGACTTGTTAAATGCGTACTTACTCCCACAGAGGATCCCGCAAGATTTACGGGATATTTCTGGACAGGTATGAATACGCTTAAGATGGATGACCTCGAGTATGACGCAAACGGAGTAAGCATTGAGCCGAACTTCCTCGATGCTCAGCTGAACGATACATTCTCAATCAGTGATTTCAAGAGTATGGCTGACGGCTCATACTTTGAGGACAGATCATCACTTTGGGGAGCAGTGGCAAACGGTGTTATAGGAAGCCCCGTAAGCCTTGCGCTTGAGGGATGGTTCTCTACCGACATCAGATACAATCTCGATAAGGGCGAATGGGAAGTTCTTATGACAGGCGGCGGATTCACCGCAGGCGCAGAGCTTCAGTTCGAACAGGCGAAGGATATACTGGTCGGCCCCGGTATACCGCTTACCTTCAGCGTAAAGCTGCGCGGCGGTGTTGTGGTTGACTTTAAAACAGCCATCAGATATTCACAGGAGCTCGGTGAAGGATGGGATGACGATAAGGCAAGCACTGTAAACGATTACCTTACCGCACTCAGAATCAACGCATATATCGAGCTGTTCGGCGGTCTCGGATGGGGCAAGAAGATTACATGCAAGATAGGAGCCTTCGGAACACTTGAGATAGACAATGAAAACAGATTCCTTACAAAGAACTACCTGAAGTCCGAAAGCCTTAAAGGACAGTATTTGAGCCTGAACGGTGAAGTAGGTATAAAGGTTGCTCTCGGTATAGGTCCCATAGAGCTTGAAATAACAATTGCGTCTGTAGGACTGGGACAAGGCTGGACATTCAATGATTGGGACGATATAGACGAATACTGGTACGGTTCCGATGACGGAGAAGACGGTACAAACGCTATGTCGCTCAGCATGGCGGTAAGCAGTGACCCGGGATATGTAGTACTTGACAACACCGTACAGCTTCAGAGCAGAGAATATCTGACAAATGACCGCGAGGAGAATTTCGCGGAAATGTCATATGACGCATTGTACGCTGCCGACGGTTTAAACGGAGTTTTAAACGGAG
>CAZWLL010000006.1:12322-28877 GCA_964634795.1 uncultured Ruminococcus sp. | reverse complement strand
TTTAAACGGAGTTTTGAATAATTCCGAAGAAAACAAGCTTAATACCTTGGTCGTAAACGCATATCCGTACTCTTCACCTATGATAACCGATGACGCTCAAATTATGGTATTCCTCAGCGATATGAGCAGTACGAATATCGAGGATGTAACACCTGTATATGCGATTAAAGTCGGCGACAGCTATTCCGAGCCGCAGGTAATCGAGGATGATGAAACAAGCAGCTTCCCCGGCTACGGTGACTATACATTGGATGTCGACGGTACAGCCGAAACTGCCTCCGCCGTATGGCTCAGACAGTCGGCATCTCTCGGACTTAAAGCAGGTACAGAGGTTACCGCAGAACAGCAATACGCTCTTCTTAACGGCAGCGAGGTAATGGCGGCTATATGGGACGGCGAGAGCTGGCAGACAACACGTCTTACCGACAACTCCTTCAGAGAAGACAGCCCCGTTACCGCGGCAAGCGAAAACGGTGCGATTGTACTGTGGCAGCAGATACAGACAGGCGATGAAATCGGTGAAACCGTAAATGACGCAGTTCTTTACAAGATATACAATGACGGTAAATGGGGCGACACATATACGCTTTACAGCGGCGACGCGGGTGAGGTACTTGACCTTGACGTTAAGATGTTTGACAACGGTACCGCGGCAGCGGCATACTCAGTTTCCGCGACAAACTCATCCGATGACAGCGAGGTATACTATTCACTGATAGATACTACAGCTGCGGATCCGACCGAAAGCGTTAAAACAGTACGTGTATCCGAAAACAATACCGAAGACGACAAGCCTTCCATTACAAAGACAGAGCTTGACGGTAAAGATGTATTTGTTCTCGCATGGCACAAGTTAAGCGACGAATCAGGTGTTGAGCTTCACGATATAGGTTTCCTTGTATTCGATGAGAACGGAACACCCGAAAGCAATATTCCCGATTCACTGTCCGCATCGGTAAGCGTATCTAACTTCGACGGCTTATTCGACCTTACAGACGGAGCAGAAGATATAACAGAGCTGTCGGTTGTATGGAACGATAAGAAGGCAGGCGACAGTGAAAACGACATCATGAGAGCTGTAAAGCTCGGTTTGTACGATAATGTATATGCGTTCTCTGCGGCATTTGAAGCTGCTGTAATGCCCGATAATACAGGCATAGAGAACATAAGCTCATCAGCAGCAGACGGTAAAATTACAGCTGTTATGTCGGCTGAAGAGCTCCTCGATACAAAAACCACAAAGAGCTATGAGTTCATCGATGAAGACGGCGAAACAGTGAAGTACACACTCGATGTACCCGACAGCAGATCTCTCCTTTGCAATACCGTTTCATACTATTCGGATGACATTGAAGTAAGTGATATTATGGTGGATTTCAGTACGCTGAATACAAATACACCCACTCCCATATCATTTACGATAACCAATAAGGGTATTAACGTCCTTACATCCGTTAATATTGAGGTTGACGGTACAGCATCCGAATTCGAATGCAGACTTATGCCCGGTGAATACAAAACATTCTGTACTATTTATACCACCGGTGATGAAATCAAGGATGCCGCATATAATTGTACGGCTGAATTCGATTCGGGAACAACTGCGGAAACCGAAGGCGAGGTTTACCTTGACTATCCCGATGTCGGTATCAGCGGTATTACACTTACCAAGCAAAGCGACAGAGTAAGAGAAATATCTATCGGTCTTTATAATCAATCCGCATCCACACTCACAAAGCAGGGAAGATATGTAAGATACGGTATTTACTCTGACAGCGAATGCGAAGAACCGATTGACGGAAAGTATTTTGCAGACGGTACCGCAGGAGAGGGTTATACAATAGATATAACATCTGAAGAAGACCTTGCGGCAATTGATGAAGGTATTCTTTCAGTCGGAGCCGAATTCGAAATAGGTGACTATGTGAATGATCTCGGCATGACGGAAATCCCGAGCGGAGGAATCAACCTCTTCGTAAAGGCGGAAATCGTTGAAGACGATGTTGTACTTCCCGAATCCGACACGCTCAACAACAATGCACGTAAATGCTTCGAAAGCCTCCTTGATATTCGCGGTGAGACAATCAGCACGGATAACTATATGAGACAGGGAGCGGACGGCACAAGTGTTGATGTAGTTCTTTCCAACAACTCACTCGAGCCTGTAAGCGGAGGAAATATCATTGCAGCGCTTTACAATGAAAACGGAGAGCTTCTTGAGACAAAACGCACATACGGAAGCGAAACACTCGAGATGACAGGTGAAGAAATTAAATCATTTACATTTGATTTCTCACAAACAGGAAGCTATGTTCTCGTTTGGTTTACCGACGATGTAAGCGAAGCGGAAGATGACTCCGATGTAATCGGAATTTATCTTGAGGGTACCGATCTTACGATAGACAGCTTCGATGAAAACAACTACGCAGAGCTTAACGACATCGCTATGGGCAACTACATACTCACAGTTCTCACTGCTAATCCGAATGCAAAGGTATATGTTGACGGAATAGAAGCGATAAACGGTATGACTACGCTTCGTGTCAGAACTACACGTGAGTACACAATTACCATAGTATCACCTGACGGAAGCAGTACTATCGAGTATAAGCTTATGATTAACGTAGATTATCCCGATATCGATGCCGAAAACGATGACGATGAAATGAGCGTATATCCGGGAATGCTTTCATATTGCACACTGACATTCGATACAAACGGCGGAGATAATATTATGCCGCTCAGAAGATTGTTCAAAACTGTGATTAATCTCTCATCGTATGTACCCGAACGTGAAGGATATGAGTTCTTAGGCTGGTATTCCGACGCGGCATTGACAAACCGTGTGACAAAGGTTCAGCTCACGAGAAACATGACAGTTTACGCGGGATGGGAAAAGATCGATGATATCGAAGAATATGACGGTATCGCAGATGAAAACACATTACCGTTCACCGATGTTTACGATACCGACTGGTTCGTTGATGATGTTTACTATGTTTACGAAAACGGACTCATGCGCGGAACAAGTGAAGATACATTCAGTCCGTACTTATCTGCGACAAGAGCTATGATAGTTACAGTGCTCTATCGTATGGAAGGCGAGCCTGAATGCGGAGACAATACATTCGTTGACATCCCCGAAGACATGTATTACACCGATGCCGTAACATGGGCAGCTGAAAACGGTATAGTAAACGGTTACGGTCAGGGAAGATTCGGACCTGACGACAATATCACACGTGAACAGCTTGCCGCTATACTTTACAGATATTCATTATATAAAGGATATGATGTAACAGCGGATGATGATTCCGAGGATATTCTCGATTTCGATGATATATCAGAGCTTTCCGATTACGCATACACCGCAATGCAGTGGGCATGCAGTGCAGGCTTGATTAACGGTATGGGTGACGGAACACTCCAGCCGAAGAATAACGCATCAAGATGCCAGATAGCAGCGGTTCTCCATCGTTTTTGTGAGATTTACGTTGACTGAGAAACCGTTCCTCCTTCTTTCATAAATTAAAAAAATCTGCCGCACCGGAGAGTGAATCCGATGCGGCAGATTTTTTCATTAGAAATCGTTGTTTTAAATATAGAATTAATTAAAGATGATCGCTGTATCTTTCAGCGGTAATGATGCCGTCATTTACATGGAGCTTGCAGATACGTGCTGTTCTTCTCTCAACGTAATTTTTATCGTTTTCGTTGCGGTAGTCACGAGCATGGTATATAGCGTAATACTCACCGTTGTATTTCAATACGCTGTGATGTCCGCAACCTTCCTCAAAATCGTTCTTAATCATTACAGGGTCGAATGCGCCGTTCTTTGTGTGCTTTACAAGCTTCAGCTTTGTGAGGTCGGTTTCATCACTCTTTACTGCGGAGTAGCCGATATGATATGTATCGTTTTCATAGCATGCGCCGCTGTACATTACATATTGCCAGTCTCCCTCACGGAAGTAGAACGCACCCTCGATGGTATGCCAGTTCCTGCCGTCACCGTAGCGATTCTTTTGGAAGATTTCCTCATCAAATGTGGGGACTATCATTTCCACACATTCATTTGCGGGTGTGTATGGATCAAGCATTTTGTCAATGTAAATACGTGTTCCGATTCTGTCGGTATCAGTGTTGTCCTCGGAATACCAGAGGAAAAGTCCGCTGTCGGTGAGTACTATATGGGAGTCAATGGTAAAACGATCGTAAAGTCTCTTGGCGTTGCCGAAGGGACCGAGAGGTTTGTCGGATGACAATACATGCATAAACTCGAACATGCCTTCACCGTCGCAGGAGACATACATATAGTATTTACCGTCGTATTTAATTACGGACGGAGCCCAATAATTGTTATGCTCCGCAATGCTTGCCACAACGCCTTCATAGTGCCACGGGCCGACAGGTGCGGGTGAAGAATAAGCTTCTACTCCGGGCCATCCCGTAACATAAAGGTAAAATTTTCCGTCATCTTCAAATATAAAAGGGTCAGCCTGGTGTTTGTCGTATTCCTTGTCAAAAATAAGTTTCATTTTATTCTCCGAATGTTTTTTCTTAATTATAACAGATTTTTTATAATTATTCAAGACTGCTGAGTAAGAAAGCAGCGGACTGGTGAGGTTTGAGTTTTACCGTAAAGCTGTCGTCGAATTTTATCTTTTCACCTGTCTGAATGTTTTCGGCACAGTTGTATTCTGTCTCGAGGTCGCTTGCCTTAATTTCGAAATCAAGCTCTGTCTCACCGATATTGAATGCGGCAGCATATTGTCCTCCGCCCGCTTTCATTGCTGTCCAGAGAACTCCCTCCTTATCGGTATCTCTGTGAGGCTGAGGGTGTTCAAGCGCTATTATAGGCGTTTCACTTAATTCATCGAAATTCTTTCTCCATACCTGATGCGCGTGGCGTGAGCATTTGAGCATCTCAATGAGCTTTTCGTTTGTAAGAAGACTCATCGTGAAGTCATCGAATTTGGTCATTTCTCCGCCTATCATAAGAGGGGAGCGGAAAATACACCACAGGTTCATCATAGTCCACTGCTCGTCCTCTGTGAAGTGCGTGCGCTCGTCTTTGTTGTACACCTGACGAATCGCACTTATCGGAAGCATATCGGCGTCGGGAAAATGTCCGTTGGATGTATGAATAGACCACTTTTCACATCTTTCGAACATAGCGTAAAGCGCGTTCCATGAATCCCAGAAATCATCGGTTATTCTCCACATATTGGAGGTATCACGATAAATTTGCGCGAACGCAAGCTTAGCCGGACCGGGGGAGAGACTGAGTACCATGTCTCGTCCGCAGTTTTTCAGACATTTGCTCAGCAGACGAAGCTCCCACACGCAGCGAGGCATTTCTCGCGCTATATCATCACACTTGATGAAGTCGACACCCCACTCGGCGTAAAGCGCGAATATGGAGTTGTAGTAAGCCTCACCGCCTTCACCACGGTCTTGAACTCCGTACATTCCGCTGTTCCATCCGCATATGCTTGCGGGATCGGCAATTTTGTCTGCTGTGAGATTGGTTCCGAGAATCGGAAGCTTTCTGTGGACGGCATTACGCGGAATACCGCGCATGATGTGAATACCGAACTTCAATCCAAGCGAGTGAACATAGTCGGCGAGCGGTTTAAAGCCTTTTCCGCCTGCTGATGAAGGAAAGCGGTTTACTGCGGGAATAAGTCTGCCGTATTCATCCATTGTAAGGTCGGCAAATTTGTTGTAGTCGTTGTTGACCGCGGCAGGTTCCGACCATTCTATGTCTACTACAATATATTCCCAACCGTACTTCTTCAAATTCTTTGCCATAAAGTCTGCGTTTGCGCGAACAATGTCTTCTGTTACAGCCGCGCCGTAGCAGTCCCATGAGTTCCAGCCCATGTAGGGAGTAACGGTATTTTTCATAACTTTCTCCTTTAATCGTATTTTATGATTTAATTTTAACATATAACGGTTTTGCTTGTCAACGGTAATGATTGAAAATGACATAAAAAAAGCCGAGATTTGAATATCTCGGCTTTTCGATTATTAATTAAAGACCGCGCTTAATGTAGTGTGTATGGAGAATCTCGTGAGCCTTGTGAGAATTGGGTTCACCGAGGAATTCCTCGTAAACCTTCTTGATAATCGGGTTTTCATGAGACTTTCTGTATTCGAGCTTTTCGGCGTCTGCCTTGTAAAGAACAGATGCACGGAGGCTCTTAAGGTCAACATTGTTGCGAACAGATGCAGGCTGCAGAGGCTGACCGCCGCCGTTTACGCATCCGCCGGGACAAGCCATGATTTCAATGAACTGAACATCATATGTTCCGTCCTGAACACCGCGGAGAAGCTTATTAGCATTAGCTGTGCCGGAAGCAACCGCTACCTTGAGCTCTATATCGCCGAGCTTGTACTTAGCGAACTTGATGCCTTCTGTACCACGTACTTCTTCGAAATCAACCTTTTCAAGAGGCTTGCCTTCGATAACCTCTGCTGCTGTACGAAGAGCAGCTTCCATAACGCCGCCTGTTGCACCGAAGATAGCACCTGCGCCTGTACCGATATCGATAGGCTGGTCGAACTTTTCATCTTCGAGAGCCTTGAAATCAATACCCGCCTGGGAAATCATTCTGCCGAGCTCACGTGTTGTAACAGCGATGTCAACACCGGGCATACCGTTTACATCCTGACCTTCTCTGCCAACTTCAAACTTCTTAGCTGTGCAGGGAATAGCGGATACGAATACGATATCTTCGGGGTTGAGACCGAGCTTTTCTGCAAAGTAAGTCTTATAAATAGCACCGAACATCTGCTGAGGAGACTTACATGTGGAGAGGTTTTCTGTCATTTCGGGGAAGTAGTGTTCGCAATACTTAACCCATCCGGGTGAGCATGATGTAATCATCGGGAGTACGCCGCCGTTCTTAACTCTGCCGAGGAATTCGGTAGCTTCTTCCATGATTGTAAGGTCAGCTGTGAAGTTCATGTCGTATACGCCGTCGAAGCCGAGCTTCTTGAGAGCGGCTACCATCTTGCCTTCAACATCTGTACCGGGTTCGTAACCGAAGCATTCACCTATTGTAGCGCGAACTGAAGGAGCGCAGCAAATAGCAACATGCTTTTTAGGATCGGAAATAGCATCGAGAATCTTCTGAGTATCGTCTCTTTCATAGAGAGCACCTACGGGACAAGCAACGATACACTGACCGCAGTTGATACATGATGTTTCTGCGAGAGGCTTTTCGAATGCGCATTCAATCTTGGAGTCGAAGCCGCGGTTTGCAACGCCGATAGCGCCTATACCCTGAAGCTTGTTGCAGGCAGCTACGCAGCGACGGCAGAGAATACACTTGGAGTTATCTCTGATAATGGAAACAGAGGAGTTATCAATCTGCGGCTTTGTTTCCTTGGGAGAGTAGCAGAAACGATCTTCGTCTACCTTGTATTCCTGGCAGAGCTTCTGAAGTTCGCATGTTGTTGAACGAACGCAGGTAAGGCATTTCTTGTTGTGAGCAGAAAGAACGAGCTCGAGGTTTGACTTTCTGACCGATCTGATTTTAGGAGTGTTTGTCTGAATTTCCATGCCTTCGTTTACGGGATATACGCAGGCTGCAACAAGGCCTCTTGCGCCCTTAACTTCAACGAGACATAAACGGCAAGCACCGATCTGGTTTATATCTTTAAGATAGCAGAGTGTGGGGATGTCGATGTTGGCGTATCTGCAGGCTTCAAGAACGGTTATGCCGGCAGGCACGGAATAATCGGCACCGTTTATTTTAACATTTACCATATTCATTTATTTAATTCCGACCCTTTCGATTATTTCTTAGAGATAGCGCCGAACTTACACTTTTCGATACAAGCTCCGCACTTTACGCACTTTTCCTTGTTAATAACATGAGCTTCCTTAACCTTACCTGTGATAGCTCCTGCAGGGCAGTTTCTCGCGCAGAGAGTACAGCCGCGGCACTTATCGGGATCGATTTCGTAGGAGAGAAGCTTCTTGCAGACACCTGCGGGACACTTCTTGTCAACGATGTGTGCGATATATTCATCACGGAAGAAGTGGAGTGTTGAGAGAATCGGGTTAGGAGCTGTCTGACCGAGAGCACAGAGAGAAGCTGATTTAATGTAGTTAGCAAGTTCTTCGAGCTTATCAAGGTCTTCCATTTCACCGTTGCCGGATGTGATCTTGTTAAGTATTTCAAGAAGTCTAACTGTACCGATACGGCAGGGTGAGCATTTACCGCAGGATTCATCAACTGTAAATTCGAGGAAGAACTTAGCAATATCAACCATACATGTATCTTCGTCCATTACGATAAGTCCGCCTGAACCCATCATACAGCCGATCTTTGTAAGGTTATCGAAGTCGATTGCCGTGTCAATAAGAGATGCGGGGATACATCCGCCTGAAGGACCGCCGGTCTGAGCAGCTTTGAACTTCTTGCCGTTCGGAATGCCGCCGCCGATTTCCTCGATGATTTCGCGGAGTGTTGTACCCATAGGAATTTCAACAAGACCTGTGTTCTTGATCTTTCCGCCGAGAGCGAATACCTTTGTACCCTTGGAGCCTTCTGTACCCATGGATGCGAACCAGTCAGCACCCTTGAGGATAATCTGAGCTACATTGGCATATGTTTCAACGTTGTTAACTATTGTAGGCTGACCCCACAGACCCTTTACTGCCGGGAACGGAGGACGCGGACGAGGTTCACCGCGGTTGCCTTCGATTGATGTAAGAAGGGCTGTTTCTTCACCGCATACGAATGCGCCTGCACCGAGTCTGATGTGAATATCGAAGTTGAAGCCTGTTCCGAATATGTCCTTACCGAGCAGACCGTATTCTCTTGCCTGTGCGATAGCGATGTTAAGTCTCTTAACTGCGATAGGATACTCGGCACGAACGTAAATCCAACCTTCATCTGCGCCGATAGCATAACCTGCGATAGCCATTGCTTCGAGAACGGCATGAGGGTCACCTTCAAGAACGGAACGGTCCATGAATGCACCCGGGTCGCCTTCATCGGCATTACATACTACGTATTTTTTGTCGGAAACGGATGCTCTTGCAAACTGCCATTTACGACCTGTCGGGAATCCGCCGCCGCCTCTTCCGCGAAGACCGGAGGCGAGAATTGTTTGGATAACTTCTTCGGGAGTCATTTCCTTCAGAACCTTAGCGAGTGCGAAATAACCGTCCATAGCGATATATTCGTCGATCTGTTCGGGGTTGATTACACCGCAGTTACGAAGAGCAACTCTCTTCTGCTTCTTGTAGAAGGCTGTCTGGCTGAGGGAAGCTGCAACAGCTTCATCTTCACCGTGAGCATCACCTGTTTCATTGTAAACAAGACGCTCTACGATACGGCCTTTAAGGAGGTGCTCGGAAACGATTTCGGGAATGTCATCGGGGGTAACTCTTGAGTAGAAGGTTCCTTCGGGGTAGATAATCATAATCGGGCCGAGTGCGCAAAGACCGAAGCATCCGGTTTGAACTATCTTGACCTCTTCATCAAGGCCTTTGTTTTTAAGCTCTTCGGCGAGCTTTTCGCGGATGGCTTGGCTGCCTGAGGAAGTACATCCGGTACCACCGCACACCAGTACATGAGAACGAATCATAAGTGTTTTTTCCTCCTAAAAGTTATATCTTGGTTGCGCCGATTGTGTATTCTGTAACTACATTACCGCCTTTAATGTGCTTTTCAATAACTTCAGCGGCTTTTTCGGGATTCATTTTTACGTATGTAACCTTTTCTTTGTCTTTCTCATAAACTTCTACAACGGGTTCATACTGGCAAATGCCTATGCATCCTGTCTGAGTTACCGTTACCTTTTCGGATAAACCCGCATTGGTAATTCCCTCAACAAATGCATTAAGAACGGGACGCGCACCGGCAGCTATACCGCAGGTTGCCATTCCCACTACAATTCTGATGTCTCCGCTGGAGGTACGTACAGAAACCTTGTCCTGCATTTTAGCCTTTATGGCTTTAAGTTCCTCAAGTGACTTCATAATTAAAGTTCCTTTCGATATTTAAATAAATTAAAAACATGTTCAGTCTGCCGTGACAGTTCTCAAAGCTGAGAATATTGATCACGCAGATATCCGTCTATCCACATCAGAACATCGGGTTCCGCAAGAGATACGTCATCTCCGAGAACCTCGCGAATCTCGCGGCACGAGAGTCTGACCTCACCTGTTTCGGTTTTGTGGGTAAACGTAAAATCAACGTTCGGAGATCCTTGAATCAGTGTTGTTACAGTGGAGGTCATATCTCCCAACGGGATAAAATCAATGTGATGTCTTCCGAAGACGGCTTGTGTTGTGGTTCCGTGATTTTCACTTACCTTTTCGGATACGGATTCGATTTTCACATATCCTCCGGTCATTTCGGCAAGCATTTTCAGAAACGGAATGCCGAGTCCGACCTTACGGGTTTTTCTTGTCGTGAAGAACGGATTGTCGAGTTTTTTTAACTGCTCCTCGGTCATTCCGCATCCGTTGTCACTTACGGTGAAGGTGAGCCATTCGCCCTCTTCCACGATTGTTATGGTGATTTCAGATGCGCCTGCCCTTACGGAGTTCATTGTAATGTCAAGAACATAAAGTGATAACTCATCCATCCGATTTTTCCTTTCCGATTCCGAGAAGATAGTCTATAAGCTTGTTGCGCACAAACGAGCTTGAATACGGCTCATCTTCGAGAGGTATTGAGAATTGCGCCTCGGATATGCTCCACAGATTGTGAGCGTCCGATGATACCGCACGAGACAGCTTTTTCAAAAGCGGAAAATGCTTTTCGTATTCCGGCAGTGATTCCGCGTCATTCAGCTCAAATGCCGTATATCCGATGTCCTCGGGAAATGCTCCGAGAACGGATACTATGCCGTTTGATGTACGGTCGATGTGGGCGGGATAGCAGACGCCGCCGCGCGACAAAACCGCTTCAAACGCATCCTCCACCGTGAGATCGGTTGCGTTCAGAAGAAGTGCTTCCTCCTCGCCGCATATCTCATCGTTTTCATCAAGTATGTATTGATGACCGAATATTTCGGGCTTGTTGGGAATAAGTATGCGGTGTGTGTCGATAAATTTGTCGAACTTCATTGCATCCGACAGCTCTCTGAACAGACATACAACATGAATATCCTCCGCCGTTGTCAATTCCATTCCGGGGACGGGAATCAGTCCCTGGAGTCTGGCTTGGGCAAAGAAGGCGGGGCAATTCTTTGATGTGTTGTGATCTGTAAGAGCGATAATATTAAGTCCGTTAAGCAGTGCCATTCCGACAATGTTTGACGGAGTCATATCATCATCACCGCACGGAGAGAGACATGAATGAATGTGAAGGTCACAGAAGTAATCTCTCATTTTTTCCTCCCGTCTCAGATAAGCCGAGATATTTCGGCACAGAGCTCATAAACGGTTTTATCGGATGAAAGTACATTCACGGAATTCTCACACGCCGATTCAAGCGCATCGGGAAGAAGCTCTACTCCTTCCGCAAGCACTATTGCCGCGGCATCGGAAAGACTTGCTACCGCTATAACGTTTGCGTTTGACATTATAGTCAGCCACAGATTACCGCTTTTTACGTGGCTCATAGCTCGGCTTAGAAAGTCGCCTGCGTACACACCGCTGAATTCACAGTCACAGTCGCCGCAGATTTTTTTCAGTCCGAGTGAGACAGACAGTTCGGATAAAGTCATTTCTTATCCTCCGTTGTTCTTTCAACACAGCCGAGCTTATCCAGCCCGCACGGTATTGAATCATCAGCGTGCTTTTTTAAGTATTCATGGAACAGCTCACGCATTATAACCGTGCATTCGTCTGCGTTTGTTTCGCCTTTTACGATATCCTCCGCAAATGCCATGCAGGTCGGAGCACCGCAGGAGCCGCAGTCTGTTTTCGGCAGGCCTTCCGCGATGTTCTCGATTTCATTCATCATCCGTTTGGCTTCATGTATGTCATCGGAAAGAAGATTGTACGGGCTGTATTCCACTTTGTTTGAATTAAAGAATTTATCCGGAATCCATTCGCTTGCCGGTCTGTTAGGGGATACCGGCAGATATCTCTTCAGTGCTTTAAGCCTTGCCTGGGCAATGTAGGGATTTGAGACAGTCATTGCTCCCCCAACACAGCCGCCGCTGCAGGCGTTGAGCTCAACGAAATCGAGACTTGTCATTTCTTCGTTTTCAATCTGGTCGAGAACCTTTATGCAGTTCTCGATGCCGTCGGCTGCGAGATATCTTTCATTCATAATTGCAGATGCCTCACCGCCGGTGGTTGCCCAACCGATACCGATCATACCGGACTCGGTCGAGTCACAAGGTTCACCTCTGTGCTTCTTCATGATATCGAGAAGTGCGAAGTAAACATCTCTCACCGAAATGGTGGCATCAATGTAGTTGCGGTCTCCCGCAAAATTATTTTTAATGTAGCTTACCTTGGCGGGACAGGGTGAAATAAAGATTATTCCTATATCGGCGTCGGTAAGCTCGGGATGATCTTTTTTTGCTTTTTCTCTCGCAAGACATGCCGCGATATCGACAGGCGGGAGAATAGGCATTACATTCTCACACAGAAATGGGTAATTCATGCTTATCATGCGTGTGATTGTAGGACAAGCAGAGCTGATAACCGGTTTCTTGATGTCGTTTCGTTTTATGTATAACCGTGTATATGCCGTAACCAGCTCGGCAGCGCAGGCAACCTCAAATACATCATCGAATCCCATTTCGCGAAGTCCGCTGAGAATATATCCGATGTCATCCATATTATTGAACTGTCCGTACAGGGAAGGCGCGGGAAGCGCAACCTTGTACTTGAAGTCGAATATGCATGAAATAGGGTCGTGGTTTGCCTTTTTCGCTTTATAAGGACATACCTTGATGCATTCACCGCAGTCAATACATCTTGCCGGATTTATTACGGCATGGCCGCCGCGAATTCTGATGGCTTCCGTAGGGCATCGCTTGAGACAGGTGGTGCAGCCTTTGCATTTTTCCGTGTCAAGCGAAACGGAATGCTTGTATTCTTGGAACATTGGTACACCTCGATATGACTGTTTTCGACGGTATACTGCTTTTTCGGTTCCGCTACGATAAGATTAAAGCTTAACACTCATCGTAATTGTAGTTCCGACTCCTACAGTAGTGTCGATATCCATTCGGTCGGTGTATTTTTTCATGTTAGGAAGACCCATTCCCGCACCAAAGCCAAGTGCCCTGATACTGTCACGGGCGGTGGAGTAACCTTCCTGCATAGCGAGCGGAACATCCGGAATGCCGGGGCCGGTATCTTTCAGGACGATTACTATCTCGTCGTCTCTTACCTCAACATCAGCTACACCGCCGTTTGCGTGAATAACCATGTTGATTTCACCTTCGTACATTGCTATGGATACCCGTCTTATTACATCCGGCGGGAATCCGAGCTGACGAAGCTTTTTCTTAACCAGAACAGACGCTTCTCCCGC
Organism: uncultured Ruminococcus sp.; assembly: GCA_964634795.1. Lineage (GTDB taxonomy): Bacteria > Bacillota > Clostridia > Oscillospirales > CAG-272 > UMGS1696. Next base: position 15,411 of record CAZWLL010000006.1, on the reverse strand, counting down.
TGATGAAAAATTTTCACCGTCAACGTCAAAGTGGAATCTGATCGGGTCAGACATGAGCAGCCTCCCTGCGTGAAGGATCATTTCCGAGTCCTGCCGTATAGAGAAGACCGCACGCTTCATATGCACGGAGTGTTGAACGCAGCACTGTTATTCCGCACTCATCTGCCAATGCAATCATTTCGTCTGTAGGAGTTTTACTTCTTACAAATACGATACACACCATGTCCATCATATTTGCGGTGCGTATTACCTGAGAGTTAGAAAGACCTGTGAGAAGTACGCCTTGATCCTTAACGAAAGCAAGAACATCACTCATCATATCACTGCAGCAGGCGGAGAACACATCGTTGTCGAGGTGCTCTTCTCCGCACAGCACGTCTGCGCCGAGAAGCTGCTGTATTTCTTTTATCTTCATGTTTATACCTCAATATGCCGCGCGGCAAATATTCGTCAGAATAATGTATTTAACTGCTGAATTAAACTCAGTCCTGATATTTAGCGAGAATATCCTTCAGCATGGAAGGCTCGAGTCTTCCGTAAACATCCTCACCGATTGTCATAACCGGAGCAAGACCGCATGCGCCTATGCATCTTGTAGCATCGAGGCTGAAACGAAGGTCTGATGTGATAGAGCCGCTGGAGATGCCGAGCATTTCCTGAAGCTTTTCCATGATTATACCGGAACCCTTAACATAGCATGCTGTTCCGAGACAGACTGCAACGGGATGTGAGCCCTTCGGATTGAGCTGGAACTGAGAATAGAATGTAACTACGCCGAATACTTCCGAATAGGGAACGTCGAGCTCGGCTGCTATGTGCTTTTGAACTTCAACAGGAAGGTATCCGTAAATATCCTGTGCCTTCTGAAGTACAGGCATGAGAGCGCCTGCCTGGTTTTTGTACTCTGCGATAACCGCGTCAAGTTCTGCGAGCTGTTCTGCAGTGCCATGGAACGGAACAGATGTCATTGCTTTTTTCATAAAGCTGTTTTCCTCCTGAAATGGATATTGAATTAATATTTGTGTACTATATCATTATTGATATAACGGTTTCGAAAATATACCGCGTTTTTTCGGAAACGAGAACGCGGTTTTTTCTCGAAAGTCAGGTTATATGATATACTTTATTATTTAGCGCAGAAACTTTCGATGCAGTCCGCGGCATGCTCGAGGTAGTCGTTTTCCATAAGCTCGATTACACCGTGATCGACGAGTGATGAAAGCTTTTCGTCGATAGGCATTCTACCGAGCAGCTCAATGCCGTATTCCTTACATACTTCTTCTGCTTTTGATTTGCCGAAAACGTTGAGCTCGCGGCCGCAGTCGGGACATTTAACATAGGACATGTTCTCAACAAGACCTATAATCGGGATGTTCATCATTTCAGCCATATGTACGGCTTTTCCGACAATCATCGAAACGAGATCCTGCGGGGTTGTTACTATGATAACACCGTCCAGCTGAATAGACTGGAATATTGTGAGCGGTACATCGCCTGTTCCCGGAGGGCAGTCGATAAACATATAGTCTACGTCTCCCCAGATAACATCGGTCCAGAACTGTTTTACAGTGCCGGCGATAACGGGGCCTCTCCAGATAACGGGACGTGTTTCGTCTTCGAGCAAGAGATTTACCGAAATCATTTCAATTCCGGTTTTTGTGGCGAGCGGAATGAGTCCGTCACCGGAAGAAAGAATATCTCCCTTGGTTCCGAATGCCTTGGGAATGGACGGACCTGTTATATCAGCGTCGAGAATGGCGCATTTATAGTCGCGTCTCTGCATTATCGTAGCGAGCATGGAGGTGACGATTGACTTGCCGACACCGCCCTTACCCGAAATAACTCCGATAACATGCTTAATGTTTGAACCCTCATGAGGAGCATCATGCTGCGGCTCACGTGAAGAACAGTTAGCCGAACATGTTGAACAGTTATGAGTACATTCGTTGTTTTCTGCCATGATATTTCCTTTCAAAAAATACGTGTCATTTGCCTCATGCCGCATGATAATGCGACAGAAAAGGCAATGATACAATACTCTACGATATTATATAACATTTACCCGATAAATACAAGTGCTTCAGCGAGATTTTGTTATTTTTTTGCCGAGTAAAAAACGGCTGCCGTCCGTTATTAAACAGAGCATGCAGCCGCGTATTTCAGAATATTTTTCCCGTAAGGTATTTTTTGTAAGTGTCATCCGTTGTAAGACCGAGGTTTACGAACAGATTGTTTATGACTCCGTGACCTGTGTCGATACCTGCTTTCAACACAATGTTTTGTGTGTTTTTGTCGTTGAAACCGACCTTGAAGTTTGTGAGTACGGAATTGAATTCACCGTCGGCGACAAATGCCGCATGATTATCATCTCTGTTGCAGTACCACATAACAAAACAGCTGTCATAAATATTCGATACGCCGTCGAGCGTGTGGAAGCCCATGCCGAAATGGTCGCTGTAGCAGAAGTTGTACCAGTTTGAGCCGCATTCATCGAGAAAACCGCATGAGTTCACATAGTTTGTGTAGTCGCAGGTGTAGAGGGGGTGAATGTTGCGCATTGAGTTTCCGGCAGAGCGGATATGGAAGCCCGTGAAAACATCGGCTATTCTCATGTTTGTGAATGTGTTGTCGTAACCGTCAATGAGTACGCCTATCGAATTCGGCTTGCCGTTTCCGATGATGTTGACACCGAAAATATCGCAGTCAGATGAATTGCTGTTTGCTCCTGGCTTTATATGCAGTCCGATTTGAGTATGCTTTATCGAAACGTCGCGTACCATTGTTTCGCGTCCGCCGTCAATTGAGATGCCGCTCGCAATACCGCTGCCGTCTATTATACCGCCTGTGAAAGAGTAGTTTGAGCCGCATGTTCTGATATCGTTTGCGAAATATTCCGCACCGAGACGTACCATAGCCTCATCGGAGCTCCAATCTGGAGCGGCTTTGATTTTAGCATATGTCGAGAGCTTCAGTGCGACGCTTCTTTTGGGGTCTGCGGGTGTGAGAATAGGCTTCGATATAAGATACTCTCCGTCAGGAAAGTACAGAGTGCGGTTGGGATTATTTTCGATTATATCCTGAATCTTGTC
>CAZWLL010000006.1:0-12222 GCA_964634795.1 uncultured Ruminococcus sp. | reverse complement strand
CTGCTTGGCAGATTAACTGCTCGGCAAAATACCGCGGGCAAAGAAAAAAACAAAAGAGCGATGAATTTTCATCGCTCTTTTGTTTTTGGGATGGGGAAGAGTGGATTCGAACCACTGAAGGCGGTGCCAGCAGATTTACAGTCTGTCCCCTTTGGCCACTCGGGAACTTCCCCTGGAGCTGGTGATCGGAGTCGAACCAACAACCTGCTGATTACAAATCAGCTGCTCTGCCATTGAGCCACACCAGCATCTTATGCAATTTTCACAATTAGCATGTCCTCTTTTTGTTTGTTTTGCTGTACTCTCTTGAGGACGATGTTATTATATCACATCGATGCCGTGCTGTCAATACCTTTTTGAAATTATTTTTCGAAATTTCAAAAGTTTTTTCTGTTTTTTATTTGCAGATGTCGGATACATCTGTTGTGCAGAGATATGATGTGAGCTTTACGCATTCCTCAACATCGGAAAGATCGATGAGCTCAACGGGTGAATGAATATATCTTGTAGGAATGGAAATACAGCCGGCGACCGCTCCCGCGCCTGTTTGCTGCATGGAAGATGTGTCCGTTCCGCCGCCCGTAAGAATTTCGAATTGATATTTAACCTTATTCGCTTCTGCTACATCGCGCATTTTATTTACAAGGGTACGGTCGCATACTACCGAGGAGTCCTTGATTTTAATCGCGGCTCCTCCGCCTATTTTAACCTCCATAGGCTTAGCGGACTGTGTGTCTCCCGTTGCGGTAACGTCAAGTGCTATTCCGACGTCGGGCATCACTGCATATGCGGCTGTTTTCGAACCGCGGCAGCCTACCTCTTCCTGAACGGTAAAGCAAAGGTATACGTCATTATACGGCTTTCCGATTCTTTTTGCCGCTTCAATCATTACCGCGGCGCCGATTCTGTCATCCATCGGCCGTCCGGCGATTCTGGAGCCTGCAAGACGTATAACGTCTGATTCTACCGCAAAGGTGTCGCCGAGCTTGACCTTGCGTTCCGTTTCTTTTTTGCTTTTTGTGCCGATATCCACGGAGCAGTTGTCACAGTTTAAATTGGACGCGCCTGAATCGGGAACGAGTATGCCGCATAAACCGTTTTCGAATATAACCTCGGAATATGCAGCGGCTGTCATGTTGATTCCGCCGAGTGTGGAAAAACGAATGTAGCCGTTATCCTCGATATGTGTTACGATGAAGCCGATTTCGTCAATATGCGCGGCGAACATGAGCTTCTTTTTGTTTTCTCCCGTGCCTTCTATGAACGCAATCAGGTTTCCCATATTGTCTGTGGTGCATGAGGTAACATAAGGTGCGATTTCCTCGGCGATAACTCCCGCGACTTCGCTTTCATTTCCCGGGACACAAACGGGTTTTATTAATTTTTTTATAAGATTAATCATGATAAAATCCTTTCTTTATTTAATGTCGCATATTGCGGAAACAAGCAGAGACGTGCATTCATCGATATCACGCATATCCGCCGTATTGGCTGCGGTTGATAAATATCTTGCGGGAACGGCAAGTGCGGCGGACTTTACTCCCGAACCCGAACGCTGTATACCCGCGGCACCGGTTTCCTCACGTGTGGACTTCTTAATCTGGTATTTCAGAGAGTGTTTTTCCGCTTCCGAAATCAAGTATGATGTAAGCTCACGGTCGTAAACCGTTTCACGGTCGGCATACGATATAACGGTGCCCTTGCCGATTTTCGCGGCGCAATTCATTCCGTCACCTGAAATATCGTTTGCTTCGGCTGCGCTTACCGTGACGGAAATGTCGGGAGATGTCAGCTTGGCTGCTGTCATTTCGCCGCATACTCCTATTTCACCGCCGCGAGTGAACGCAAAATACACGTCAAACGGCAGTACGGCTTTGCTTTCACTCAAAGTACGAAGAACGCATATCAGTATGTAACAGCCGATTCTCGAGTTGAACGCTTTGCCTTTAATACGATGTTCGCCCTCGCCGTATGTGATAAAATCAGAGCGGAATACGGCAAAGTCGCCTCTTTCGGCATACTTTTCGGCTTCTTCCTTGTTTTTTGCTCCTATGTCGATAAATAAGGAATCAAAGTCGCCGACTCCTCCGAGATGCACTGCTTTGGCTCCGATATAGCCGATTGTTTCACGTTCCTCATTGCCTACTGTTACATTGCGTCCCGCTATAAACATCGGATTTCGTGTGGTAAGTGACTTGAATTTGATAAATCCGTCATCGTCTATGAACTTTATCATAAATCCGCCTTCATCCATGTGAGCCGAGAGCAGAAGCGTACCGCAATCGGGACAGTCCGGCGCGAAGGTCGGCTCTTTTTCGGCATTGTATGCTTCCTTTTCGGCTTTAGCGGAATATTTGGCGATAAGAGTACCGCTGCGGTCAACGGTTATTTCATCTGCGTATGGTGCGATTTCGTTTTTTATAATATCCGCCGTCTTGTCTTCACAGCCTGACGGGCCGAAAGCAAGCGAAAGTTTTTTCAGTAATTCTGTATTGGTGTACATTTTTCGTTTCCTTTCGTCAATAAAGCTCTGAGGTAATGAGCTTTGAAATCAGCTTTACCGTATTGTCGGCATCGATAAGGCTTATTTCCTCATTAAAGGTGTGCATTCCCGCGAGAGGAAGACCTATGACTGCTGTCGGAATACCTTCGTTTACGCATGCTACACATTCCGCGTTGGTGCCTGTGGAGGTAGGCTCTATTGTTGTAGTGTACGGTATTTCGTTTTCTTTTGCCAAACCGATTACATGCTTTGTGAAGTGTCTGCTTGTGGCAGCCGAAACGGATATCATCGGTCCGCTTTCGAGCTTTGATGTACCGTCACCTGTGTCGGGCTGTTTAGCGAAGTTAACATCACATATCAGAGCAAAGTCGGGATTGATTTCGTATGCCGCACATGATACACCGCCGCGTCCGTTTTCCTCACCTGTGGAAAGTATGACATAAGCGTCGCACAGCATTTCCGAGGCGGGTGTATTTATGACAGCCGTAAGTATAGCCGCGGCGCATGATTTGTCGTCAAAACCTCGTCCGGTTATTCTGTCGTTCAGAAGCTCATCGCCCGAATAGCGGTAGCCTACCGGAGTACCGAGCTCTACGAGCTTTTCCGCGTCTGCCTTATTATAACCTATGTCGATAAGAATATCATTCCATTCGGGAGTCTTTTCGCTCTTATCTCTGCCGTATGCCGCGGAATAAGCGACCACAGTGCCGTAAAGCTTGCTTTTTCCGTACACGATTACCTCGGCTGACGGAAGCAGTTTCCTGTCGATTCCGCCTACCGACACCACGTGTAAGAATCCCTCGTCGGTTATTCCCGAGACAATCATTCCGACTTCATCCATGTGAGCGTCGAGAAGAAGCGACGGCTTTATGCTTTTCGTCGGGTGTGAGGAGTGCTTTATCAAAATAATATTTCTGGCAAGGTCTGTCTTGATTTCGTCGAAATCGGCTGAAAACATGGCTTTGACCTCGTCGTATGCGTTTCTTTCGCAGCCTGTTACCGTCATTATCGAGCAGAGGCTCCTTAGAATTTCCTTAAAATCTGCCATTTATTCCTCCATATTATTTAGGTTGCATTTCATTTACGAGTTTTTTGAAGTATTTTCCGCGTTCCTCAAAATTTTTGAATCTGTCAAACGATGCCGATGCGGGGGAGAGAATTACAGTGTCTCCCGGCTTTGCGTGCTCTCGTGCGAGTTGTACGGCATTCTCAAACGAGTCGGCGTCTATTATTTTCAGATTTGAGGATTTATGCTTTTCGCTTTCGAGAAGAGCTTTTTTAATCGCCGCCGCCGTGTCTCCCGTGAGCACAACGGTATGAACCGATGAGGAGTAAACCGCGTCGGCAAGAGGCTCGTAGGGAATATGCTTATCATATCCGCCCGCTATGAGAACAACGGGGCGATCGTTTATAGCCGACAGTGCAGCTGCTGTTCTTGTGGGAGATGAATCGATTGAGCCGTTTATGTAGCTTACTCCGTCAACAGCACGAACAAACTCGAGCCTGTGCTCGACTCCGCCGAAGGTTGAGGCAATCTCGATTATTTTATCTATGGCGCATCTGCCCCATGTTATCGCTATGGCGGTCATATAGTTGGCGGTATTGTGAAGTCCCGGCAGCTTGATTGTCTTGCGCGGCATTATTTCCGTCTTTCCGCAATCGGGAAAATAAGAATAAATCACATCGTTCTCAAGCCAAACCTTGCTGTCGATAGACCGCAGTGCCTCATCGGGAATCGGTGAGAGTGAAAAAAGCGTAACGGGAGTATCTGTTTTCTGCACATCCTGTGCGATTTTACGCGTGATTTCGTTGTCGTAATTGAGAACGGCACGTGACGCTTGTCTCAGAATGTGCGTCTTTGCTTCGATATATTCATCCATAGATGTGTGCCAGTTGAGGTGGTTCGGCGTGATGTTGGTTATTGCGGCAACCTCAATCGGCGCGTCGATTGTCATGAGCTGGAATGAAGAAAGCTCAACCGCGGCGCTGGCGGCAGGGTTGATTTCGGAATACCTGTCGAGAAGAGGCTTGCCGATGTTTCCTCCGAGAAAGGTGTTGTTTTCGTTTCCGCTTTTCAGCATCATATATGTCAGTGTCGTTGTTGTCGACTTGCCGTCGCTTCCCGTGATTCCGTATATGCGGCAAGGCTTGAGCGAGAGGAAAAATTCCATTTCGGATGTCAGAGACGAACCGCGGGACACGGCGTTCTTTAATTCGCTTGTATCGGGGCGAATGCCGGGAGAGCGAAAGATTACATCCTCATCTATATTTTCAAGATATTTTTCGCCGAGTATTAATTTTACTCCGAGCTTTTCCAAAACGTCGGCAGTTTCACCGAGCTCATCAAGATTTTTCTTATCCCTCACCGTAACAGAGGAACAGCACTTAACGAGCTGTCCCGCGAGCGGAAGATTTGATATTCCCGCTCCGATCAGAGAAACGCTTTTGCCCATAAAGTATTCTTCGAATTTATTCATTTTTTTCTCCGGGTTATCGGTACGGCTGATAAAATAACCGTGCCTTAATACAACTCTTTAATTTGATGACTGTTTTAATTATAGCTTATTTCCGTGATTTTTACAATAGCCATCAACGGTAAAGCTAAAAAAGTGAAAGGGCTTATCCTTTACGGATAAGCCCTTAGTGTTGCGAATATCGAATATAATTATTCAGTGAGTGTATTTGTTTGAATTCAGTGCTTCTTTGCTACTGCGTAGCCTGCAGCTGATACAACAGCGCATACAGCGGCAATGATGCCTGCGTCGAATGTCTGAGGAGCTGTTTCTACGGGAGCAACAACTGTTTCCTCAACTGCTTCTTCTACAACAGCTTCTGTTTCAGCGGGAGCTTCTGTTTCAGCTTCGGGAAGAGCAACCTGATCTGCAACGCATTCAAATGTGTTTGTGGGATCCTGTGAACCTACAGCGATACCGTTTGCTTTTTCGTTGTCGTATACGTTGTTAACCTGGAGAGTGAAATCGAAGGTTTTGCCTGCGGCGAGGTTGTTCATCGGGAGAGCAACTTCAATTACCCAGCCTTCATCTGTCTGAACAGCTACGGACTTGGAAGCATCAAAGCCTGCAGTCCAAGCTACTTTAGCGTCACCGTCTGTGCCGAGGAAGAATGTGCCGTCAGCAGCAGCGTGTACCTTGAATTTTAAACCTTCATCGGAGAACCACATTTCAGCTGCGTCGTTCATCCATGACTTTTCAGGGTCGGAGAAGGGTGTGTTGTCAACGCCTACGATGCAGATGTAAAGATAATCGGCATCCCAGAGGAAGTAAGCGTTTGCGGGGCTTTCGTTTGCGAGATCACCGTTGCCCCACGGATATACAGCTACCATGTCGCAAACAAAGTGAGCGGACTGTGTGTAGATGTCGTCGAGTACACCGTCAACAACGGGTGTACCGTTTAAGATTTTACCGTTTTCAACGGTTGCGAATGCGGTCAGTGACATTGTCATTGCGAGTACAACGGCAAAAATCAGAGAAAGTGCCTTTTTCATTTTTTGTCTCCTTTTCGGATAATATTGAATTACTGTAATTCCGATACATTACATCATTGAAAAATACGGCTGTGTTCGTAAAAACACCGATTTAAGGCAGATTTCGCGAAGCCGATAAATATTAAGCTTCACGCGTAAGCCTCACCCTGTTCAGTGCACCTTTATTAAATTCGCAACAAAAAAGTGTACAAACCCGCAAAAATCGTATTTTTTGTCATGATGCAATGCCGTTATATCAAGTATAGCATTTTTTTTTTTTTTTTTTTTCAAAAAAAAATTCGAAAAAAGGAAAAATTTGATTAAAAAAATTTAATGAAAGACATAATATGCTTTTTCCCGTACTTTGTATTCGGAGATGACTTGATTAAGTCTGAAATTGATGATATAATATCAAAAAACTTATAGAAATCATAAGGAAAACAATATCATGAAGCTGTTTTTAATATGTTTTGTCGTCGGAATGGCAGCTCAGCTGGTTGACGGTACGCTCGGCATGGCGTACGGAGTTACATCGGGAACCTTACTCAGAGCTATGGGAGTTCCGTCGGCTGTATCATCGTTCTGTGTTCACCTTGCGGAGATTTTCACTACCTTGGCATCCGGAATATCGCATTTTAAGCTGAAAAACATCGATAAAAGTCTGTTCCTTCGCCTGATAATACCGGGAATTATAGGCGGAGTCATCGGAGCGTATATACTCACATCGTTCGATGAAAGCATAATTTCCCCTATTGTTTCCGCTTACCTTATAATAATGGGTGTCGTGATATTCGTGAAAGCCGTTAAAATGAACGGCAAAAGCGCGAGAGTGTGCGGAAAAGAGGTATATCCGATTGCGTTTATAGGAGGCCTCAGCGATTCCATCGGCGGAGGCGGATGGGGCCCCGTTGTTACATCCACTCTTGTCGCGTCTGACTGCGATGTCCGCAAAACAATCGGATCGGTAAACGCCGCCGAATTTTTCGTTACCGCCGCCGAATCAGTCATGTTCGTTATGACGCTCGGTTCGGTCGGTGAATATCTTCCCGCTGTGCTCGGCTTGCTTATCGGAGGAGTAATTATTTCTCCCGTTGCGGCATATCTGTGCAAAAAGCTGCCGATAAAGCCGTTTATGGCAGTAATCGGAGTTGTAATCATTATTATTAACACATATAAGCTGATAACGGCACTTATCTGAATTATATTAACCGCATGACGGACGTGCATATATTTATTTTCGTAAACAATCTGCTCTCCCATTGACAAAAGTATTCGATTGTTGTATAATTAATTTGGATTAAACTGTAAATAATTAATTATTTGAAAGCTTTAAGAAAGGACTTGAGTGTACTTATGAAAAAGAGTATCAAAGCAATGGCATTTGTTTTGACTGCCGTGACACTGATGTCTTCTGCGGCAAGTTTTGCATCTGCGGGAAATATTTTTAAAAACGGTGATTCCGTTAAAAATGCATCATCGGCAGTAGTAAGCGAAAAGGAAGAGACCGAAACAGGAAGCAAGCATGTCTTTTTAGGCTCGACATCCGGCCTTAAGAAAGCGTCGAGCAGCAGTGACGCGAAAATTTACGTTCAGAAGGCTTCCGATAAGGACAGCGATGATTATACATGCGTCTTAAAGACAACATTCGGCAAGCCGTGCAATCTGAGCGGCGCGAAGTATTACAGCAAAAGCGATGCTAAGGAAGCTCTTGAAAAATACTTTGACGAAAACACATATGATCTCTACATGACAGAGGGACAGGAGAAGACCTTCTGCGAGAACGCATACCTCTATTCAACAGATCCCGACATAGTTTACTATGACAGAAGAAGCGGTACTCTCGTAGCAGGCAAGAGCGGCTCTGCCGATGTTTATGTGTACACCACAGGCGGCGTTCCGTTCTTCAAGCTTAACGTAAACGTAGACAGAAAGATTGCGGGAAAGAAAGATTATCCCACTCTCGATGTTGTTCCCGAAAACTGGAGACTTGATGTCGGCGAAACGACAGAGTTTACCGTAACCGCATCTGACGGCAAGGAATACGATGATATCGAATTCAGCATCAGATTCGGCGCGAAGAGAGCAACCATGACACAGGTTACAAATATACTGACAGCGAAAAAAGACGGTGCTGTGGTAGTTTATGCGTACAGCAAATCACATCCCGAAATCAACGGTGAAGCCATAATATATATCGGTGCATACGAATATTCGGTAATTGACGGTTATTGGTCATACGGAAAGAACTGCATCAACGTAAAAGACTGGTACTGCAATTGGTACTGTGATGATGATTTCTACTCATATATTACAGGTTGGATAAAGAGTGCCGAGGGAATTTTCATTCCCGTTGTAAAGCTGAGAGACGCTGTTGTCGATGATGACGGCGAGAAGAGAGAAACCACAATTGCCACAATCGGATCAATGTCGTATATTGACCTTATCCGTGACGCGTACGGCGACAAGGACCTCTTCTTATCGATTCTTAAGAAGTATAATCTCGAAAAGTACGGCATCAGCTACAGTGACGGCAAGTTCAGCGGAGTTGATCCCAGATATTTCTACATGGCTCAGATTTTCAAGTATGTAGGATAAACGAAGACTTTGAAGATAACATAAAATAAAGAAATCCCTTCCGAACGATTAAATCACGATTTAAATCGTCGAAAGGGATTTTTTTATTACATCAATTCACGTATTACACCCGCGCATGATGACGGTACGGCATCGCCGAGCTCACAGCCGTATTTTAACAGCTCACGTACATATGTTGACGAAACCGCGCTGAGTGACGGAGAGGAGGGAAGAATTATCGTTTCGAATTTCGGGTCAAACCGCTTCATTATTAACGAAAGCTCTGCCTCATAATCGTAATCCGTTGCATTGCGTGCTCCGCGGACAATAAATTCGGCACCGACCTTATGCATGTAATCCGAGGTTAATCCCGACCACATAGCCGTGTGTATATTTCCGTCTAGCTCGGATACTGCCATATCAAGCAGCTTCAGACGGTTTTCGGGCGAGAACATGCCGTTTTTCTTTTCCGCGTTAAATAATATGACAACATAAATTTCATCGAATATGTCGGAAGCTCGTTTTATCAAATCAAGATGTCCGGAGGTTATCGGGTCAAAGCTGCCCGTGATTACCGCACGTTTCATTCCGCAGCCTCGTCCTTGGGTGTGAGAAGTGTTATTCTCGTACGTCCGTAAAGAGCGGAGCGCAGAACATCGAATTTATCCCGAAGTGTCTCGCTGCCGCCGAAAACATCTTTTAATACATATTCCGCCATTACCTCTTCGTCTTTGCGTACGCGTGTAGCCTTCGGCGGAATGTCGCAGTCGGTTTCGCAGATTATGTACGCACCGGGAGCGAAAAGCTCGGCGTTGTAAAGTGCCTTTAATGAGGCGGGAAGAAGACCGGTATTATACGGCGGATCGAGGAAGATTATATTGTATTTTTCTTTTTTTGCGGCTCCGCGAATGAATGACGTATAATCGGCTGTGGAAATTCTGCATTTTTCGAACAAATGCGTTTTCTTAGCGTTTTCTATGATAATGTTAGTCGCATCACGTGACTGATCGATAATCGTTGCCTTTGCCGCTCCGCGTGAGAGAGCCTCAAGCGCGAGCTGACCGCAGCCGCCGAAGAGGTCGAGTACATTTCTGCCCTCGATGTCGAACTGAATCATTGAGAACAATGCCTCTTTCACACGATCTGTAGTAGGACGCGTGGTATCTCCTTCAAGGGTAGCCAGCTTTGTACCGCGCGCACTGCCTGTAATAATTCTCATATATTAATCTCCGTTATCATTTTTAGTTGTTTGTTTTCTGAAATAATTATAAACATTTTCCGCGTCTGTCTGACTTATGCCCGGGACATCCGCTATATCGCTTTCACTTGCGTTTTTCAGTGCCGTGACAGAGCCGAATTTGTTTAAGAGAAGCTTTGATTTCGCCGGACCGATGCCGTGTATTTTCTCGAGGGAAGACGTTTTGAGAGTTTTCCTTTTGGCACCCGTCATTCTTCCGACGGTGTAGCGGTGAACCTCTTCCTGTATTTCATAGATTAACTTGAATACATCGGGGTGTCTTGCGATATTAAGCTCACATGTTTCGTCCGTAAGCGTACGTGTTTTATGATGCTCGTCTTTGACCATGCCGAAAACCGGAATTTCGAATCCTTTTTCACGCATGAGCTCTTTTATAACGGAAACATGACCTTTTCCGCCGTCAAGCAATATAAGATCGGGACATGTGCTCATTGAACCGTTTTCCTCTCCGATATGAGAGAGACGGCGGGATATTGTCTCTGTCATGGATGCGTAATCATCCTGAATATCGGTGGAACGGATGTTGAATGTACGGTATTCGGACTTTGTGAGCTTTCCGTCAACGGCAACAACCATGCCTGCGGTAATATGTTCGTCGCCGAGGTTCGATATGTCATATGCCTCGATTCTCTGCGGTACCACCTCGAGACACAGAAGCTGAGCAAGGCTGACTAGGGTTTTCTCCTTGTCTGATTCACGATGATGAACGTTTGCGGAGTGGTCAGCCGCGTCCTTTACAGCCATAGAGCACAGATATCTGGATGCTCCTTTTTTAGGCGTGCGCAGTGTAATCCGTCTGCCTGCTTTTTTTGTGAGATAATCGGAAAGCAAAAGCCTGTCGTGCTCGGGAAGCTCAAATGACAGCAGTATTTCCGATGGAATGTATTCACGTGACTGATAAAGCGACATAACAAATGACGAGAGAGGGGAGTCACCGTCATCATCGTAATTATCGGCGAGAGTGATTTCATCTTTTCCGAAAATAAAATGCTCACTGTCGGTAATATATCCGCTTCTGATATAGAATACGGTTGCGCAGTCGCGAAAACTTACGTTTTCACCGTCATAGCTTGTCATGTGAAGTCCTATAACATCACATTCCGTTGTCGGATCTCCGACAGCTTTTTGTCTCTCGCCGAGCTTACGAAGAGCGTCGATTGTGTCGCGGCATTTAGCCGCTTGCTCAAACTCAAGCTCGTCGGAGAAACGCGTCATTTTCTCGGTAAGAGAACGGATGACCTCCTGCGTACCGCCTCTGAGAATTTCCGCGGCACGGGATATCGCGTCCTGATATTCCTCTACGCTGACCTCTCCCGTACATACACCCATACAACGGCCTATTTGGTAATATATACATGGCCTGTCCTTGCCTATATCCTCGGGAAATCTTCTTTTGCATGTCGGAATACGCAGTGTTCTTTCGATTTGAGCTATAGTCGTGAATACTGTGGCTGTCGATGAGTATGGGCCGAAATACAGTGCGCCGTCGGGAAGCCTTTTCCGCGTCATGGTTATCCGCGGATAGACGGATTTGATTCCTATTCTTATATACGGATAAGATTTTGCGTCCTTCAGGCGAATATTATATTTCGGTGTATATTGCTTAATAAGACTGTTCTCGAGCGCGAGAGCTTCCATTTCGGTGTCGCAGGTAATAAATCTGAAGTCATGGACGGATGCCGCCATCTGTGTGGTTTTCTCATCGTGCGTTCCGTGGAAATATTGGGAAACTCTGTCCCTGAGCGAGCGTGATTTTCCCACATAAATTACATGACCGTCTTCATTCTGCATAATATAAACGCCCGGTGTGCGCGGCAGTGATGAAGATTTTTCTCTGAGCCAGTCAATATTTTTTGAAATTTGAGGCATAAGTCCACATAATAAAGTGAGCGAGGGCAGAAATCCACCATCGCTCAGCTTACATTAATTTAAATTAGAAAGTTATTCGGCAAAACCTGTGTCGATAAGTGCGGCAAGACCGTCGAGAGCATCCTGTTCATCAGAACCGTCTGCGATAAGGGTAATAGTCATACCCTTTACGATGCCGAGAGAAAGAACACCAAGAAGGCTCTTAGCGTTTACTCTTCTGTCGTCTTTTTCGATCCAGATAGAGCTTTTATATGAATTTGCTTTCTGAATGAAGAATGTAGCCGGTCTGGCATGGAGACCTACATTGTTCTGTATTGTAACATCACGAGATATCATTTTATACGCTCCATAATATTAAAATATACGGCAATCCCGATGTACAGGAAATGCCAAAGATGACTGCATCTTTGTACTTACCTTTATTATATCAAAAATCGATGATTAAATCAATAGCTTTGGAAAAAATTTTAATGTCATTCTAAACAACAAGTTGAGAGCGAACACACATTAAATTTTATAATAAGATAATGAGTG
>CAZWLL010000005.1:44921-63316 GCA_964634795.1 uncultured Ruminococcus sp. | reverse complement strand
TCGAATCCGTCCATAAGCCCGATTCTGACTCCGCTTATGCCGTATTTTTTTTTTATTGCAGACGTAAATTCACCGCGGTAATCCTCGCGTGATGTGGACGTCATGTCTCTCTCATCATGTCCCGCCATATTTTCAAGAATTAAAGCGCAGTCATAGACATCACGTGCAATCGGACAAACCGTGTCAAGTGATGAAGCAAGCTCAGCTACTCCGTATCGCGAAACCAAACCGTACGTCGGCTTAACCGAAACAACTCCGCAAAAAGCCGACGGCTGGCGTGAGCTTCCTCCCGTATCCGTTCCTAACGCCCACGGTGAGGAACACGCCTTAACCGATGCTGCCGATCCTCCTGACGAACCTCCTGCCGAGTAATCATGTGCTATGGGATTGTGTGTCGCGCCGATAATCGATTTTTCACAGCTTGAGCCCATTGCGAATTCGTCAAGGTTAGTCTTGCCTAAAACTATGCCGCCCATTTTTTCGACAACGGAAGCATTATAGGTAGGGATGAAATTTTCAAGCATGTGTGAAGCACAGGTCATTTTCACTCCGCTGTATGCTATATTGTCCTTAACCGCAAACGGAATCTTCTTTATCGCGGAAAGATTTTCTTTGTCCGCTCTATCCGCCGCCGCTAACGCTTTCTCGGGACAAAGCGTGATAAATGCATTAATATCCTTTGTTTCATTTGCTCTTTCGAGAAACGCTTCTGTTATCTCACGTGATGTAGTCTCGCGTTTTTCCAGCTTTTCGCAGAGAGCGGCAACCGATAATTCTGTAATTTTCATTTTCGTTAATTCCAAATCTTATCAAACTACACGAGGCACCTTATTGTACGGCTTCGAATACCCCGCGGCATCTTTAAGCAGCTCTGAATTTCCGCTGTGTCCGTCATCGTTTCTTAATTCATCGGCAGTTTCAGCGGTAAGCATCTCGGGGCCGAAAGTCTCCTTGCCTTCGGTGGGTGAAATCGCTTTTATTGTTTCTCTTATTTTTATGATATCCTCACTCATTTTTTCGCCGTCTTCCGATTGAAGCATCATGGTTTCGGCGAGATGTGAAAAGATATCGCATTCTTTTTTCGTCTCATCCATATTATTCTCCGCACTCCTTACGAACCTCTTTGAGCAGCTTTATCTCCTTTGCGTATCCTTCTAAATCGTTCGGAGTCTCAAGATAGAAAGGAAGACCTGCAAGCTTTGGGTGATTGATGATTTCGGTTATTGTATCGATTCCTATCGTTCCCTCTCCGATTTTCGCATGACGATCCTTATGTGAGCCGCGTTCGTTCATGGAATCATTAAGATGTACCGCATGCAGTCGATTTAATCCTATCACACGATCGAATTCATCAAGAAGAGAATCAAGATCGGTTAAGTCATATCCTGCGTCATTAACATGGCATGTATCAAAGCAAACTCCGATATTATCGGCAAGCGGTGACGGAACCTTATCTATTATCATGGCAAGCTCGTCGAACGAGCGACCGATTTCCGTACCCTTTCCCGCCATAGTTTCGAGCAATACGGTTGTTTTCATTCCGCTCCATACTACCTCAGAAAGCATGGATGCAATGTACTCAACGCCCACATCAACACCCTGCTTAACATGACATCCGGGATGAAAATTATACATTGCACCGGGCAGGCTCTCGAGAAATTCAAGCTCACCCCGCATTGAATCAAGTGAGTATTTTCTGACACTCTCATCGGCTGAGCACGGATTGTATGTATACGGAGCATGTGCCAGAGGCATTGAATATCCGTTGTCGGCAATAAACTTTCTCAGTGCGGCGACATCATTCGGGTCAGCCGGTTTATTCACCTTGCCGCCTTTCGGATTCTTCGTAAAAAACTGGAATGTATTTCCTCCCACTGAAGCCATTCGCCTGCCCATATCCAAATAACCGCCCTCTGTTGAAAGATGGCATCCGATAATAAACATTGATTTACATCCTTTCGTACCGATAATTATTGACTGCGGCATTGAAGCCGTTTGTGTATAAACGCAACTAAAGAGAAGAATGTTTCGGCGCACTCTTCTCTTTGGTTTTCAGAACGCACCGAATGAAGCGGATTGTCCTTAATTCTGCGGTACATCACCTGTAGTCTGCTGTTCAGTTGTTTCGTTTTTAAACTCTTCTATATATGCGTCATGCTGTGCTTTGGTTTCGGAGAAGTATGTGGTGCCCTTGTTTGCTACAAAGTAATAATAATTCGTAGTCTGCGGGGATAAAGCAGCCAGCATCGCACTTGCCGACGGATTTGCTATAGGTCCCGGCGGCAGCCCCTCGTATAAATATGTATTATACGGAGTATCATATTGAAGGTCGCTTGCCGTCAAGGTTAGTTTTTCACCCGATTCGTGTCTTAAGACATAGAGAACCGTAGCGTCACTTTCAAGCTTCGGGAAATTCCATTTATTGTTCAGTCTGTTGTGGAAAACCGAGGAAACAAGGAAGAATTCGGACGGAGATGCTGCTTCCTTTTCAATCATAGATGCCAAGGTAATCATTTCGTCAACCGAATAACCGAACTCGGCACACTGATTGCGATATTCCTTAGTAAATATCTGAGAAAATCTCTTAAGCATCTTACTTATAACCGTGACCTCGCTTGTCGATGAATAGAACTGATATGTATCGGGGAACAGATAACCGTCAAGACGGTAAATTCTGTTTTCAAGACGTCCGCTTTCTTCAAGCTCGTCTATAAACCAATAATCAAAATCATAGTTCTGAATTACATCGATAAATCCTTCTTTTGTACCTATGCCATATTGATTTACAAACAAATCTATAATCTCGTCGGTAGTATAACCTTCGGGAATGGTAACGTCAATGGTAGAATAAACAACCTTCTCCTTGAATTCCGCGAGAAGCGTCTCATAATTCATCATACCGTTTACCGTATAAGTACCCGCGAGAAATTCTCCGTCATCTTTTTTGTATACGGCGAAAAGCTTGAATATTTCGGGATACTTGATTATATCGTTTTCATACAGTATTTGCGATACCTGATCAAGTGTCGCGTATTCGGGTATGGTAACCTCTACGGATTCATCGGATTTTACAAACGCGAAAATATCGTTTCCGACCTGAATAATACCGATTGCAAGGAACACGGAAATCGTTATAACGAATATGATATAGACAATAGCCTTTACTATACTTATAACTGTATTTCCGCCCTCGTCACTGCTCTTCCGTTTCTTTTCGGATTTATTCTGCTTAACATTATTGTTAACCGAAATATTTACGGTTTTAGATAGACTGCTCGAGACATTTCTCTGTGCTGTATTAGCCGAAACCGATGCATCAGCCGATTTTAATGCCGAGGTTTTCTCGGCGGAACGATTTACAGCTGTCGAATTACCGGTATGCACATTGGATGTGCTCCTCACTGCCTGCTGCTGCCTTTGCGCAGGAAGATTGTTTTGCCTTTGTCGAGCAGTTTGTGATGCGGCGGCCGATGACTGAGATGCTGTCTGACGAATTCTTTCGCTTGCGTTTCCATGTGCGCTGCCTGTCTCTGTGCGTACTCTGTGCTGTACCGATTGACGATTTACTGCTCTTTCACCGTTCTGCTCCGATCTATGCTGTATCTGCTGTCTGCTCTGAACAGACATACCGCCGGCGTTGCCGACGGAAGCTGTTTTTCCGACAGAATTATTAGTTCTGTTTTTTTCGGAAAGAGCGGACTCATTATTCGAATTAATCACGTTCTTCATACCATCGGCAGAGTGCTTCTGAACGTTGAACGTCCGTGTTTCTCCGAGATTTTCGTTACTGTTATTTAAATCCGTAGGTATCACCTCATTTCACGGGTTCTGTCATGTCATCGATGCGACAATAAAAATAATGACTGCAATCAGAAATGTCGGAGTAAAGAATGACTCCGCAATGTTTCTGAAAATACTGCTTTTCTTTTTAGGAAGATAGTCTGACTGCAAATTATCCTCGGCATATGATTTATATAACGATTGAGCTTCATAGCACATAAGCATTGCCGAAACAATTGCCGCTGCTCCGATAATAATAATAAATAAAACGAAGCTTACATTTTGTTTATCCGCAATGTGAAGTACAAATTTTTCCGACAGCAGTACAAATGCATTATTTATCGCATGCGCCGCGGCAGATGCCCAAACAGATCTCGCGGTATACATGCACATTGTAAGGACTAAGCCTGAAAACAAATATACGGGAAACCTCTCGAGAGAAAAATGCGACATCGCAAAGGTAACGGAATTTATAACAACCGCGATACCGACACCGTACCTTTCATATTCAGCGGCGATTATTCCGCGAAAAAGATATTCCTCGGTTATTGCGGGCAAAATCGCAAAGGCGATTATAAGGTATACTACATCGAAAAATCTTCCGTTCATCGCAAATGAAGCATATGATTGAGCGGAGCTGTTGGTAAACTCCTCGGGGAATGCCATGTACATGGCAATACTCAAAAGAGTTACACCGCACAAAAGGAAAACTGTCGTATGAAAAACATATAAAATCGATGCGGGTGCAAAAGGACGCATTCTCGTCCGCATATCGAATTTTTTGCCCCGAAGCCGTGTATAAAACAAAGCGGGGAGCGCATATGTAAGTATTTGTATAATCAATACCGCAAGGTACGGATTATCATTCATTCCGAGAGCTTCCTCCGACAAAAAGCGGGAGGATAATATCAAGGCATAGACAGTTATCACCAAAAACGGCGTAAACATGGCAGCATTATATTCACTCTGCATGTTTTTTCGGTTTGTAGTGTCGGAATTCAAAAGTTAAACCTTTCCGGAGCGTGTCTTTTTTGCGTCTTTTGTGACACGAACACCTTTTTCGGTAAGCAAAATATCAACCGAGACATCATATCTTCCTCTCGGAACCTCGGGAAGTATATAATCGGAATAAACCACGCCTATTGTGCATCCCGAAAACTCCGAAAGATATCTGTCATAAAAGCCTTTTCCGTAACCGAGGCGATAGCCTGCCTTATCGTAAACAAGTCCGGGGACAAAACATACCGCACCTGCAGTCTCGTTTTTCACGTCATATATCGGTGCATCCTCAGACGGTTCCGAAATACCGTATGAATCCGGTTTAAGCTCATCGAGTGATGACACAATGTGATATTTCATTGTATGTGTTTTCTTATCACAGCGCGGGAAACAGATTTTTTTACCTTTTTTAAGAGCGGATTCCGCAATCATTGATACATCTATTTCGTCGGCTTGAGCTGCATAGAGAAGCACATATTCGGCATATCTGAAGCTGACAAGGTTTTCAACAGCCTGACATATGGCATTGTCACGTGCGAATTTTTCCTCCTGCGGCATAGCGCGCCTCAGTGCTTTGTATTCTTCTCTTATATCGTCTTTTTGTTTTTTAATCATTTTGCAAGTACACCGACACTGAGCTTGTTCGCCGTGTCTTCTCCTTTTATAAGTCTGCAAAGCTCAAGTGCGAATTCCAATGCCGCGCCCATTCCGCATGCGGTAACAACATGTCCGTCACTTTCCACTCTGCCTCCGGTGATGTCGGCTCCTTCAAGATATTTTTCAAATCCCGGGTAACAGGTTGCTCTTTTGCCCTTCAATAATCCTCTTTTTCCGAGAATCATCGGTGCGGCGCAGATGGCGGCGAGATACGCACCGTTTTCAGCGGCACGGTTTATGAAGTTATCTACCGTTTTGTTTTTATCGAGATTAGTCGCTCCCGGCATTCCGCCAGGTAAAATAACCATTTCAGGCGAAAGCGACAGTTTTTCTGCCTCATCCGCTGTCATATCGGCATTTACCGTAATACCGTGAGCACCCGTTACCGATTTTGTTTTATTAATAGATACGCACTTTACGTCGCATCCTGCTCTTCTCAGAATATCAACAGGCGTCAATGCTTCGATTTCCTCGAAACCATCCGCCAAAAAAACTGTAATCATAATTTACCTCCATGGGTATCATATTAATGATAATATACATTATAGCATTATAAAGCGAAAAAGCGGTTAACAATTCATAAACATTAAGCGTTATTTTTTACACAAAAACAATCTTTTCGGTAAACATTTCATCGGCTTCCGAAGAAAATGTACTCCGCGGTTCTGTGAATTGCTTGATTTTATTATTTATTCGGTGTATCTGTTCGTAAATCGTCCCGCAAGGAATTTATCCGCCGCATCCGCTGTTTTCTTTGCGATTATATCAATCGAATACGGTTTGACTGCATTTTCAGCCGCACATTCTATTACATTCCATCCGCATTTTTCGGCAACATATGCTGCGGCAACACGGCACCTTTGCAGGTAGTCCTTATGTGTTTCATGTATGTCAAGCTTTTGTCCTGTTTCACTGCTGCGTTTTTTCACAAGCTCTGAAGACACCGATTCGGGCATATCAAGAAGCAAAACCATATCCGGTTTCGGAAGACCTAACTTGACAAACTCAAAATCCCACAGCCAATCAAGAAACGAGTCCCAATCCTCACGCGGCATTTTCGATAGCTGATGATATGCGTTCGCCGTTGTATACCTGTTTGCGATAATAATCGTATCATCGTCATTATAGTCTTTTTTCCATGATGTCATGAAGCTGACATATCTGTCGGCGGCAAAAAACATTGATGCGGCGTATGCGTTGGTGTCATTCGGATTTTCTCCGAGCTTACCGTCAAGGTACATTTTTACAAGTGTACAACCTTCCGATGAATAATCCGGAAATTCAATCACACATACCTTTTTATTCTGTTTTTCGAAATGTTCTTTAAGAAGCTTTGTCTGTGTTCCTTTGCCTGAGCCGTCAAGTCCTTCAATTACTATCAGTGTTCCCATTTTAATCCCTTTGAACTAATCAATATCGTTGTTTAGACGTCTTTCCATATATTCCTGCTTGGTCATAAGCACTTCACGCGGCTTCTGACCGTTCGGAGCACTTACAATTCCGAGGCTTTCCATTCGGTCTATGATTTTTGCCGCTCTTCCGTAGCCGAGAGACAGCTTCCTTTGAACAAGCGATGTAGATATTTTACCTGTATTAACGGCAAGCTCAACCACGGCGTTAAACATCGGATCTTCTTCATCATCGTATTCATCCGCATCTGATGCTGAGCCTTTCTTACCGTTTGAGCTGTCGCATTTCTGCGCTTCACGCTCTATCTGGTTTGCGATAGATTCGGAATATGTATCACACTCCGAATTGTTCTCTTTAATATACGAGACAACACTCTCTACCTCATCTTCGGAAACATACGCACCCTGTACTCTCTTCAGCTTAAGTGCTCCGACAGGGCTGAACAGCATATCTCCTCTGCCTATCAGGTTTTCGGCACCGCTTTTATCGAGAATTACTCTCGAATCGATATTGTTTGTTACGGTAAACGCGATTCTGGACGGAATATTGGCTTTAATTAAGCCTGTTATTACATTTGTAGACGGTCTTTGCGTACCGATAATCAAATGCATTCCCGCCGCTCTGGCTTTCTGCGCGATACGGCATATGGAATCCTCGACCGCATCGGGAGCCGACATCATAAAATCCGCAAGCTCATCGATAATAATAACGATTCTGCCCATGTGCTCGTAATTCGGATTATCCTTTATTACATTGTTGTAAGCATTTATATCACGCACGCCGAGATCCTCAAGTTGTCCGTAACGGCGTTCCATCTCTCCTACAGCCCACGAAAGAGCTCCCGCGGCTTTTTTGGTCTCGCTGATTACGGGTACAAGCAAATGCGGTATACCCTTGTATATGCTGAGCTCGACCTTTTTGGGGTCGACAAGCATAAGCTTGACCTCAGACGGATCTGCTTTGTAAAGAAGACTCATAATAATCGAGTTTATACACACAGATTTACCAGAACCTGTGGTACCCGCGATAAGCAGGTGCGGCATTTTTGCGATATCAAAATACACGGGGTCACCTGCGACATCCTCACCCAAGCATACCGTAAGCGGGCTCTTAGCTTTTTCGAAATCGGGGGACTGGATCAGCGTTCTGAGATGTACCGTCGTTTGCTTTTTATTCGGCACCTCGATTCCTACCGCGCTCTTACCGGGAATAGGAGCTTCTATACGCACACCTGTTGTGGCAAGATTCAGTGCGATATCATCTACCAAATTTCGTATAGAGCTTACTTTTGTGCCGGGTTCGGGACAAAGCTCATATCGTGTTATCGTAGGTCCTCTGGAAATATTCTCGATTTTAACCTTTACGTTGAATGAACGCAATGTCTCTACCAGCTTAACTGCGTTCTCCTGCAGTTCGTCCTTTATGTTATCCTGACCGTTTAAATCGTCACCCATGGTAAGCAAATCTATAGGAGGACGCTTATACACAGCATTTTCCCTTACGGTTATTGCATTATTATGAGAAATATTTTGATTTGCGGATTCAAGCTTTGCGGCACTGTCCTTGAGATGCGCTTCTGACACTCTGTTTATTAAATCCTCGCCGTTGCCCGCGAATATCTGCGACATGTCGAGTCCGTCACTGTTTTCGGATTCGTCAGACGATTTATTTTCATCGGCTGATGCATCGTCCGATACATCGGTAGATGCTGCCATTGCAAGCTTTACCGTATCCGTTTCGTATTCATCTTTATGCTGACTGTCGTGAAGATTCATTGCGGCTATTTCCACGGCATCAAGTACGTCTCCCGCTTCTATGCTTGTTTCCGCGCTGTCTTCGTTTTCTTCAAAATCGTCTGCTGCGGAAGTTTCGTTTTCATAAACGGATTCGGTCGTATATTCATTGCTTTCTTCCGACAGCAACGGTTCTTCGAATGCATCGGTTGTGTTTTCGGTATCATCCGTATCCTTGATTACATCCGTACGTTTTCCCTTTTCTATCCTTTCTTTAGTACGGCGCATTACCTCATCGAATATTTTCTCATCGACTACACCTGAGCTTATATCCTCTGTGTCATTATCTTCGATATTTTCTGTCGGTGTATCACCGGTATCTTCAAAGCCTTCGATTTCTCTTTCCTTCTGTACCTCGGGAGGGGTTATGTCATCAACCGGAATGTCCATTTCGGTAAGACGGCGTCTTGTAACCTTGTATACCGTCGCAGGCTGTACAGACTTTTTCACGGTTCTGCCGCTGTTCGACTCCGCAGGTATTTCAGCGGTACTTACCCTCTCTTTCTCCTTCAGTTTCTTTTCTTTAAGCTTTTTTTCTCTCAAATATTTAAGATATTCTTCTTCTTTTACCGCTTGCTTGGTAGGCGGAGCATTCCTGCGTATTTCCGCTCTTTCCGCACGTTTTTCTCCCGCATACTTTATATGGTAAGCTATCCATATGTATATGCCCTTAGGTGTAAGTCCCGCAATATAAAGTGAAAGAATAAGAATAGCCGCGGTAAGTATTATTATCGAGCAAACCTTACCGAATCCTCTGTACAGCAGTTCACCTAAAATGCCTCCTACAGCGCCTCCGCCGACAAGGTTCATTCCGTTCGCGTACTGCAGCTTAACATCAAACTCATTCGCACCGTTTCCGACTATATGAAGAAACATTGTCAGGCAAAGAAATACGATAAGCGTACATGTATTGCGGCTGTAGTTGAGTCCCTGTGCAACATCGCGTTTCCATAAAAATGCTCGTAAAAGCATAAAAAGCGGAAAAGCATAGGCGGCACCCGAAAACAATCCCGTAAAGAAATTTTTAATACCTCCGCCTACCTTACCCTCTCCGAGAATTATGCACACCGAAAACAGTATTGCCGCAATTGCCAAAATATACGGAGCAGCCTGCGATAATAAATCGTTGGTTTCGGTTTTTTCATTATTTTGTGTTTTTTTAGTCGAAGCTGCTTTAGTTTGTTTCTTTGCAGCTGTATTTTTACCGGCAGAAGAACGTGAACTGCCTGTATTCTTTTTTGTCTGAGCCATTTCATTTCCTTCCGGATATATTTATATAGAACATAATAATTTATAAAGATCATTTAAGCAAATAAATCCAATTTATATTTTAACATGCCACGACCGAAATTACAAGAATATTTTTCGATTCTTATGTTAATTGTGCTTTTATAATCTAAAATACAGCATAAAATAATTTATTCACATCTCAAAATTATTTTATCGCGGTAGTTGACTTGATTGATTTATATGATATAATATTACTGTATGGTAAGCTGATGTGGAGTATGGCGGTTCACGAAAACGTCATATCTTCGGTTTACATTAAAAATTTTCAATATCAAGGAGTTACGAATATGTCAGAAATGTATAGAGTAGGCGTCGTAGGTCTCGGCGGACGCGGCTTCGGACACATATACGGTATTCTCACAGAGAGAGACGATACCGTTATTACTGCTGTATGTGATGTTTACGAAGACAGAATAGAACAGGCTAAAAAATACTGCAAAGAAAAGAAAAACTGGGATGTATACGGAACAACAGACTATAAGGAACTTATAGAAAGAGACGATGTTGACGTTGTTTTCGCTTTCTCCGCATGGGAAAACCACATTCCGACAGCAGTATACGCTATGGAACACGGCAAACATGTTGCAATCGAGGTTGGCGGCGCGTATTCAATCGATGACTGTTGGAAGCTTGTCAATACATATGAAAAGACCGGAATACACTGCATGATGCTCGAAAACTGCTGCTATGACCGCAACGAAATGATGGTTATGCGAATGGTTCGCGAAGGTTTATTCGGCAAAATCGTACACTGTGAGGGCGGCTACAGACACGACCTCAGAGGCGAAATCTCATTCGGCGAAGAAAACAGACATTACAGACTCCGCAACTATCAGAACCGCAACTGCGAAAACTATCCGACTCACGAGCTCGGCCCTATCGCAAAGATACTTGACATAAACCGCGGAAACCGTATGCTTACACTTACATCCGTTTCATCCGGTGCGTTCGGACTCAACGCATATGCTGAACAGAATGATAAAGTAAATCCCGCACTTAAAACCTATCGTTTCGCACAGGGAGATATAGTTAAAACCAATATCAAGTGTGCAGGCGGAGAGCTCATTTCTCTCACACTCGACACAAGCCTTCCCCGCAACTACTCGAGAAACTTCATCGTACGCGGTACTAAGGGCTTCTTCAATGAGGACGGCGACGGCGTATATCTTGACGGCAAATCATCCGAATGGGATCACAGCTACTACGGAAATGTAAACGAATACCGTAAGGATTGGGAACATCCCGTATGGCGTAAATTCGAAGAAGAAGGCGTAAAGGGCGGTCACGGCGGAATGGACTGGCTCGTATTCGATGCTTTCTTCGAAGCTCTCTCAACCGGTGACGTACCTCCGATCGATACATACGATACAGCAGCATGGATGGCAATTACTCCACTGTCGGAAATTTCCATTTTGAACAACGGTGCACCTGTTGACGTTCCCGACTTCACACGCGGTATGTGGACTCACAGAAGCGATAAGAACCACGGCTTCTATCAACTTGATAAATAATTAATCGATATTTAGATAAAACAAGGACTCCCGAATTCGGGAGTCCTCGTTTTTATATACCATCGGAGCTTCAGGATTTTACAAACACCGCTCCGTCTTCAAATTCCGAATACCATGTATTGTCGGATGAGTTTTCGCTGTCGAATATCAAACTGTTCTCGCTCATGTCAAAGGTATATGTGTATTCTCCGTCCTCTGTTTCGAGAATCAGCTTGTCGTCCTGCTTTGAATATTCGCCTACGCCTATATAGCTTGAAAGCGGTGAAAATACGAACTGAAATGTTCCGTTATCGTACAGGGTTACGGCGGCGGAATGCGTATATTCACCGTCATCCGATGTCCACGTATATGTTTTATCTGCATCCGTATCGTCTTTATTTTTCGCATTGGTTTCGCACGAGACAAAAGTTAATACACACAAAATCGCAAGCAATATTACTTTTACCATAACTATACCCTCCGTATCGACCTATATCAGCTGTATCTTGAATACTGTAGAATAAGACGGTACGTGAACGATTAAAGTTCCGATAATATGTAAAAATCAGTCTTTGATTCTGTTTTTATATATTTTTTCCTTAATTTTCACAGCACCGCATGAGATGCAAAACGCCAGAAGCTCCACTGTCACTACCGCCGCTCCCGTCTGAAGAGAAAGACAGCATGCCGCAAAAAAGCCTACTGTAAAACAAACCAGAGAAATAACCGATGACAAAATAACGGTAAGCTTAAAGCTTTTTGTCAGCTGCATAGCAGTTATTGCGGGAAATACAATAAGCGCCGAAATCATTATCGAGCCCATCATTTTCATACCGACCACTATGGTAATTCCGGTGAGTACCGCCAGCGTTACATTGAACAATCCTGTTTTTACTCCCGCGGCACCCGCAAAAGTTTCGTCAAAGGTTACGGAGAAAATATTTTTCGTAAACACGAAGAACCACAAAAGAACAACCATTGACAATGCTACGGAAATCAGCATATCTTTATTTGATATCGTTATTACCGATGATGAACCGAAAAGCGAGTTGCACACGTCTCCGCTTCTTCCGCCTGTTACGTTATACATAAGTGTTCCTACGGCAACTGCACCTGTCGAAACCACGGCACAAGCGGAATCCCCATTCAGTCTTCCCTCACTGTGTGAAAGTCTTAATATCAGCACAGCGGCAATGATGACAATCGGTATAGATACCTCCATGGAATATGTACCGCCCACGCCTGCCACGGACGCAACGGCAAGTGCAAAGAAGCCGACATGAGACAATCCGTCACCGATCATCGAATATCTTTTCAAAACAAGGCTCACTCCGAGCATTGATGAACATAATGACACCAGAAGTCCTACGACAAGTGCACGAAGAACAACAGTCCTTAAGAACTCAGATGCGAACAATTCAGTAAGTGACATATTTTATCCTTTCATAATATTACGCAAATTACGCTCGTTCATTCATGATGATGGTATTCCTCCTCAGCGTGCTCGTGTACCTCTTCATCATGCTTTTCATGATTGAGATATCCGTCCACACTGCCGAAGAAATAATGCCCACGGCACATTGAAAGCATTTTATCGGCCTCTCGTACCGCGCAGCCGATATCGTGCGTAACCATCATAACCGCACATCCGAGTTCGCGGTTGATCATTCGTATTGCCGCATACATCTCATGTGCCGCATCGGGGTCCAGTCCCGTAACGGGTTCGTCAAGCAGAAGCAGCTTATCGGACACACATATCGCCCTTGCGAGCAAAGTACGCTGCTTCTGTCCTCCCGATAATTCTCCGAAGCTTTTTTTCTCAAGAGGCAGTAAATTCATCATTTTCATAGCTTCAAGTGCGCGCTTTTTGGAGTCATCGTTCCAAAACATACCGTACTTATCACGATTTACGCAGCCTGACAGTACAACCTCCCGTACAGTCGCGGGAAAATCACGCTGTATTTTGGATTGCTGCGGAAGATATCCTATTCCCTCGCTCTTTACCGTTTTATCTATCTCCAGCTTTCCCGCCGCAGGTTTAATCTCTCCCGTAACCGCCTTTAAAAGCGTACTTTTTCCCGAACCGTTTTCTCCCACAACACAAAGATAATCACCCTTGTCAAGAGTGAATGTGATATTTTCGGCTGCTATGTATCCGTTATATGCAAGTGTAAGGTTATTCGCCTCAATAATGCTCATTTTTTCACCTTATTTCAATTCAATACAATTTTCAATACTTCGAGATTTTCTCTCATAAGATCCGCATATGTAATTCCCGATTCGAACTCCTCTTCGGTGACATTATGCGCAGAGTTAAACTGAAGTATATCACAGCCTGTTTCCTTTGCAACCGTTTCCGCACATTTCTTATCAGACAGCTCTATCGTCAGAACAGCGGGAATATTTTCTTCACGCACCTTTTCGATAAGGAAATTCAGTGTTGCGAGTGTCGGCTCCGTATTCGATGTACATCCGGAAAATGCCGCATAATATTCAAGTGAATATCTTTCCGTAAAGTATCTGAACGGAAATCTGTCGGCAAAAATAACGGTATGTCTTTTCGCGGTGTTCACGCAGGTCTCAATCTCAGCGTCTATAGTTTCCAATTCATTTATATAGCCTTCTGCGTTGTCACTGAATATTTCGGCGGATTCGGGAGAAATAGCGCAGAGCTCATCACGTATTTTCTCGATTATTTTCACGGCATTCGGGATAGATGTCCACACATGCTCGTCTATTCCCTGCTCCTCTTCTCCGTCCGTCTGCATTCCGTCGGTAATTTCCTCCGTATATGTTTCAACTGCGTCAGACGCGCAAATCGAATTCACCGTTACGCCGATAGAATCGAATGATGCGAAAACGTCATCAACCCAATCTTCGCTTTCACCACCCGTATGTATAAATAAATCGGATGACTCGATTTTATCGATATCTCCGAGAGTAGCCTCGAAATTGTGAGCATCCGTTCCCGTCGGCAGCAGCATTATTACATCAGCCTCGTCTCCGCAAACGTTTTTCGCAAAATCATATAAAGCAAAGTTTGTAGCGACAATACTCAGGCGTCCGTCATCGTTTTGTTCCTTCTCACATGAAACAAATATCAGACAGGAAAAAACAAGCATTGCCGATATTATCCTTTTAAGTTTTATCACTTTTTTTCCTCCTCGTTTGCCGCGCAAACCGAACACAGTCCGTATATTACGGTTTTACGGCAGTTTAAAACAAAGCCATGCTCATCCTTGAAATGATCGGATATTGTTTTCATGAATCCGCAGTCCATATGAATAAGCCTGCCGCACTTTTCACATTTCAAATGAATATGATCCTCATCGCATGAATTAAGCTGGTAATACGCGCATTCACCTCTGCCCGAATCTCCGTTGAACTTTTTAAGCATGCCTTCCTCTGTCAGAGATGCCAGTGTGCGGAATACCGTAGCTTCACCTGCAGTCACCTCAGAGCATACCTCCCGCGCATTCATGCATTTATCACTGTTGTCCATAAACAGGCGAAGAATTTCATCTCTTTGTTTGGTTCTGTATTTACCCATTCTTATTTTCGCTCCAATTTGATATTGACTATCATTTTATATATTATAGCATCATCAAATTTGATTGTCAATATCAATTTCAAAATAATCACTTGACATACCCGCACATATTTGCTATCATAAAAACGTATAAAATAAATAACATAGAAGGATTAAAAAAAATGCCGTACATTGAATTCAAAACCAACACATCACTTGATCACAATAAGAAAGAATTGCTTAAAAGCAAAACAGCGGAAATTCTTGCCGCATCATTTCCCGGTAAAACGGAAAACTGGCTTATGATTCGTTTCGACAGTCAGTCTGATATGTATTTCGGAGGCTCCGATGCTCCTTGTATGATGATTGATGTCTCGATTTTCGGCGCGCAGAAAAGCTCAGGTTATGATAAAATGACTTCATCTATGTGTACTCTTATCTCAAATGAATGCGGTATTCCCGAGGATAAGGTTTATATCAAGTACACCGAGTACGACAAATGGGGCTGGAACGGCGGTAATTTCTGATAAGGAGAAGGTCATGAATGATTTCATACATATCAAACCCACGGATATAACGGACAACATCATTAAGATGATTGAAAACGATTGGATGCTTGTCACCTCTGCGGACTCAAACGGCCCTCTCGTTTGCGGAAGCGATTACAACACAATGACGGCAAGCTGGGGCGGAATGGGTTTTCTCTGGCACAAGCCTGTTGCTTTTGTATTTATCCGTCCTCAAAGACACACATTCACGTTTACGGAACGCAACAGCCGAATGACTCTCTCATTTTTTGACGAAAGTTATCGTGATGTTTTGTCATTCTGCGGAAAATACAGCGGACGCGAATATAATAAAACAAAAGAATGTGCTCTGACAGCCGCATTCGACTCAAACGAATGCGGACGCGCAGTATGGTTCACGGAGGCAAGGCTGGTATTAACACTGAAAAAGCTGTATGCCGATTTTATCTCACCCGATAAGATGACTGACTCATACCCTATGTATACATACGCGGAGCATGATTATCATAAAATGTACATATGTGAAATAGAAGATGTTCTTTTAAAACGGTAACCGATTCTGTTTTTGTGTTCACATATTTCGTAAATAACGTAAAACAAGCAATATTGACTGCTTGCGCAAGTGATTTTCATCATTTCGCACAAAATTGAGGTCAAATAAATTACGTTTTGAACACCGTTTTGTTGAGCTAAATCTATTGCAATCCGGTTATTTTTGTTGTATAATGGGAAAGGCGGGTTTGCTAAATCATACAGTTTATCTCATCCTGTCTGTTCATCTTTTGAACATTATAATTATTGTTATTTTTCACTTAATATATACAAGGAGACAAAAATGGCAGAGATCACAACAAAAAACATCCGTAACGTCGTTCTGCTCGGTCACGGTGGATCCGGTAAAACCTCTATAGCAGAAGCGGCATTATATCTTACAAAGGGTACAGACAGACTCGGTAAAACCACGTCCGGCAACACCGTCTGCGACTATGATCCCGAGGAAATCAAGCGTGGATTTTCTCTCACATTGTCACTCGCACCCGTTATGTGGGAAACATCCAAAATTAACTTTATCGACACTCCCGGCTTCTTCGATTTTTCAGGCGAAGTTGACGCGGCTGTTCGTGTTGCCGACGCTGCGGTAATCGCACTCGACGGCAAAGCAGGCGTAGAAGTAGGTGCCGAAATCGCATGGGACAAAGCTCAGGAAGCTAAGATACCCTGCGCGTTCTTCGTAAACAAATGCGATGATCCCGATGCGGATTTCGAGAGAGTATTCAATGAGCTTCACGAAAAGTTCGGCGCGGCAGTCTGCCCGCTTCTCGTTCCCGTTAAGAACGGCAAGGACGTTAAATTCCTGAACCTCATTTCACGTGAATCATACACATTCGACGCAAACGGCAAGAGAACATCTTCTCCGTTCAACTCGGACGATGAAAATGTTGCTTCCGCATATACAGATACACTTAACGAAGCTCTCGCTCAGACCAGCGAAGAGCTCCTCGACAAATTCTTCGAAACAGCCGAAATATCCCAGGAAGACGCTGTAGAAGCTCTCCACACAGGTATTATCGACGGTACAATCGTACCCGTATTCTCAGGCTGTGCAACAAACCTTTGGGGAATCACATTCCTTCTCGACACCATCAACGATTCATTCCCGCGTCCCACAGCAAAGGGTGTTGAACAGATTATCGACGGCGATTCCTTCAAGGATAAGCCGATTGAAACAGACGGTGAGTGCTCACTCTTCGTATTCAAGACCATCGCCGACCCGTTCGTAGGTAAGATGACATTCTTCAAGGTAATGAGCGGTAATCTTACAAACGATCTTACGATGAAGAACGTTACATCCGGTGCAACCGAAAAGATGGCTCATATTTATACAATCCGCGGAAAGAAGCAGACCGAAGTTACTTCACTTTGCTGCGGTGATATCGGTATGATCGCTAAGCTTGCGGGAACAAACACAAACGATACTCTGACAGTAACCTCTGATTTCGAATACAAAAAGATCGCATTCCCGCATCCTTATTACACAATGGCTATCACACCTGCCGCAAAGGGTGATGAAGATAAAATCTCCACAGGTATCGCTCGTCTTCTCGAGGAAGACAAGACTCTCGCATACGAGAACAATGCCGAAACAAAGCAGATGACAATATCCGGCTTAGGCGATATGCAGCTTGACGTTCTTGTTTCCAAGATGAAATCACGTTACGGCACAACCGTTATTCTCGAAACACCCAAGATTGCTTATCGTGAAACCATCAAGGGTACATCCGATGTTGAAGGTAAGCACAAGAAGCAGTCCGGCGGTTCAGGTCAGTACGGTCACGTTAAGATGAGATTCTCTCACGGTGATGCAGAAGGACTTACATTCACACAGTCCGTTGTCGGCGGTACAGTTCCGAAGAACTTCTACCCCGCAGTTGAAAAGGGTCTTCTTGAAGCAATGCAGAAGGGTGTTCTTGCGGGATATCCTGTAGTTAACCTTGCAGCAGACCTTTATGATGGTTCTTATCACCCGGTTGACTCTAACGAAATCTCCTTCAAACTCGCAGCTCGTCTCGCATATAAAGAAGGACTTCCCAAGGCAAAACCGATTCTTCTTGAGCCTATCGGATCTCTTAAGGTTACAGTTCCGGATTCACTCGTTGGTGATGTTATCGGCGACCTCAACAAGAGACGCGGTCGTGTGCTCGGCATGAATCCTCACGAAAGAAAAGCCGGATACACTGTTCTCGAAGCTGATGTTCCGAAGGGTGAAATGACTGACTATACTATCTCACTTCGTGCTATGTCCCAGGGTCGTGGTTCATTCGAATTCACAATCGACCGTTACGAAGAAGTTCCCGCTTCCGTTGCTCAGAAGATTATAGCTGAAGCAAAGGTTGAAGCTGACGAATAATGTCGGCGGATT
>CAZWLL010000005.1:19641-44821 GCA_964634795.1 uncultured Ruminococcus sp. | reverse complement strand
CACCGCCTCCTCGAGCTTACTCTTTTACATGCTCTGATGAGCATGTAAATTGCCTGCGGCAAACGAGCAAGCTCCGATGTTTGGCTTTAGAATAATGTCGGCGGATTCAGTATAACTTAATTTTAAAGTTTATACGCCGCCTCCTCGAGCTTGAGCAATTGTTTTTACAATTGCTCAAGCTCCTTTGTTTTTCCTTTATTTATTCGGCGGATTCAGTATAACTTAATTTAAAGCGATACAACGAGCGCACTAAAAAATGCATGTGGATTAAACCACATGCATTTTTGTTTTATTAATTTACCGATGACTCATTATCTATCGGGAGCTTGAACCAGAAATTGCTTCCTTCGCCTACCTTGCTCTTAACGCCGAACTGAGCTCCGTGGAGAAGAAGAATATTCTTTACGATAGACAAGCCTAAGCCTGTGCCGATATTGGCACGCTTATGGAAATCGTTTACCTTATAATACCGCTCCCAAACCATCGGAAGCTGATCCTCCGGAATTCCGATGCCATGGTCTATAACCTCGAGCTGAACTTCGTTATTTTCTACTGTCTGTCTGATAATAACCGTCTTGTCATCGCCTACATAATTTACCGCATTTCCTATCAGGTTATATATAACCTGAAGTATTCTCTGTTCATCCGCATCTACGAAAACGTCTCTGTCACTCTCAAAAGTAATTATATACCCGTCTTTTTCACGCAGCTTAGCGTATCTCTCGATAGTTGTTCTTATAACATTTGTGAAATTGAAATGCGTTTTGTTCAGCTTTTGTGTTCCGTTCTGGTAACGGCTAACCTCAAGCATATCATTAACAAGTGTGGTAAGTCTGTTTGTTTCGTCAATGACAATCTGCATGTTTTCAGGTGTAGCCTCTCCCGGGAGGTCACGCATTGCTTCGGTATATCCGGCAATCATTGTAAGCGGAGTTCTGAGGTCATGCGACACGTTAGCGATTAAATCCTTCTGCATTTTATCCAATCGCGAAAGCTCATACGCTGCTTTATTTAATGCCGCCGAAAGATTTTCGGTTTCAGTGCAATTGCCGCCATCAAAATTAACGTTATAATCACCGAGAGCCAATTTTGCCGCTTCTCCGCTCATTTCTCTGAGCGGCTTTGACAAATGGCTTGAAAGTATAAGCGAGAGGACAATTGCCAAAACAATTAATATTAAGCTTATGTACAGCAGTTCTATTCTGATTGTAGTCACAGTGGAATCAAGCGGAATCAACTCGGTATTGAACAGCATGAGAAGCTCACGTCCGTCGTTCTTATCAACTACCTTGGCAAGAATAACGTTTTCGCTTCCGTCATCGGAATCATTTGCGAACATCTGACCGAGTGAAACCTCATCCATCATTTCGCCGCCTTCGGATACGGCTTTCTGATACAAAGTATTCAGCAGGCGAGAGCTTTCTATGTTATGAATAAAACAGAATGTATTCAAATGCTGTTCCACTACACGGTTTCCGCTCTTCGCCACTCCGTTAGATGATATCTCGTAAACGGAAATACATATTCCGCTTTTGGATGCCGCCATTCCTGCCGCTTCATTAAGACTCGAATAATCATCGCTTGTGTCACTCAATGCTGCTGTTTCTACTTCAGATGCACATTTATTCAAATCTCTGAGCTTCAATGAACGATAAACATCTCCGAGAAGCACGGTCTGAAAAAACCAAAGCACTGCTATAACCAATGCTCCGAACAGCAGAAAGCCTATAAGCAGCTTTCCTTTCATGCTCATCATATGCTCGTCCGAGCGGTGAATGTGTTTTGATTTAGTTTCTTTCCGGATCAAAACGATATCCAACTCCTCTCAGAGTTACAATATAATCGGCATATTTACCGAGGCTCTTTCTGAGCAGTTTTATATGAGTATCCAAGGTTCTGTCATCACCGAAATAATCATAACCCCAGACCTCGCTTATGAGCTTGTCTCTTGTTAGTGCTATATTTTTGTTCTTAATCATGTAGAAGAAAAGGTCGTATTCCTTCGGAGTCATTTCAACACGTTGATTGTCAACATATACGATTCTTGCCGTTAAATCGGCTTTAAGTCCGCCGCCGTCAAATTCGACAATCTCATTTTTAGGCTCTGCAACAACCTTGTTTTCGAGCTTTCCCGATGTGCGTTTCATTACCGCGTCTACTCTCAGCATAAGCTCTTTCGGAGAAAACGGCTTAACCACATAATCGTCGATTCCAAGCTCGAATCCGTTGATTTTGTCATACTCTTCACCGCGGGCAGACAGCATAATAATCGGAATAGAAGAAAACTTTCTTATTTCACGACATGCGGAAAATCCGTCAAGCTCAGGCATCATAATGTCGATTATCATTATGTCAAACTCTTCCTCGCGGCACAGCTTAACCGCTTCCATTCCGTCTTTGGCTTCAGTCACTGTATGTCCTTCGAATACGGCGTATTTTGCAATAAGACGCCTAATCATTTCTTCATCATCAACAACAAGAATCTTATACATATAGCTGCTCCTTATTTTTTATGGATTCACCGAATAAATCGAGTTTATGTAAAAAACAGACTTAAATCGGCGTTTTCTTATAATACGTATGAAAAGGGGTACTTACACAGTATCCCTTTCCTTTCCGTTTTTTTATGAGTTATCGAGTTTCTTAAATTGCTTTAATTATTAATCCGCAGGTTTGAAACCTACGGTTTCAAAATCCGCCGGGCATTATCGGCCTAACGCCTTCACTGAATTCGCTGCTGTCTTAATTCGTTTCAGTTTCCGAAGATGCTTCCGCCGAACGAATTGGAGTTTGTTTCAGTTGTTTCAGACTGGTTATCCTCGCTGAATTCAATACTGTTAGAATCCGGAACCTTCTCGAAGCACTCAACCTCAACTTCCATAAGCTTTCCGTTACGTTCAATCTGGAACTTCAGCTTATCACCTACGGATGAGCTTGTTACTACGGATTTGATTTCCGATACTGTTGATACTGTATTGCCGTTTACCGCAACAACTCTGTCACCGGGCTGTAATACGTCATCATTATATCCTTCTGTAAGGCTTTCAACATAAACACCGGCTTTAATGTTGTAATAGAAGTAGAAGCTGTTGGAACTTACCTCGGAGAACGATACACCGATCATTGTCTTGCCGCGAACATAACCGTACTGGAGAAGCTGTTCGGCTACATCAAGTGCTTCGTTTACGGGGATTGCGAATCCGAGTCCTTCAATGCCTGTACCGCTTGACTTTGCGTTAACAATACCTACAAG
Source organism: uncultured Ruminococcus sp. (assembly GCA_964634795.1). Taxonomy (GTDB): domain Bacteria; phylum Bacillota; class Clostridia; order Oscillospirales; family CAG-272; genus UMGS1696. Next base: position 41,568 of record CAZWLL010000005.1, on the reverse strand, counting down.
CTGACCCTTCATGTTGAACATACCGCCGCCGGAGTTGCCGGGGTTAACAGCGGCATTAGTCTGAATAAGGTTCATCTTAACGCCGTTTACTTCGATTTCACGCTCTGTTGCGCTTACGATACCGTTTGTTACTGTTCCGCCGAGCTCACCGAGAGGATTTCCGACTACAAGAAGCTCTTCGCCGACAACAAGCTTATCACTGTCGCCGCACTGTGCCGCGGTAAGTCCCGTTGCATCAATCTTAACAATCGCTATATCGGACTCCGAATCATAGCCTACAATAGATGCATCATATTCGTTGCCGTTTGTAAGTCTTACTGTTATTGTATCAGCCAATGCGTTTGTGTCTTCATCCATGATAACATGGCAGTTTGTGATTATATATCCGTCTGTGGAAATGATAACACCCGAGCCTGCGCCCTGCTGTACGTAATTGTACCATCCGCGGGATGTTGATGTATATTCCGTATTGATTTCAACTACGGAATCCTTAACCATAGCCGCTACCTCTGCTGTCGTGTAGTTATCACTGCTGTCACCTGTTGATGTTGCAACCTCGTCAACGCTCTTGTAAATCACCACATTGCCGTTATCTGAGCTTGTTGTCGATGAAGGCTGTGATGTGGTTTCACTTGAAGTTACGCTTTGGCTTGCCGTAACGTTTCTCGAAGCAAGCATTGCGCTGCCGTAGCCTACAGCACCTGACAGAACAACTGCCATTGCAACAACCAATGCAAGAGCTCCGCGTGTTACCGGTTTAGACTTCTTCTCTTTCTTTACCTTAGCGGTATTGGGAGTATATGAAATCTGACCTTGTGCCTGATGCGGGGCATTGTATGTGTGGTTCGGAGTATATCCGCCATTCTGGTTCTGGTTATATCCGTAACCGTGATTGTTCTGGTTGTATCCGTACTGTGTATTCTGGGAGTTCTGTGTGTACTGTGTCTGCTGACCGTACTGATTGTTCTGTGTGTTCTGAGTGTATTGCGTATTCTGCTGAGCGTTTTGCTGAGTATTATTTTGCTGAGCATTGTACTGCTGGTTGTTTGTCTGCTGATTGTTGTTCTGAGCAAATCCTTCAAAGTAAGGATTGCCGGAATAAGGTGTTTCGGTGCGATGGTTTTCGGGAACCGGAGTTGTGCTGTTGTTTACAGTGGATGTATTTACGTTCTCTTTTGTTTCCTGTGTATTCTGTTCGTTTACAGTCTGAGGATTCGTGTTCTGAGAATCTGTATTTACATTCTTATTCTCAACACTGTTCTGTTCATTCATTTCATTGTTGTTCATATCAAATTCTTTCATAACATTCACCTTTCTATATTCTATATGATTTAAAATCAAATTTTATCTCGAACAAGTTTCTTTCTTGTTCTGGCTATATTATATTCCGGCTATGTGACAGTAATTTGATAACGCGTGAAATGTTGGTTGAATTGTGAAACCACTTTTAACGAACATAAAATAACGGAAATATGAAATCCGAAAACCTTACGGGAAGAGCATTTTTTTGACAGTGTAAAACCTCTGAATCACCGCTTGCGCAATGTTTTTTTCAATTCAGCTCTACCGTAACGATAAATCCGTCGATATTATTGCCCGAAATTTCGTATTCACCATAGGCATCTCCCTGCAAAACGGGTATGTCTGTACTGTCTCCGTCCGACATCGGTACGTAATATGTAAGCCATCCGCCCTCCAGGTCGCTTTCGGCAACGGATGAAGCTTCTACTGCTTCCAAGGTCATATCATCATTGATATGAAGAATTTTCGTGTCTGTTGTGTAATCCTTTAAATAATCGATATATTCCTCCAGGCAGCAGCCGAGTGTCGTTATCGCATATGCGTGAGGAATACCTACATATCTGAAGTGCCATGCTTCGTAGCTTATCTTTGTAATATCAACCTTATCCTCAGGGTAGCGTCTGATGAATCCTTCGTACATACAGTTTTCACCTACCCACGGACCGTATTCGTAATCAGCCATTGAAACAGCATATCCGTCTGAGGTATAGAATTTCAAATCACACGCGAGTCCTGTTTGGTGTTCACTGTGTCCGGGGTCCGCAACATAAGATTTCGCATATTCCTCACCGTATGATGATACATAGCTGTCATATATGTCGACCTGATCCTGATACGTTCTGTATCCGCTTACAATCATCAAATCCGACGTTCCCGTAGCGGTCTTCATATCTACAACCAGTCTCTCGAGCGCCGCAAACGCTTCGGATTCCAAGGATGTTGTCGTCTCGGAAACCTTAAGCCTTCCGATTTCCGTGTTTCCCGTACGTGATTCATACGCATTCGTAAGCTCGATGCTGTCGGGAGCAACGTATTCATACTCGTAATTCACAAGTATAAGCTTGCCGTTATGTATCTCGGTATTCGCGGTCTGCTCCGTCTCGTAGAGTACGGTTTGGGTCTCCGATGACGGTACATTTTCGATTATGTACTCTTCATCGCCCGCATCGGTTTCACTGTACTGTGTTTCATCGTAAACAAGGTCGGTTCTCTCCGCGCTTTCCTTGTTTTCCTCATTGATTTTAATCTGCTTTGCCGAAACCGCGACAACAGCAACCATAAGCAAAGCAAATACGATTGCACCGGGATTGACGGTTATTTTTCTTTTTCTCTGGCTTCTGTTTTGATTTTCTCTTCGAATATTGTCGCTACGGCGACGTCTTTCGGCTATACCTCTTTCGGTAACACCGAGCTGCTCAGCCGCTTCCGCCTGAGATCTCGCGAGATACTTTTGGTCTGCCCTTCTTCTGGCGGCTTCATCAACGACTGTATTGGCCGCATTGACCGTATTCGCAGTGTTTACTGTATTTACAGTATTGTTTTGTCTTCTTGCGGCATTCATGCGCGCTTCTTCAAGTCTGCGTCTTTCATCATCGGTCAACGGTCTTGATGTAGTGGTTCCGTCCGGGTTTATCCTGATTATATTACCGTCTTTTATTTTAAACCGCGGCTTCTGACTTTGATTCTGCGGTGCGGTATTGTTTTGTCCGTTTGCTCTGTTTCTTTCAGCTGTAAATCTTTCGGGAGACATTCCGTTATTGTTTTCGTTCAATTTCATTCTCCTCCGACAAACCTTAATTTAAATAAAAATATCCTATGTTAATTATAAAGTATATAAGCGGTTAAATCAAGTACATAGCCGAAAACCTTATTAAAAATATTATTTCGATTTATGCGACCTTTTTCCGCATATCAAACGTCTTATGCATTATAATTAAATCTCCGCATTTATAATTACACGCTTGATTTGTCATTCGGTGTATGATATCATAAAAATAAAGAAACAAACAATACCGACAGGCAACAAAGTATATTATTATGAAAGGATCTTAAATGAAAAAACGTTTCCTCCGTTTTTTTCTTCTCACTGCAGTTCTGCTTACAGTACTCACATCATGCATACGCACTGATTACGATACATCTCTCGATGCTATGAAACCGTCCGATCCGGCTCCGACTCTCAGACACATCATTAACCCCGACTCCGAAATACGCGGTGTATGGATAGCATCGGTATACAATATAGATTATCCTTCTTCGGCGAATCTCAGTGCGGACGAACTGAAAGCCGAAATAGATTCTATTCTCGATACTTGCGAAAAAAACAACCTTAACACGATTTTTTTCCAGGTTCGTCCCTCTTGTGACGCTTTATACGACAGCGACATTTTTCCCGTTTCAAAATATATTTCGTCAGACGGAGAGCTTGTATTCGATCCGCTCGAATATATTGTCTATGAAGCTCATCAGCGAAACATTTATGTCCATGCATGGGTAAATCCGCTCAGAGTTACAATGGACACGCATGACATAAGCACACTCGACGATAAAAGTCCTGCCAAGCAGCATCCGGAGTGGACTGTAGCGTACGATGACGGCAAACTCTATTTGAATGCGGGTTTGCCTGAGGTGTGTGAGCTTGTAACGGAAGGTGTACGTGAAATAGTCGAAAAATACGACGTTGACGGGATAGTTTTCGATGACTATTTTTATCCGTATCCCGTATATGATGACAGCGGTAAAATAGCGGAATTCGACGATGCCGACGCTTATGAAAAATACGGTGCCGAATTCGACGATATATCCGACTGGAGACGTAACAATATTAATAAAATAATCAAAAGCGTATATGACGCCGTTCATTCAGCGGATTCCGAATGCGTATTCGGCGTCTCACCGTTTGCGATATGGCAGAATAATGACGGAGAAAACGGCGGAAGCGACACAAACGGTCTCGAAGGATACAATTCATTATATTGCGATGCGACTGCATGGATAAACGGCGGCTACATAGATTATATTTCACCGCAGATATATTGGACATTTGACGATACCTCATCGGCGTTCGATGTTCTGACACGCTGGTGGAATGCCCTGCTTGACGGAACAGATGTAAAGCTTTATATTTCACATGCCGCATATCGATACGAGGACGGAAACTGGGATTCCCCGTCAGGGCAGCTGTCCGAGCAGGTTGCGTTTGCGAGAAGCGAAAAAGCATACCGAGGAAGCATTTTTTACGGATATGACGAAATAAACCGCAACATAAACGGTGCAAGCGATGAGCTTATTTCGATTTTCTCCGATGAGATAGTTTATACGGAAATACAGTCGAACGGCTTTGGAGTTACCGTAACATCTCCCGCGGACAAATCCACAATGACATCGGCAAAAACTTATATTATAGGCTCATCCGACCCATTCTACACACTGACTATGAACGGCGAAAAAGTCAGCCGTACAAAAAGCGGAATATTCAATTTATACGTAACCCTCGAAAAAGGCGAAAACGACTTTGTCTTCGAGCAAAACGGAATTACATACGTTTATACATTGTACTACGATACCGACACTGCCGCGTCAACACCGTTACAAAACGAACCGATTTCGCTCGACACCATATCGATAACAAATATATATCCGTCAACCGATATAGCTACTCATGACAGAAAGATTTATGTCTCATGTACTGCCCCCGCAGGCTCTGATGTAAAGGTTAATATCGGAGGAATCGAGACGGAGCTGACACAGGAAAGCATCACAGCATATGCATCGTCAGGCTATACGGGAGCGACATTCAGCGGGAGCGCGGATTTACCCGAAGCATCCGACGGCGAAATTACCGAATGCGGAAATATCAAATTCACACTCACGCATCGTGACGGAACCGCGGAAGCAGAAGGCCCTGATATACGCTCAATGGGTGTCGGCACATACATAAAAATCAGTGTAAAAAATGACTATACACATCTGAAAACATCGGAAACAAGCTCGTATTACTATGATTATACGGTTCAATCCGAAGGAATGGAAGAGCTCGCATTATCATTATGGCGCGGGTTTTACAAGCTGAGAATGGGCGGATATGTATCCGCGGACAATGTTAACGAGCTCGGATTTACAACCGAAAGCTCGGATTCTCACTTTACATCAGCCGAGGTTTCAAACTGCGGTGAAAACACAGAGTTTGTGTTGAAGTGCGACGGAAAGCCTGCATATAACGGCTGTATAGACGAAAACAATAATTTTGTCGTAACCTTTTATAATGTAGATTCCGAGTCCGCTCCGGATGCAGTAATCGGAAACAACCCTATCGTCAGCTCATGTGAAACGGTCAGGCTTGATGACAGGGTACGTTACTCATTTACATTATACGATGTCGAAAATTTCTACGGTTTCGATTTGACATACAAGGATGATTCCGTTGTGCTGTCACTGAAAAATCCCATTGTTATCGACACGAAATCCGATACTCCTCTTGACGGAATAGTTATTGTGCTTGACGCGGGGCACGGCGGAGACGACAGAGGGGCAGCGGGAGCATGTGATACTCTCAACGAAAAAGATCTGAACTTAAAAATAACCCTTGCAGCAGCAGATAAGCTCGGTGCTCTCGGTGCCGATGTTATTCTCACACGGGATACCGACACTACACTGAGTTTATACGACAGAATGGATATGCTCGAGGAGATTGAGCCTGATTTATGTGTATCTATACATCAGAATTCCATGGATTATACATCAGATATTACCCGTGTAAGAGGAACACTCGGGTTATGGTGCATGGACAGCGGCAGACTTTTAGCGGAATGCGTAACAAACGCCGTTGCCAAAGCCCTTGACAGAAATATTCGAGGCTCGCAATATCAAATGCTCGCAATGTGCCGAAATCCGAAATTTCCACAGGCACTCATTGAAGTCGGATTTATCACATGCGCCGAGGAATACGAACAGCTATTAAATGACGACGGCATCGGACGCGCGGCAAGCGGCATTTGCAGCGGCATTCTCGATTGGTTCGACAGACAATCCGAATTTGCGACTGCTTAAGCAACACTGCTTAAGCATTTGCTTATGCAACACTGTTTAAGCATTTGCTTATGCATTTGCTTAAGCAAACTGAATATCTTGCAAAACGAAGCTGTTTTGACATATCCGATGTCATGCGGCTTTGTTTTTATACAGTAGTATGCATTTCACAAACCGTATTTTTCATATTTAATGCCTCAATACCGATACAGCATTGTATTTATATGTATATTTATGATTTCGGCAATCTCTCGGTTCATTAATCATGCATTTACTCATAATTGTGATTTTTTGATTCATATATATTGACTTTTTCAGTTGACAAAAATAATTATTTATGATATAATTACCGACGTAACAAAACGGGCATACTCCGTACTTGTTATTAAAAAATTTTTTATGAGGTAAGAAAGTATGAAAAAGTTTCTCTCAATCCTTCTTTCAGCACTTGTTACCGTTTCTCTCGCAGCAATGGTAAATGCTGATGATCCCACAGAATGCCCTGTTATGGACGCTCCTTCAATGGACGTCATCGCTAACTCCGGTGCAGGCTACGCTACAGTTGAAGAAGCTGCTGCTTCTATCGGCAAGACTCCCATTCTCGTTCCTACATTCGTTGTTGGTTCCAACGGCAACTCCAATGAAGGTCCGGAAAATCTCTGGGATAACGACACAACAACAAAGTTCTGCACAGGCGAATTCCCGACACAGTCTATCGCTAAGTTCGATAGCCCCGTAACTGTTGACGGTATCATCATGGCTACCGCTAACGACAACTCCCAGTACAACAACCGTTCTCCTTTTGAATGGACAATTTACGTTTCTTCCGACGGAGAAAACTGGACTGCTATCGCTTACGGCGACGATACATTCTTCGAAGAAACAGACTACACATACTATGCTGCAGCTGTTACACCCGTTGAAAACGTTTCCTACGTTTACTTCACCTCTGAAGGTGCTCTCTCCGGATGCTTCCAGATGTCCGAACTCGTTGTGACAGGTACAGCCGGTGAAGCTGCTGCAGAAGAAACAGAAGCTGTAGTTGAAGAAACTGAAGCTGTTGTAGAAGAAACTGAAGCTGTTGCTGAAGAAGCTGAAACAGTTGCTGAGACAGTTGAAGAAACAGTTGTTGCTGAAGAAACAGTTGAAACAGTTGTTGAATCCGCTCCTCAGACCTTCGATATGGGTATAATCGCCGCTGCTGCTGCTGTTGTATCTCTCGCAGGCTACGCTGTTGCTAAGAAGCACTAAGTTAAGCTGAACAGCTGATTTTATTTAAGTAAATTAAAAGGATACAGAGCGTTATTTGTCCTGTATCCTTTTTTTATATCTGAAAATTGCAGGGCATAACCGCAGATGTTGATGCTCTGTTATTTTTTTCGGTGTGATGTTAACGATATCATATAGTTCCGCACTCTGTTTTTGCTTGATTTCGATAAGAATATCTGCAAGATATCTGTTATTACGAACATGAATGCTTGTGATTGCATTGCTGTCAATCAGTTCACCATTCAGTTTACCGAAACCGTCTATTTCAACAGCCGCAAATAAAGGCTTATCTCCACCGGACAAATCTATAATAGCAACAATGCTTGAATCAGGCTTTGTTTTGGACGCAATAATTGCCACAGGTGATTCAAGTGCTTTCGGCACTTTCTTTACGACCTCGACTCCAAAGTCGTGGTCTTTTTTTGTGCCGCAGCAATAAGTCTACAAAAAAGCAACAAAAAACTCCCGATATAGCGAATATACCGAGAGTTTTTTCATCGGAGTGACTGGATTCGAACCAGCGGCCTCTTGGTCCCGAACCAAGCACTCTACCGGACTGAGCCACACCCCGATTGCTTATCTATTATATCACAACAGATATAAATTGTCAATAGTATTTCGGCGAAAAAACATTGCCGCGGACAAATTTATTCTCGCTTTATTTCGCCGCTCTACATTAAATCATGTTCAAACATTCTTTTTTACATGATATGTTGTTTTGTTTTCAAGCAGAAACATCGTTTCTTTGCTTTTCAAAAATAAGTTTCCGACTGCAATACAAATAAATATATTTTCGCGCTTTTGTTCTCGCCAAAATGCAAATTTCCTATTGACAACAAACTTTCGTTCATGTATAATAAAGTCAGTTTGATGAACGTGCGTTTTCTTTCCATCAAAATGAATATTCCCGGAGCAGATTAAAATGAACATTTCTTCATACAGTGATTACTTAGCTCGAAAAGACAGAGTAATTCTTCATTGTGATTTAAACAACTATTTTGTATCCGTTGAACTTCTCGAGCATTCGGAATTACGAAACAAACCTGTTATTGTCGGCGGCTCTACCGAAAACAGGCATGGAATAGTACTCGCAAAGAACTATCCCGCCAAATCTTATGGCATATCTACAGGTGAACCCGTGACAAACGCGGTCGGCAAGTGCCCTTCTCTGATTATACTTGAACCGCACTATGAAAAATATCTCGAATATTCAAGACGCGTGAGAGAAATCTACAAGCGGTATACAAATCTCGTAGAAGCAATGGGAATTGATGAATGCTTTCTCGATGTCAGCGGAAGCGAATATCTATTCGGCAGCGGCGAAAACATTGCCGATGAAATAAGAAACAGTGTAAAAAGCGAAACGGGTCTTACAATATCCGCCGGAGTATCATTTAACAAAATCTTTGCCAAGCTCGGCTCCGATATGAAAAAGCCCGATGCCGTAACGGTTATTCCTCGACAGACTTTCCGCGAAAAAATCTGGGACTTACCCGCTAATGAAATGCTCGGTGTTGGAATGAACACGTATAAAAAGCTATGGGAGCGCGGAATCAGAACTATAGGCGACATTGCACAAAGTGACCCCGATAGACTGAAAACGTATCTCGGCAAACAAGGGCAGGTTTTATGGGTTTACGCTAACGGACTTGAAAGCTCCCCCGTAATGAACGAAAGTGATCGATATCCGATAAAATCCATAGGGCACGGTACAACTACTACCTCCGATCTTGATACCGAGAGAGAAGTCTTTGACGTAATAATCGAGCTTTCGGAAGAAATAGGATACAAGCTTCGAAAGAATCAACTGAAGGCATGCGGTGTAGTTCTCGGAATACGTGAAAACGATCTTTCATCCCGCGAATATCAAATGAAGCTTGAACATAAAACACAGCTCTCCAAGGATATAGCACACGGTGCAATGACAGTATTCCGCGAAAAACATATATGGAGATGTCCGATTCGCAGTGTAACCGTAAGAGCAATATACATTTCACGTGAAGATGAGCCCGAACAGCTTACCTTATTCGATGAATCTTATGCATACAGCGAACAGCTCGCTCTTGAAAAAACCGTCGACAAAATAAGAGAACAGTATGGTGATCACAGTATCACCAGCGCTTCCTACCTGCAGAATCTCAAGCTGAATTCTTCACGCATCGGATTCAAGGATCACAGCGAAATCTACTGATGCCATGAAGCGATACATAAGCTTAAGCACTCATTTATTTTGTTATAATAAAAAATAACTATTGCATTAAGGCTAACCTTATGGTATAATAGCAATGTCACGGAGGCATAGCTCAGCTGGTTAGAGTACTTGCTTGACATGCAAGGGGTCACTGGTTCGATTCCTGTTGTCTCCATAAAAACGTCTCGATATGAGACGTTTTTTCTTTCACTTTCAATTCGATTATTTAAATTCACACTCCGCAGTTCAACAAAAATCTATAACTCAGTATAAGTTTTTGTTTACAAAAGACATCATTTGTGGTATTATATATATGCATTCGATATCACATAATAATATCCTTACGGAGCAGTATAATGACAATACAACAGTGTAAATATACTTTGGCAATTGCCAGATGCGGTTCAATGAATGAAGCCGCAAAGGTTCTCGGTGTTTCTCAGGCAAGTCTCTCCTCAGCGCTCAAAGAGCTTGAGGACGAATTCGGGGTACATATATTCGATCGTTCAAATAAAGGTGTTAAAATAACCCGCGACGGAGCCGAATTCATTCGTTACGCTCGCCAGCTCATTTCTCAATATGAAATAATTGTCGACAGGTATGACACAGGCAACAAAAAAAGCGTGCGAAACTTTGCCGTTACGTCACAGCATTACGATTTCGCCGCTGAGGCATTTGTTAAATTCATGAGCGATTTTAACGGCGACTATAACCTATCCCTTAAGGAAGCGAAAACCGCGGAAGTTATCGGAGATGTAGTCAACATGCGTTCTGATATAGGTATTCTCGCCTATCTAAAGGCTTCCGGCGGTGTTTACATGGAAAGATATCTAAAGCGAAGCGGTCTTGAATTTCACGAGCTTCTCGAAACCACGCCGTATGTTTTCCTCGGAAAAAACCACCCTCTCGCGAAAAGCACACAGTTGAGTGCCGATGATCTTCATGACTATCCGTATATAACATATGACCAGGGCGAAACAGGCCCTATCGAATTCTCGGAAGAGCTTACCGAAAATAATCACGCCAGCCGACAGATAAGAATCAACGACAGAGCAACACTGATGAACCTGCTTCTCAGCACAAACAGCTACACGATAGGTACGGGAATAATGTCATCCGAATTAAACAACGGAGGCGGAGTTATTTCCGTTAAAATGAATTCATCCGACATATACTCTATAGTTGTTATTAACCGCATTGACATCGGTTTAACCGATGACGCCCAGCGGTATGTAAAGCTTCTCGGAGAAGCAATAAAGCATAAAAATCTCAACAACAATTAACCAAAGGAAAAAAGGCTTGTAATCATATGATTACAAGCCTTTTTGTTATGTGCTGTCAGTCGCAGAGAGACGCAAATCAGTCTTCTATTGTAACAACCTTATTGTATTTAGCTGACTCGAATGCTGCGTCTATTACCTTTATGCAGCGCAGTACTTCTCTCGGTTTAACAAGAAGCTCTTCTTTGCCATCGAGTACGTTCTTAATATTCTTATAGTATGAACCCCAGTCTGTGTCGAGTCCGTCGGCATTGCGCTCGGTTTCAGTAAACTCGTCGATGGTTCTGATATCCTGCTTACGTGTATACCAATCGTTGTCATTGTATGCGGGACCGTCTATTACAGAATGATGTTCCTTGGCAATAGTACGTATTTTAGCGGCATTGTCATCCATGCTCTGCATGATAATTCCGCCCTTATCGCCTTCAACAACCCATCTGGGAAGAGCTACAGGTGAATATGTAACAACTTCCATCTGAGCAACAAGACCGCCTTCAAATCTGATAATAAGCTTTGAATAGTCATCTACTTCAGCAGATGCGATTGAGCGAATGTACGCGTAAACGGACTCTACCTTTTTGTCATTGTTGAGCCAAAGCAGCTGGTCAAGCATATGAACACCCCAGTCGGGAAGCATTCCGCCGCCGTGGTCCTTCATTCCTCTCCAGTTGTACATGCATCCGCTTCCGTTTAAGCTCATGATACGAGATTCGATATCGTAGGGCTTGCCTATCGTTCCTTTTTCGATGATATCCTTGATTATACGGAAGTCACGGTCAAATCTTCTGTTCTGGTGAATTGTAAAGAACTTTCCGGTTACCTCAGAGGTTGCGATCATGCGTCTTACCTCATCGGCATTCATTGCAGCAGGCTTTTCGCAAACTACATTGTAGCCATGCTCCATTGCAAGGCATGCATAACGTGCATGATGGTTATTGGAAGTAGCAACCAAAACGAGGTCAAAGCTGCCGTCTGCAAGGAAATCATTAACGTTATCGTAAGCCTTCATTCCGAGAGATACTGCTCTTTCACGTCTCTCTTCACGTACATCGAATACCGCAACGGGCGTAATTCCGATGTCTTCTCTTTTGACGGTATTGTAGTGATATTCAGCCATGCCGCCAAAGCCGATAATACCGAGTTTGTGTCCCATAATAATTACCTTTCTTTAAATAAAATTTTGGATTTTGCTTTATCTGAGATCAACGAACGGGAGTTCGGTGAGTCTTAAGTTAGTGGAGCCGTACGGGATAAATTTCACTGTTTTCACACGTCTGTCTACAGGGCATATGGAACGAGGCTCATGGCGCGCTGTGTAGCCGAGGCCTTCTTCGTAACCCCAGTCGATACTGTAAACAGGTACTTCAAGCCATGTCGGTGCATCTTCAGGCTCGAAAATGTACTCTCCTACTTTGCCTTCTTCGTGGAATTTTACATCTTCCGATGCAAATGCATACTGCCAATCCGTAGTCGGTCTGTATTCCCAGTCGCAATACGGATACTTTCTTTCAACGCCGTTTCTTTCGTATTCAAGCATTGTTTTCTCTTCACCGATCTTAAGCGCGTATACCAGCGGACCTCTGCGAATGCTGTACATGCCTGTCGGACGAAGCTCGAACTTAACGTCAAACTTCATTTCAAGCGTTACGATACTCTTTCCGCTCCACTTTCTCGTAAGTGAAACAGAAGAGCCTGCCTGTACATCCTCACCGTCTACTTTTGCTGATGACGCGAATGAAGGAACACGAAGAGTAAGAGTAAACTCTGTTCCCTTGTCAACAGTAACAATATAATTTACCGTATCGGAGAACGGGTACAATGTATCGGATTCAACATTAACCTTGCTGCCGTTAATTTCAGTTTCAACCGCTGCGGGTGAAATTGCGCAAACCGCAATTTCGTTCTCTCCCTTTACAAAAGTTGAAAGAGCAAATTTCGGGAAGCCTTGGTTAAAGTTTGCAGTACAGCAGCCGAAGTTCGGCTCAAGTCCGTAGAGTCCTGATTCGCCGCTGTTGGTTCTGTATATTCTATGGTTATCGGGAGTTCTTACAACCGCTATCTGATTTGTCTGCTGGCAGTATTGATGTCCCCACATATCGGGAGTCAAAGTTGCGGGAAGAGCGTTAAACGCAAGCGTTTCGAGTCTGTCAGCCCACTTACCGCTTCCGGTAATTCCGAACAGAACCTCATATGAATACATAGCCTCAACCACACCGCAGCACTCGGTACCCTGTATGGGAGAAATTCCCGACAGGCATTCGTCACCTGTGAAATGGCCTACAGCAGTTCCGTGATATTTAAAGAGATACTCGAGAAGAGACTCAGAATTTGTGTCATCACATCCGTCGTTTTCGAACAAAGAGGAAAGCGCGCCTTCCTTAAGTGCCATTCCCATGTTGACAACATGTGTATCCCAAAGCCACTGATTAATAGGATGCTTGTATGCGGGATTCTTGATTATTTCGTTGTAGTCTGTTCCCTGCTTTTTCAGCTCACGTCCGAGCTCGAGAAGCCATTCCTCGGGATATATTTCATATACGGCAATTATCGGAATAAGGCACTCGAACCATCTTGTCTGTCCCCATGATTTAAGAGGATTTACCGCAATGTGCTGTGCGAGATTCTTCAAAGATTTATAAACTACCTGCGGTATTCTTTCATCCTTTGAGCAGTCATAGTACAGCATAAGTACTTTATCGATAAGAAAGAGAGCCCACATATCGTATCCCGCTCTCTCTTCAACAGAGCACGGGCAGAGCCATCCGTCATCACATTGACCTGCTATTATACCGTCAATATATCTCTTAACTCTCGATATCATATCATCGTCATCAAGAAGATATGCGAGCGGTACAAATCCGTCAAGCCAGTACGGTACTCTTTCCCAACCTTCACAATTTCCGCCTATCCACTTACTGTCACGTACATCGGGCCAGATTTTGTCAAGGTTTCCCGAAAGACCTGCCGCCTGTATTTCAAGCTGACGTTTGAGCCAGCCTTTCGGCTTCAGTTCGGCAGTAGTAAAATTCCGGTATTTCTTCATTTTAAATTCTCCTTTGCCAGAGCTTATATTTTAATTCTTATTTCGATTATAAAATTTTCGCAAGCTTAGTTGTAATCGCGGATGATACCTTTGCGCTCCTTGCGGCAAAAGTCGGGTAATCCTCATGTGCTTCTCCGTCCGCGCTGTCGGATATCGCACGAATTACGCAAAACGGAATTTTATTGACATAGCACACCTGTGCAACAGCCGCGCCTTCCATTTCACACGCGATTCCGTCGAACGTATCGACAAGTTCTGTTTTTGTTTTCTTATCAGCAACAAATCTGTCGCCTGTGGCGATTGTTCCCATATAGGTCTTTACGCCGTACTCACCTGCAATTGCGGCTATCTTCCCACCAAGCTCAATGGATGCCGGTATCTTTATAATGTTGATGCCGGATATCAATCCCACAGGATCTCCGATAGCTGATGTGTCCATATCATATTGTACGGCGTCAGTCGATATCGCTATATCACCTACGGACAGCTTATTTGTGAGAGTACCCGCAACGCCCGTATTGACTATGTACTCGGGCTTATATTCGACAGCCATTACCTGCGCGCACATGGCAGCGAAAACCTTTCCGATTCCGCACACTGCGCATACGACCTCATTGTCTCCGATTTTTCCCGATGTATATGTGATTCCGCTGTATTCTTTAGTTTCTGTATTCGTCATTGAAGCTATAATATTTTCAGCTTCGATTTTCATTGCCGCGATTATTCCGAGTTTCATATACTCTCCTGTTATATTTTCATTTCGCATCCGTCTGCGTCAGACGGCATTCTCCAGTCTCCTCTGGGTGAGAGCGCCGCCGAGCCTACCTTCGGTCCGTCCGGCAGAGCGCTTCTCTTAAACTGCTGTGTATAAAAACGTCTCATAAATACATTAAGCCACTTCTTAATGGTGTCAGTGTCGAATTCGCCTTCGAATGCCGATTCCGCTTCACGAAGAATCTTCTCCGGAGTTTCTCCCCATCTCATAAAGTGATACAAATAGAAATCGTGAAGGTCATACGGTCCTACAATATCCTCGGTTTTCTGTGCGATTTCTCCGTCCTTTGCGGGAAGAAGCTCGGGACTTACGGGAGTAGCCAACACATCTCTTAAAACATGTGCAAGGGCATCATTACCGTTTGCTTCAGCCTCATCGGCGAAATAAGATACAATATGACGCACGAGAGTCTTCGGAACACCTGCGTTTACACCGTAATTCGACATGTGGTCACCGTTATAAGTAGCCCAGCCTAAAGCAAGCTCGGACAAATCACCTGTACCGACAACGAGACTTCCGTCCGCGTTTGCTATGTCCATGATAATTTGCGTTCTTTCTCTTGCCTGTGAGTTTTCATATACAACCGAAAGGTTATCGGGATCGTGTCCGATATCGCGGAAATGTATGTCAACCGCTTCCTTAATATCTATGCATCTGAATGTTGTTTTCAGCTCTATTGCCATAAGCTCCGCATTCGAGCGAGTTCTCGATGTTGTACCGAAGCACGGCATTGTTACGGTCGTAATTGCTTTGTGATCGATTTTCAGCATATCAAACGCTTTTGCGGTAATCAAAAGCGCAAGTGTGGAGTCCAGTCCACCCGACAGCGCAACAACACAGCCTTTTGCGTGAGACGCGCGTATTCTCTTTGCCAAGCCTGCGGCTTGAATATCGGTAATCCGCGAGCAAACCGCTTTTTTGCTTTCGATTCCACCGGGTATAAACGGACGCGGGTTGATTATACCACCGATATCCGTGTCACGCATTTCCAGCGAGAACTCCGTATAAGAATATTTATCGGTATATTCCGGCTTAACCGTATTCATTCTTTTACGATCATGCTCAAGATGTTTCAAATCACACACGGATGTAATAAGACGGCTCTCACCGTATTCGCCGGCAAAGGGCAATGACTCAGCCGTCACGGTACCGTTCTGAGCAATCATGGAATGTCCCGAAAAAACTATATCTGTAGTAGATTCGCCCTCTCCCGCATCTGCGTAAACATATGCGCAAATGAGCTTGCCGGATGCAGACGCAACAAGCATTTTTCTGTATGCATCCTTACATACGGTTTCATTTGACGCGGAAAGGTTTACAATTACATCTGCGCCTGCCATCGCATGATACTGCGACGGAGAATTTGCAACCCACATGTCCTCACAGATTTCAGCCGCCACCTTAAGAGACGTCATTTCTTTGCATACAAATATCTGATGTACTCCGAAGTTAACCTTTCTGCCATTATAATTAATATAAGAATCCGTTTCGGGTGCGGGAGTAAAGTGCCTGAGCTCGTAGAATTCGGAATAATTCGGAATATTTGTTTTCGGAACAAGTCCGAGCAGCTCTCCGTTGCAAATTGCCGCCGCGCAATTGTAAATTTTACCGTAAGCCTGAACGGGAGTGCCGACAAAAATCAATATTTTCTTGCCTTTGGTGTGTTCGATAATACTCTCAACCGCCTTTTCGGAGCTTTCTATAAGAGACTCCGTAAAGAAAAGATCCGAGCATGTATATCCTGTTACACACAATTCGGGGAGAGTAAGCACTGCCGCATTTTTATCGTATGCTTCATCGATTAACTTACATATCGATTCGGCATTTTTGGTGGGAGCCGCTACCGATACCTGCGGAACACCTGCGGCAAGCTTTATAAATCCATGTTTCATATTTATACCTATAATTAAAAATAAATCTGTTTTATCGGAATCGATTATCGATTCAGTATTTTTTCAGCCGATTTAACAGCATTTGCGCCGTCGGCACATGCTGTTACAATCTGACGAACTGCTTTTGTTCTGATATCTCCCGCGGCGTAAACCCCATCAAGAGATGTCATGCAGTCCTCACCTGCGACTATATAACCGAAATTATCGGTCTCCACCTGTCCGACGAACATTTCACTTTCGGGAATCCGTCCTATCGCAACAAACAATCCGTCACACGGAATAAGTGATATTTCATCTGTAATAACGTTTTTGATTTTTACGGATTCAACAGAACTTTGTCCGACTATTTCTTCAACCGTCGAATTTGTAATGAACTCGATATTGTCACGCTCCCGTGCTTTATTCACACTGTATATTGAAGCTCTGAACTCGTTTCTTCTGTGTACGACTATAACCTTCTCGCAAATATTCGATAAATACAGTGCGTCTTCTATTGCCGTGTCTCCTCCGCCGTTCACTATGACGGTTTTTCCTTTATAGAACATTCCGTCGCATGTGGCACAGTATGATACACCGCGTCCGATAAGTTCACTCTCTCCGGGTATCGAGAGCTTTCTCGGACGTGCTCCCGATGCTATAATAACCGCACTCGCGTAATATTCGTTTTTCTTTGTTTTAACTGATTTTATCTCACCGTCAAGTACAGCCGAAACAACCTCTTCATACTTTATTACTGCGCCGAATTTTTCAGCCTGTTTCATCATAGTATCGGCAAGAGTGAATCCGTCAACTGAAATCAATCCCGGATAATTCTCAATATTCGAGGTTATCCCCATTTGACCGCCGGGAGACATTTTCTCGAATATTACGGTTGTATATCCCGCTCTTCCGGCATAAACAGCCGCTGTATACCCTGCGGGACCCGAGCCTATTATAATAATATCGTATCTGTTCTCATTATTCATAAATATCCTCAGCCTCCCTCGAGTAAATTTCGGTATAAGTCAGCTTTCCTCTTACTCTCTCGGATTTCATGAGTGATATTTTTGTTATTTTCATCGATGACTGTGCAACATGCGGGAGCTGATTCACCGCTCTTCTGTCTACTATCATTTCTCTCGCAACCGTAACATGCGGTTTCATCGGCTTGTCATCATACGGTATATCGTATTTATCAAGCGCTTCTCTGACCTTATCAGACAGCTTAACGGCATTTTCGGTAATTCCAACCCATCTCAGCGAACCGAAGTTTCCGCATCCGTTTGTTTTTATGGTAAACGGTTTAAACTCGAGCGAATCAAGTGCCTCTTTTACACGGTCAACATCCTGATATTCACCGATAAAAGCGAGCGTCAGATGCAAATTCTCGTCAGATGTCCAATTTATATGTGAATCATCCTTAAATTCACGAAGCTTATTTCGATAATCTATAATATTGTTTTTAAATTCATCCGTAAAATTTACGGCAATAAACAGTCTCATTAATTGTTCCCGATTATAATATAATTCTTTGTCTGCCGAGCTCTTTGCATAATTGCTCGGTTTCGTTTATAAACCTTGCGATATGAAATCCGTCAGCCGACGCATGATTCACCTGAATTGAAAGCGGAACATAAATCCTGCCGTCATTCTCTCGCAGCCTTCCCCAGCACACAAGCGGCAGAAGTGCGCACGCATCGGTCTGCACCCCGACAGACGTAAAATGTCTCCACGGAACACATGATGCTTCAAAGACATTATCTCCGCATGGTATCGACACATGAGCTCTTTTAGCTCTCTCTACGTCATCAAGACAATTCTCATAGAATTCATCGAAATCATTTACATACTTTGTAAACGCAGATGTATAGGTTTCGTCATCCTCATGAAATATGTTATGTACGATATCCACGCTGTCATATACTGCCGGCATCGGATACTGATATTCGGGTGAATCAACAGCTTTCATTTTAAATTCATCATGAGCGTTTATCACTGATGCAGCTGCATACAGCATACTTACGTAAAACGATTTACCTGTTGCCTTACAGAGCTTATATAATTCCGACACATCAATGTCATCGCACATTGATATTGAACATGAAACATCATCGTAAAAGTGTCTGAATGTATCATATCTTTTCCAATTTGCGGTATCGATTAATTTAAAGCTCATATTGATCCTCGTTCAATGGCTTAACATTCAATGCTATTATACACTATTAATTCGATTTTTACAATAAAGCAGACAAATTATATTTAATAAAAAATTGTAAAATACAGACATTATCTAAAAAATGCGGTTCAAATAAACTGAACCGCATTTTTAATTATTTATTATCAGTCGGGATCGAAGTCAAAAGTTTTAATTCTTTCGTATTCTTCCTCTGTAATCGGAAGAACCGTACCGTGCTTGAAACGATATGGGAAGGTAAAGCTCTTTTCGTCTCTTAAGAATACACCTTTTTTAATATCTTCACTTACAAACGGCACATAACCCTGCTTTTTGCCTCTTGCACCGTAGAAATCAAGCATAAGCGCATATTTTCCGTCACTCAACTTGTATATTGCCGCTGCCTCATAAAGATTCGGCTGGTTGCGGCTGATTTCTTCATCAAACTCGTATACTCGCTCATATGGACCGAAAAGCTCATTTGATTTGAGCATAATATTTCGGCTGGGAGAGCCTGCCTTGAGGAATAAATAGTATATTCCGTCTTCTTCATATATAGCGGAGTCGATAACCTCTCCGTCTTCATAACGATAAAAAAGCTCGGGATCTGTAAAAGTTTTAAAATCCTTTGTTCTTGAGTAATAAATCGCTTTTGCACCGTAATTATTCGATACATGAGATGCGGAAAAGTGTATGATAAAATCATCGTCTTTTTTATTATAAGTGATATCGGGAGCCCAGCGACATCCCATCTCACCCTTACCGAAAGGAATCAGCGTCTCATCAGACCAATGAACCAGGTCATCTGAATACCAAAAGGCCAGATTATCACTGCCGTGAAGAGATATCTCTCCCCATGAGCCTTTGTACTTATTTCTCATGCCGTACGCTAAGCTGAGATCTGTAGCGGCAATAACAAATTTATTATCACCGTAACGAGCTATAGCACAGTCACGCACACCGAAATCGCCGTGCATAGCCCACAGAATCGGATTTCCGCCGTATACCTCTTCCCAATGGTAGCCGTCACGGCTTAAACCGAAATAGACCTGTTCTCCGTCAGGTGTGGACTTTTCTTTGAAATGGACAAAAAGATAACAGTTTCTTTCACTATCTGACATTGCAGCTTCCTCCGTAAAATATTTTTATAATATGCGCGGAGAATTTCCGATCATGGAAATTATCCGAAATAGATCTGTTATATCATTTTTTGCTGGTTACAAGAAGTGCTACGCCCTCTACCTTAACCACAGCATGGTCGCCTTCTACTTCATTGCTCACGGCATACGGATGCTCTCTTACCAATATGGCATTATTAAGCGGATACTTACAGCCGTATTCGGTAACGGTACACTTATCAAGTGCAAAAACCGAAAAATAACCGCCGTCAGCCTTCACAGTTACTGTTTCGTCAAGTATCACTTGTACCGTATTGTCTCCGTCAGTAAGCTTAACCTTTATTCCTTGACGTCTGAGCTCTTCCAAATACAGAAGATTAGATATTGAATGATCTATTCTTCCGCCTGTTCCTCCGACTATTGTAATATACCTGCATCCGTTGTCCTTGGCATATTCACACGCGAGCATGGTATCGGTGACATCCTTTTCACACGCTACACGAAGAATAGCCATTTCAGACGGCAGCTTTTCTCTGTATGAGTCGAAGTCTCCCATTGTTATATCGGGAGTTATACCAAGCTTCTGCGCGGTTTTATATCCGCTGTCAGCGGCAATTGTCAAATCCGCAGCTTCAGGCAGCAGCTTGACCGCCGCATCAACATTGCAGTATCCGCCCGTAATAACGAGAGCTGTTTTTTTATCATTCAACGTCTTTTCCATTCAGGTACGCTCCTTTGTTCTTCGAATATCTTCACATAGCTGTCATGCCTTGAGGAAGATATGCCGCCGTTATTCATTTTTTCAATCACCGCACATCCGTCCTCGCAAAGATGAGTACATTTTGTGTATCGACATTTTCCTATGCAGTCACCGAACTCACGAAAGCTTGAAGCAAGCTCATCATACGGGAAAAAATCAAACCTTGTAAAATCGAGCATTGAAAATCCGGGAGTATCCGCCAGCCAGAATATACAGCCGTCCAGATTAATCGGATACAGCTCAACGTGACGTGTAGTATGGCGTCCTCTCTCGTTTTTTCTCGACACCTGTCCAGAAATCAGTTTGAGATGCGGAAACAGTGCAGTCATAAGTGTCGATTTACCTGCGCCGGATACACCTGCGAAGGCTCCGCTTACATGCTCTTTTTCTTCGTTTTCGACGGATACCGTTCTAATGTAATTCATCAGCCTGTCTACTCCGTCGCCTGACGAAGCACTTAAACAAAACACGTCATAGCCTGCGGTTTTATATATTTTTTCTAACTCAACAGCCCTCTCTGGTGCGAGATCGGATTTATTTATGATTATAACAGGCTCTATGCCGTAATTTTCGGCAATAACGGTAAGCTTATCCGCCGTCAGTAAATCAGGTTCGGGGGATGCTGCGGGAATAACGGCAAACAAATAGTCAAGATTCGAAAGAGCGGGTCGTATCATTATACTTCTTCTCGGAAGTATATCGTATATTACGTAGTCCACCTGAACATTCTTTTCTTTTTTTCTGCAGCCTTTTTGACGCTCACCGTCATCGACAGGCGCAATATCATCGCCATTGTCTTCGTACACTGATTTAATAATTACATCATCACCGACAGTGGGAGTGAGCTGTTCATGTCTGAAAGCTCCTCTTGCGCGGCAGAGAATTTCATCCTGTGAATACTCACCGTTTGATTTTACTCTTACACTGTAAAGTCCGCCTACACCCCTTGTAATAATTCCTTTTAAGCTGTCTTTATTCATTAATCAGAGCCTTTGAAAAGATTTTCTCCTCCGGTTGAAACAAGTCCCGAATCATCGTTCATAAACCAGTCATCCTCAGAGGTTGTTTCTTCCGTTTCATTGTAGTATTCCGTGTCGGTATTGTTCTCGGTATCGGT
>CAZWLL010000005.1:6503-19541 GCA_964634795.1 uncultured Ruminococcus sp. | reverse complement strand
TTGTTTCTTCCGTTTCATTGTAGTATTCCGTGTCGGTATTGTTCTCGGTATCGGTGTTATTCTCCGATACCTCGGTTTGGGTTTCGGTTTGTGCTTCGGTTTCGGCAGTTGTTTCGGGTACCGAATTAATTTCCTCTTCTGTCGGAACTGTTGTACCGTTGCCCGAATACGATGCTCCTCCGCTGATTTCGAAATCCACCGCGGAATACTGCGGTACTTCGAGCCATGCCGTAACGCTTTGTTCCACTACGGAGCCTGCCGTCATATCCGATTTAACATAAGTCACTTTACCGATTGTCAGATTATACTCTTTTAATCTGATAAGCGTCTGTGCTTCACTTAATCCGACAAAATTCGGGACCATGGTCTTAACCACGTCTACGCCTTGGCTGACATAAACAGTCACACTGTCTCCCTCAGCGACAACCTGACCTGCGGCGGGTTCTGTTTTCACGACATGCCCTATCTCGTAAACATCACTTGCCGTGTATTCAAGTGAAACCTTAAGTCCTTCCTTACGCAGATCCGCATCGACAGTACGATAGTCTATGGCGGTATAATTCTCGAGTGTAATTGTTTTTTCTCCCAAGCTTACCGTGAGAGTAATTTCGCACTTCTGTTTTCCGGGCAGTATTTTCTTAACCTCATTTGCACTGGGTTCCTGCGAAATAATCTTACCCTTTTCAATAGTAGAACTGTATTCGTAAATAACATCCGCAAGAACATATCTCTCGCTTTTTTCAAACCATTCCTCGAGATCGGTCGAGTAATATCCGTCTGCAAATGTTTCTACGGGTATCTCGATATAGCTGTTAGCCGTTCCGTTTACAATAAACTTATCTATAAGATAGTAACCTGATATTCCAGCCGTAATCATAAACGCCAAAGTTACACCTAAAATTATCGGGAACATAGAGCGGCTTGATTTATGTTTCGGCGTGCTGTCCTGCTTAACCTGCTTTCCGTTTTGTCCTTTTTTACTTTCTTTAAAAACAATTTTCGGATTTTCTCTCAGCTTTAAAAGCTGTTCGAGCATTTCCTCCGCGCTTTGATATCTCTCATCGGGAGACTTTTTCATAGCGCGCAATATAATCTGCTCTAGTCCTATCGGTATATGAGGATTAACCTCTCGAGGCGGTTTAGGCTCATCGTTCACCTGCATGAGAGCAACCGAAACCGGCGTCTCGGACACAAACGGAAGAGTACCTGTTGCCATTTCATACATCATTACACCGAGAGAATACAAGTCACTGCGTGCATCTATCTCGCCGCCGGTAACCTGCTCGGGGCTAATATAAAATACAGTACCGATTGCTTTATCGGTCATTGTAATCGTCTCGGCGTTCGGCAGCTTTGCTATTCCGAAATCCATGACTTTAATTACGCCGTTTTTCAAAAGCATAATATTCTGCGGTTTTATATCACGGTGTATTATTCCCTTTTTATGTGCGTGATCGAGTGCTCTCAGTATTTGTGTGGTATAGCTGATAATTTCGCGGAGATTCAATATCTCCCTGTGCTGCATGTAATTCTTCAGTGTAATACCTTCCACAAATTCCATAACTATATATTTAATGTTCTCTCTTGTCGAAACATCATATACATTGACTATGTTTTGATGTGAAAGCATTGATACGGCTCGAGACTCGTTCTCGAATCTTTTAACACTCTGTTGGTCCTCGGATATTTCATCCTTAAGTATCTTTACGGCTACCACACGCCTCATCAGGAGGTCTGTAGCTTTAAATACTATCGCCATTCCTCCGATACCGATGACGCGTTCTATCCGATATCGATTGTCGAATACAAGTCCGACATATTTTTCATATATTTCCATCATATCGTGAGCGCTCCGAAATCAAACAGACAAAAGAACTGCCGTAATATTATCATTTCCGCCGCGTCTGTTTGCTTCATCTATAAGCTCACCGCATACTTTCTCAATATCTTCGGAAGAAGCGATTTGCCCTATAATATCGTGTATCTCCTCGGGTGTGATAAGATTTGTCAATCCATCTGAGCAAAGCAAAGCACAGCTTCCCGTTGTCAGGTCATGGGAGAAAAGGTCGGCTCCGACTGTTTTTTCTATTCCGACGGCACGTGTAATCAAATTTTTGTTACGCGATTTTCTCGCTTCCTCCGCTGTCATTTTGCCTTGATCTATAAAGTATTGAACATACGAATGGTCATGTGTAACCTGAACTATATCATTCTGCGTTGACACATAAAGTCTGCTGTCACCGACATTGACAACGTACACACGCTCTCCGGACACAATGCATCCGACAAGAGTAGTGCCCATACCGAACAGTGAAATATCACTTAACGCCTGTCTGTAAACAACACGGTTTGCTTCGGTAACGGCGTCGGAAAGAAGATCCAATATGTCTTCTTCATTTAAGCCGAAAAATTCCCTGTGTTTCTTTTCGTATTCGTCTACACGCGCGGCAAAAGTATCCACGGCAAGAGAGGATGCGACATTTCCTCCGTTTGCTCCGCCCATACCGTCACACACTACGGCAAACAGCACGTCGGGTGAATATTTTTTTATTATAAAATTGTCCTGATTAACGGCACGTTTCATGCCTACATCTGTTTTACCGTAAAATAACATATTTTTCTCCCTGCTTTTTAAAATGTGGAGTATATGCTGTATAATCTGATATTATTAATTTCATTCTTTATTATAATATAAATATATAAAATAATCTACTGTATTTATTAAATTCCGATATAAAATGATAAATACAGCGGTCTTAATACCGATTTAATTAAAAGAAATTCAAGCCGCGGATATTGTTTTACCGTTTTCGGCTCATTCACCGACATTTTCGAGATGCTTAAGTCTGAGCTGTCCGCATGACGCATTTATATCGGAACCGAGACGGCGGCGTATTGTTGCGTTCACACCGTTATTTATAAGTTCCGCCGCAAAAGCCTTCGCTCTTTCCCTTCCGGTGGTTTTCAGTCCCGTTTCTCTTACCTCATTCAGCATAATCAAGTTGACATGGGCAGTAGCGCGCATACCGTTTTTGATTACATCGGCAAGCTTGCGTGCATCCTCGACAGTGTCGTTTTTTCCCGAAATGAGGGTATATTCAAACGATACTCTGCGTCCCGTTTTACGGAAATAATAGCTGCATGCCTGCATAAGCTGTGATATATTGTATTTATTATTTACCGGCATCAATTCGCTTCTTGTCTTATCATCCGAAGCATGCAAAGATACCGAAAGTGTCACCGGAAGTCCTTCCTCGGCAAGCTTTTTTATTTTCGGAACAAGTCCGCATGTCGAAAGTGAAATATGTCTGAGACCTATTCCGAGGCCGTCAGATGATGACACAAGGTGCAAAAATTTAATCACGTTTTCATAGTTGTCGAGCGGCTCACCTATACCCATCATTACTATACCGTCGACTCGTTCACCTGTATCGTGAGTTACCGCCGCAACCTGACCGAGTATTTCCGACGGAGTAAGATTTCTTACTCTGCCGTTTAAAGTCGATGCGCAAAACTTGCATCCCATAGCGCACCCCGCCTGAGACGATACGCATAGACTTGTGCCGTGCTCGTAATGCATAAAGACAGATTCAACACATTCGCCGTCGATAAGCGAAAACAAATACTTGATTGTGCCGTCAATTTCAGATACATACTTTTCGACAATTTTCGGCAAACGGTATTCACACTCGCTTTTCAGCTTTTCACGGAATGCTCTCGGGAGGTTGCTCATATTGTCTATTTCTTCTCCGCGAGACATCCATGTAAACAACTGCCCCGCGCGAAAGCTTTTTTCTCCCAAAGATTCGACGATGGGAACGAGCTCTTCCGCATTCATTGACATTATATCCGGTTTTATACTTACTTCATTCATACCTAACTTTATTCCGTTCTTATCATTCTTGCGGCAAAAAATCCGTCGCAGCCTTCTTTATGAGGCAGGAATGTATGCATACCGTCCTTCAGATAATCATTTCCCTCAAGTTTAAATCCGCTGTGAGTGCCGAGGAATGCATTGACCACACCTTCGTTTTCATCGGGATTTACGGTGCATGTTGAATATACCAGCACGCCCCCTACACGAACATACTTTGATGAGCCGTCAAGCACACCTCTCTGAATTTCAGGCAGCCTTTTGATATCATCTATATTTTTATATCTGATTTCAGGTTTTTTCGCAATCACACCGAGGCCCGAACACGGAGCATCGCACAACACCTTATCAGCCTTGCCGATTAATTCTGTTTTCGGCTGTCGTGCATCCACGGCTTCTGTTTTAATTATATGTATTCCGAGAGTCTGTGCGCCTTTCTCGACAAGCGGAAGCTTGTTTTTATGTAAATCAAACGAGTATACCGTTCCTTCATCCGCCATGTCTATCGCCATAGAAAAGCTCTTTCCTCCGGGACACGAGCATGCGTCTACTATTGTTTCACCGGGATTTGCGCCGAGCGCAAGCGTGGTTATTCTCGATGCCTCATCCTGAACAAACCACAAACCGCCATCGATTCCTTCTCTTATTTCATCAGACATACCGTATGCGGTTACAATATCCCGTGCGATGGATGATTCGATGCAGCCCTCGGGAATTTCAGGCGATTTTAAACGATTAAGCCTTAATGCTGTTTTAGGTTCCCGATTCATCGCCTCGAGAAATTCGTCTATATCATCCGAGCATGCTTTTTTGTATATTCTGCAAATCTCGCGCGGTACGGAATATTGTACCTCCAGCCGTTCTTCTTCGTTTGTAGGAAGATTGTACTTTTTTCCCCCTCGTATAAGAGAGCGCAGTACCGCATTGACATAACCCGATTTTTTACGCGAAACAAGCTCAACCGATTCGTTTACCGCCGAATGGTCGGGTATTCTGTCCATAAATATAAGCTGATACACACCCAAACGAAGTGCGGTCAGGACATCGCTGTCGAGTTCATTCGAGCTAATTCTCGAATACTGTGATATTATATAGTCGAGTGTAAGACGCCTTTCGGTTACACCGTAAACGAGCCTCGTATACAATCCGCGGTCAGCCTGATTAAAATCGATTTTTTCGAGAGTGGAATCAACCTCAAGGTTTGAATACCTATTATTTTTTTCGATTTTCATCAGCGATTCGAATGCGGCGCGTCTTACGTTTGTTTTATTTAATTCAGTCATCTTCTTCTGTCATTCCGTTTGGCTATTGTAAGCAATCTGAGAAAGTTACCGATTGCCGATGCTAATGCAGCGACATATGTAAGTGCAGCCGCTGTCAACACTTTTCGGGCGGCTTTGAGTCCTTCGGCACTTATTCCCGAATCTTCAAGAGAGTGCAATGCTCTGGAGCTTGCGTTGAATTCAACAGGAAGTGTAACTAGCTGAAAAACAACCGAAAAGCCGAACAGCATAACACCGATATACGCGAGTGCCGAAAAAGAAAATATTATTCCGAGTACAAAAATCGGGAATGCCGCGGTTGACGCAAGGTTAGTCACGGGAATTATCGCAGAACGCACCTTAATCGGAAAATAATTCTGCGCATACTGAACCGCATGCCCTGCTTCATGCGCTGCCACACCGACAGCCGATGCCGTCCGTGCGTCATAAACCGAATCCGACAATCGAATAACATTATCCTTCGGATCATAATGATCCGTCAGATTTCCCGATACACGTTCTATTCGAACATAATTTAATCCGTTTCTCTCAAGTATCAATTTTGCCGCATCATATCCTGTCATTCCGCCATAAGATGCGACGCGTGAATACTTTGAAAAAGTGGATTTAACATTGTACTGTGCCCACAGCGCGAATATCAACGCCGGCAGCACAAAAACAATATATGTGTAGTCTATACCATAATAATATCCAGACATATCTGTTTCTCCTCGGACATCAATATTTCAAAATATCTCCTGCCGAAATACGTCTTCCTCTTATATAATCGGCACTGCTCATGGGTTTCTTTCCCTCGGGAACCACGCCTGTCACCGCAATGCATCCGTTTCCGCAGGATATGACAATTTCGCCCTCTCCCTTATCGGAAATGCTTAACACCTCTCCCGCGGTATTTCCCGAAGGATAATCCGTAAGATGAGCATGTGTAAACTTCAGCAGCTTACCATCGGGAGTTCTTGTTGCCGCAAGAGGCATGGGTGATAAACCGCGAATAAGATTAACTATATTTTCGGCGTTCGCACCGAAATCTATAATCGTGTCTTCCTTTTCTATTTTCGCGGCATATGTTGACTTTGAGTCATCCTGCTTCGTTCTCGTAACAGTTCCGTTTTCGGTCATATCGATTACGTCGCACATTGCTTCTCCCGCTATAAGAGCAAGCTTATCGTGGAGAGTACCGAAATTGTCATCCGGTTTAATTTCACAAGGATATACCTTAATAATATCGCCTGTGTCCAGTCCTTCCGACATGTACATAGCGGTTATTCCCGTAACCTTTTCGCCGTCGATTATAGCTCTTTGAATAGGCGATGCTCCTCTGTACTTCGGCAGTATGGAGCCGTGTGCATTAACGCATCCGTACTTCGGATAATCAAGCACATATTTCGGAAGTATTTTACCGTAAGCCGCCACAATTATCATATCGGGATTAAGCTTTTTAAGCTCTTCCTCGAACGCACCGTCTTTTAAGGTTTGAGGCTGATATACCGGTATATTATGCTCCTGAGCGAAAACCTTAACAGGAGACGGAACAAGCTTCATACCGCGGCCCTTCGGCTTATCGGGTTGAGTAAGGACACCTGCTACCTCAGTGCCGTTTTTATTGTATACAGCCTCAAGGCATACAGCGGCAAGCTCCGGTGTTCCCATAAAAACTATTCTCAATTCTTATCTCCTTTATTATTTGTCTCCCATCATTTCATCAACTTCATCGGGTGTAAGTATATGTATTGCCTTGTCGGTAAACAGCTTTCCGTCAAGATGGTCTATCTCATGGCAAAAACACCTTGCGACAATACCTTCCCCTTCAGCTGTGAATTCCTCGCCCTTGCGGTTCAATGCTTTAACTATAACCTT
Source organism: uncultured Ruminococcus sp. (assembly GCA_964634795.1). Taxonomy (GTDB): domain Bacteria; phylum Bacillota; class Clostridia; order Oscillospirales; family CAG-272; genus UMGS1696. The sequence continues at coordinate 12,527 of CAZWLL010000005.1, read as the reverse complement.
TTCGGGACGATGGGTATATCCCCAAACATCGGGTATGGAAAGGCAGCCTTCTACGGCTTCCTGTTCACCGTTCTCATATATTATTTTCGGATTAATAAGCTCAAGCATTTCCTCACCATTGTCTACTACGCATATACGGCGAAGAATTCCGACCTGCGGAGCGGCAAGTCCGACTCCGTTGGCGTCCTCGAGTGTTTCCTTCATATCGTCAAGCAGTCTGATTATTCTCGGTGTAATCTCAGTTACGGGGCGGCATATCTTTCTTAGAGTTTCGTCGCCTTCTTTTACTATATTTAATATTGCCATCATTATACCTCTGTAAAATTATTATATTGAACTATCGTTATACTGCTGTTTTATTATTTATACAGTGCTCGGATTCAAATCCGCTGTCACTGTTATTCTCGCATTTGATTTGACAGATGGGAATTTCTTATTCAGTCCGCTCTGCGACAGACGTGAAAATTCACATACAAGGTCTGAAATAAACTCACGCATCCTTTTGTTAAGTCGGCATTTAATCACAAAGCGCATTCGGTACATATTTTGCACACGATAAAGCGGAGCCTCAAACGGGCCGAAGAGCATCATGGGAATATCCTGATAATCCTCTCTCACATGCTCTTTTATTCTGTCGTTCATCAGATTCGTCATCATTCCGAGATAACCCTCGTCAATTGATGAAAGTGTTATTACCGCAATATCGCAAAACGGCGGAAAACACAATGCTTTTCGCAGTCTTATTTCACTTTTATAAAAGCTCAGATAATCCTGCTCTGCCGCTTTTAAAATTACATCGTTATCCGGATTATATGTTTGAATTATAGCTTTCCCCGGGACATTGCCTCGTCCGGCTCTTCCTATAACCTGTGTAAGCATTGCAAACGTGCGCTCGCCTGCTCTGTAATCATCAAGTGCCAGGGAGTTATCGGCATTTAATACTCCTACCGTAGCTACTCTGGGAAAATCATGCCCTTTTGTAACCATCTGAGTGCCGAGAAGCACATCAGCTTTACCGTTTCTAAACTTGTCGAGAATTTCCTCATGTGAATATCTTGCCTGCGTGGTGTCATAATCCATTCGCAAAATTCTCAAGTCGGGAAACATTGACGCAATATCATCCTCGGCTTTCTGAGTCCCGTAACCCATGAAAAGAAAATGATTTTTTCCGCACTCCGGGCACTTCTCGGGAACGGAACATTTATAACCGCATATATGGCAAATAAGATATCCGCCCTCTCTGCGGCTTTTCTCATACTCTTCTCCCTGAGCATCAGGGAGCTTATGCTTGCTTTTAGTGTGATACGTAAGTGTTACCGAGCAATTCGGACATTTTATGCTTTTGCCGCAGCTGCGGCATGAGACATAATTATTATACCCGCGTCGGTTTAAAAATAATATCGATTGGTTCCCTGCAGCCTTATCCTCACGCAGTCTTTTTTCAAGCACTGAGCTTATCGGTGAAATGTTGCCGCTTGCACTCTCGCCTCGCATATCCACAATATCTACTGCGGGAAGAGGCATTTTGCCGTATCTTTCCTTCAGTTCAATCAGTGTGTATACCCCCGTTTCAGCTTTGTAATAGCTGGTAACGGAGGGAGTTGCGGATGATAAAAGCATAACGGCATTGTGATCTCCGCAGCGTTTTCTCGCAATGTCGTGAGCCTTATATTTAGGATTTGTATCGGATTTATACGAATACTCATGCTCCTCATCGATAACGATAAGTCCTATATTTTCAAGCGGCGCAAATACCGCCGAACGTGTTCCGATGACTACTTTTGCAAGTCCGTCTTTAATTCTTCGCCATGCGTCATATCGTTCACCGGACGTCAAACCCGAATGTATTACCGCGATGTTATCTCCGTATCTTTGTGTGAATATTCCGACCGTCTGAGGAGTAAGCGCTATCTCCGGCACCATCATGATGACGCCTCGTCCGCTCTCGAGCACATGATCGATAACAGCCATAATCACGGATGTCTTGCCCGAACCTGTTACACCATGGAGAAGCGCCGCGGCAGGCTGGCCCGCATCACACAAACCGATAATTCTTTGAGCTGCGTTTTCCTGCTCGGCATTGAGTATCGGTTTTGCAGAGTCACACTCGGTTTTGGCACACATCGCATCGGCGGTGTAATGATTTCTGTACTCGTCTTCCTCGCAGGAACATATTAGCTTCTCACCCTCGAGAAATTCAGCCGCTGATTTAACCGCTGCCGTTTTCATTTCCAATGACTCCGAAATTTCATTCAGAGACACAGGACTGTTCTCGGCGATATATGCAAATACCTTCTGACGGTTTACTCCGCGAATTTTCTTTGCCTGAGCAGCTATATCATCCGAATCCGTTGATATTTCATCCGCAAGAGAATATATCAGCTTTTTCTTGATTGCCGCTTCACCTTTAATTTCCGTTATCTTTTCGATATATCCCTGTTTTTCAAGCTGACTTACCGTTCCGGATACATCAAAGTCAAGCTCCGACTGAATAGTTTGGCTTGAAAAACGAGTTTTATCTTTTACTATGTCAAGTACTCGCCGTGCTCTTTCGGTCATTGACGCCGTATACGGTGCATTAACCTTATCGGAAACAGGTCTGTAATATGTGATAACTCTTGAAATTGCCGCTGACGGTATCAGCACCTTAAGCGCCTCACTGAATGTACACAGGGTATACTCCTTCACGAAACGGCACAAGCCAAGCTGTTCATCACTTAATATCGGGTATGTACTTAACACGGACGTAATCGGCTTTGTGCTCATCGGCACATCTGCGGATACTACCTCTTCGATAATACCCGTCATTCTTCTGTTTCCTCGTCCGAACGGTACCTCTACAACCGAACCGGGACATGCTTGAGCGGCAAGTGAGTCGGGAATATAGTATGAATATGCAATATCCGCATGATACGGAATATCGAAAATATACACCTTTGCTTCTCCTGCCATCGCATCTCCCCCTTACAGCTTTAAAATATCGTTATAGTAAACAGTTGAAGTTTATATTAAGCGGCACCTTACATAACGAGGTCTTCGTTGAGCTCGTGCTCGTTTTCGGCTTCGTTTGCGGCATCTTCTTCCGCTCTGTTTTCGTCGGGCTTGTGTCCGCCGAGCATTACTACCTTGCCGTCGGGTTCGATAATTTTAAATTCACCGCTGTACAAACCGTTTATAGCAGTCTTTACGGCCTTATCATCGCGATATTCACGCTTGATCATACCGCTGAGATTAACCTTTTTATCGGCTGAATCTTTACCGCGTGTAAGCTTTTCCGCATATTCTCTCTGCTTAACATATTCATCCGTTATAATTCTCGCGCATTTCGATGTAGCTGTAACAAGTTCATAGCGGTTAATTTCGCAGTTCTTTAAAAGTTCGTTTACTGAAGGATATATCATGATTTGCCCTTTCCATATATGTATAACTAAATATTTTTTATAATGTTGTTTTAACATGTCCCGAATTAATAGAATTCGGCGTTTTCTTGATTTTCAATCGAAATAGTGATCTATATAATCCTTGCGATTGGCGTATTTCTGATGCTCGGCTTTGATTATAGCCACAATATTATCGGCACACTCGTCGATTTTATCGGTTTCGTTGACTACGATATAATCGTACATGGAGGCAAGCTTTAATTCCTCTCTTGCTCTGGCGAGTCTTGCGAGAATCGCCTCCTCGGTATCGGTCTTCCGTCCTCTGAGCCTTCTTTCAAGCTCTGCGGCATCCGGAGCCACAAGCATTATAGCGGTACATTCGTCTCCGAGCAGCTTTTTGATTTGTCCCGCTCCGTTTACCTCTATTTCAAGTATGAGGTCTTTTCCGGAGTTAACGATTCTTTCCGCCTCCGAACGAAGTGTTCCGTAATAATTGCCGTTATATGTTGTGTGCTCTAAAATTTCACCGTTTTCGAGAAGACGCTCAAACTCCTCACGTGATTTATAATGATAATGTACACCGTCGGTTTCATAATCACGTTTTCCTCTGGTTGTAGCGGAAATCGAAACCCCCGCATTGGGATAAACTTTTCGAAGCTGTTCCACAACAGTTCCCTTGCCGCTGCCCGAAGGTCCGGAGATAACAATAACCTTTCCCTTATTCATATGACTCCTCCTCATCATCCGCCGCTCCGCCTAATCTCTTGAGCATTGTTTCGTTATGAAGCGCGCATAAAATAATATGATCCGAATCCATTATGATAATGCTTTGAGTTTTCTTTCCGCAGGTACAATCTATAGCTCTGCCGCTGTCCTTCGCTTCCTGTATCATTCTTTTAGCGGGAGCGGAATCGGACGCGACAACAGCTACGGTTCGATCTGCGTTGATAATATTATTGAATCCGACATTAACAAATCTCACGTCGCACCTCCGTTACTCAATATTCTGTATTTGTTCGCGTATTTTCTCAAGCTCGGTTTTCATTTCGACCACAAGGTGCGCAATCTCCAGGTTTCCCGCTTTGGAACCTATTGTATTGATTTCCCTGTTGATTTCCTGAACGAGGAAATCAAGCTTTCTTCCCGACGTCTCATCGGAATAAATTATTTCGTCCAATGCTTTAAAATGCGAATCAAGTCTGACAAGCTCCTCGTCAATCGCCGCTTTATCGGCAAATATCGCCGCTTCAGTAAGAATGCGCTGTTCGGTGGTTTCGACATCGAAATCAGTCAGAAGCTGTTTTATTCTCTGCTCGAGCTTTGCGGGATAACTCTTTATATCACTTTCGGAAAGTTCTTTTATCTTCGCGGCAGAAGCCTTGATAATTTCCGCTTTCTTCAGTACATCGGTGCAAAGACGTTCTCCTTCCGAAGTTCTCATTGCAATAAATTCCTTTACGGCATCGGCAAGCACGGACTTGATTTCTTCCCAATCGGAATCCATATCGTCATCTGCATGTCTTGTGGTAAAAATGTCGCGGTTTTCCGCAACCTTCATAGTGGTTATATCATCCGTAAGTCCGAATTCATCCCTCAGCTCTTTTAACGCATTGATGTAAGAAGCCGCGGCTGCCTTATCGAGAACGACGGTTTCACCGCGATTCTCAAGCACATCCACACCGATATACACTTCGACCTTGCCTCTTGTAATACCGGAACTCGTCAGATATGCTTTTACCTTTTCTTCGAGTGAAGAATATGCGCGCGAAAGCTTTACATTACAATCAAGATATCTTGAATTCACACTTTTTATTTCTGCTGTTATATCGAGCGCTCCGTCAGATGAAACTCTGCGCGATCGTCCGAATGCGGTCATACTTTTTTGCATTATAAACTCCGATATATAGCTCCCGAGTCAATACATTCCCGAGAAGAATTTAAATCAAATTTACCTACTTTACATTATACTATAAAAAACGCTCCGTTGTCAACGAAACGAAGCGATTTTTGTTATTTTTGAACATTTATTTCTTGTTATTGGCAAATTTCTTGCGTATTTTCACCATATAAAATGTAATGCATGCGCTGAGGCAAAAGTCATACAAAATAAAGAACAGAGTTCCCACCACTATAGTGATAACCGAGAGGGAGAAAAACTCATCTCCTACAAGAAATACGTACTGTCCGAGTACTACAAGCACAAGCAGCATGCAGTCAAGGCAAGATATCTTAACTAGCCAAGCAAACAGCGAACGCATTCTCTCAAAATGCATTTTCAATATCGGATATACAGCCGCAACGGTAATATATTCAAGCGCATATAATTTTGACGGCAGCAGTATCAGCGCAAGTGTAGACGTTACACCTACATAAAGCCATGCGTACTTTTCATCTGTTTCGACAAGCACAACCATCGTCATAATGGCACATACCACAAGCAGTGAGAGATCCGCCACTGTGAATCCGCCTATATAAAGGAAAACCATACACAGTGCGGCGAAAATACCGCACAAAGTAAGTTTTCTTGTAATGCTTTTACTTTTCATAATATATCCTCATAAAATGGATTCGCAAACGGATAAATTCGTTAAGGCGGCGGTTTTCGGTACTGCTACGCTGAATTTTATCCGCCATTTTATTATTA
>CAZWLL010000005.1:0-6403 GCA_964634795.1 uncultured Ruminococcus sp. | reverse complement strand
AAGGCGGCGGTTTTCGGTACTGCTACGCTGAATTTTATCCGCCATTTTATTATTAGCCTCACTTTCGGAATTTATCCGTTTACGGATAAATTCGTTAAGGCGGCGGGTTTCTATACTATTTCGCTAAAATATATCCGCCTTAACAGCACGAAATCAAATCCCCACCGAAGCATTCACAGCATGTATCACAGCAAATAAGTGTGGAGCACGCACTGCAAACATCACAATCAGATCCGCTTGTCTGCTTATAAACATTGCCATATCCGTTGGAGCGCGAACTCATGCTGTTTTTAGCCTTTCTGTATTCCGCGTTTTGCGGATCGAGATAGCACGCTGTTTCAATATACCGTGCCGCATCGTGATAATAACCTCTTTGAAAAAGCAGGTATCCTTTAAGAAAGCTCCATTCGGCACCTCTGTCCCCTGCGGGAGTCGAGTCGATAATCAACTCGGCATCGGAATATTTTCCTTCATTTATCAGGCAGCGCACCTGATAAAACGATGTCGTACCGGATGTACTGTACGTATTGTATTCATTGCCGGAATATGTACTGCCGTATCCGTTACCGTTTGTTTTGCCAGAACGCTCTTTCTGAATTAAATCATAAGCCTCGTTTATTTCCTTCATTTTTTCTTCAGCGCCTTCGGCTGCGGCACCTCCGGACCCCGCGAAATTATCGGGGTGGTATTTCCTCGCAAGCTTATGATATGTTTTTTTTATTTCATCATCGGATGCGCTTCGTGATACTCCAAGCACATCGTATGGATCTTTCATCAGTAATCGTTCTCCATTTGTTTTTCGGTATTCTTTTTCTTGTCTTCCACGGCATGCTCTAACGATTTAAGCATTCCGAGATATACCGTATTTTTTATAATCGGCGTCATTATATTGTTGTTATCAAGCTTGTCTGTTTCATCACCGAGTTTTTCGAGTTCTATCGGTGTTGAAATCATAATCGCTTCTTTCACCATCGGCGACATTTTTCCGTCCGTCAGAGCCAATTCACCCCAGCCTTCGGCAATAGGATTATATCTGTGTTTTTTAATGTCATCCGTCATGTCATCTGCGGCATCGCATATATACGCGAATCTTCCGGTATTGTATCCTATAATTCCCGCGATTTCGGCTTTTTCGCCTGTGAGTCCTAATGAAAAAACATACCTAAGCACCTCACCGAATGCATCCGCGGTATCGTTAAGCGATGTGCTGCCTTGCTTTTCCAACTCATTCAGCTTTTCAAGCTTTTCACGTACGGTTTGCCTGCAGTCTGCCGGTAAATCTTTCTCGGCGGTTTTCGCAAATGCGGACAGCATAGGATATACAGCGGACGATTTGATTTTGTCAATACCATGCTCGTCGTTCAAATCATCGCGGTTTTTCTCATCCGCTAAAACAGCCGATATCTGTACCGCATAAGTAAGCGCTGAGTTTTCGGTCATAACAAGCCTTTTTTTCATCGGGTGTACCAAACAATACATCGGTTTAAACTCGGGATTTATCCCCTCGAGTACCATTCTTACCGCCGCCAGAAAGACAAGATCATATGACAGCGTAAGGCGTGACAGCTGTCCCGTCACCTGTCCGATGGATCTGCACAATCCGCAGTATGCGGCACGGTATTTTTCGTATTCAGACACCTTCAGTTCAGGTACATATGGTTTTACATATCCAAACATAGCTCCTCACACCGAAAAAACAATATAATATCAGTATATTATATTACATTTATTTCGTATTCTTTACAATGGATTTTTTGTAAATATAATATTAAAGCCGCCATTCCGCAGTTTTATGCACTAAAAAGACCTCGACAGCCGTAATATGTTTCCGACTACCGTATCGGTATTAAGGTACATTTCAAGCTGCCGAGGTTTTTGCTTCTTTGTTAATATGAGACGATTACACGCCGTCCTTCGATTATTTCTTTATCCGATGATATTATCAGAAGCTTTCCGGAAATAAAGAAGTCTTCAAGAATTATCGTGCTGCTGTCGTCATTCGAGTCATATACAGTACAATTATTGCGCTCTGCTTCATACGCCTGCTCGGGATACCTGTCGCTTTCAAACGCGAAATACACATAGCTTTGACCGGTCCCATCCGTATGCACCGCTTCGCTTGGTACCTCAAGGTATACCTGAATATTCATCGAGACAACTTTAACATGCGGAGCCAAGCCTTCTCTGATTGCGGCTCCGTACCTATCGAATACCGTAACTACCGCACAATACAGCACAATAAGAAACACCGATATAATACGCTTCATTTTAATCTGTACGCCTCCAATCCTTCTATTATTTCGGATTCGAAAAACGTATATATTAAAAACGGAAGACAAGCAAACACCGCAACGGCGGCAAAACCGAGTATATCGCCTGTTTCGATTTCGTTGAGCATCACCGACAGCGGAAGCCGCTCCTCGGATTCGATTAAAATCAGAGGCTCGGCAACAAGATTCCATTGCTCGGTAAATGTTATGGCCCATGCGCAAATGATACCGTTTTTTATCGACGGCACAATAATACTCGCGATTATCCTAATAGTCGATGATGTATCGAGTCTTGCCGCCTCAATCATTTCATCGGGAAGTGATTTCATTATTTGAGTCAGCAGAAACACAGCAAACGGTGCGAATATCCCCGGTAATATCAACGCAAAGTAAGAGTCATAGATATCGAGCTTTCTCGACACAATGTATTGCGGCAGTACCGTAACCTGGAACGGCATCATCATAACAATAATGTACAGGTAAAACAGCACATCTCTTCCTTTGAATTTTACCTTGGCGAATACATACGCGGCAAGCACCGAAACGATAATCGTACCGAAGGATACACTGAATGATATAATCAATGAGTTTGACAGAGCGTTCACATATCGCGGATTCCATACGAAAAAATCCGCATATATACCCACACCGTCACTGAGCGAAAGAACGATGATTACAACAACAGGCGCTGCGACGGCTAAGGCGAGAATGAAAAGTATCACTGTCGGCAGAACATCCGCAGCTTTTCTCTTTACCATATCGATTCGCTCCATTTCTTCTCGGCAGCGAAAATCACCGCTACAATTGTGTAAACCATTACCGCGAAAATAATAGCCGCTGTACTGATATTCTGATAATTAAGCTTCGTAAAATGATTATTAAGATAATTTTGAAGCATATAAATACTTTGGTCTGGGTAATCGCCGTACAGCAGATATGACTCACGGAAAATCTTAAACGAGTTTACAATTGAGATAACCAGAGTGAAGAATAAGCCGGGCATAATGTTCGGAATAATCACACCAAACACCGTACGCAAATATCCCGCTCCGTCTATACGTGCCGCGTCAAGCATTTCTTTGTTCATACCCGATAAAGCCGTAATAATGAGCATCACATTAATACCGCCGTATTTCCAGAGAAATATAAGCAAAAGTGATGTAAACGGCGGAACAGAAGTGAAGTACGCATTCCATAATATCACTATCACCGCTGACGGAAGTATAATCGGCAGAAAAAACGCTGATTTCACAAACGGAAGCTTTGCGGCAAACTTCGCGAGAGCTAACGCAATCATGGTTGATATCAGCATGGTAAGCGGAATAGCAAGCGCAGTAAAACAAAGTGTATTTTTCATTGCAAGCCGAAAATACTCGTTGCGGAAAAGATTAATAAAATTATCAAATCCGACGAATTTTCCCGTAAAAGCGTTTTCGGTAAATGCATAATAAAATGTATAGATAAAAGGGACTATAAAAAATACGACAAATCCGGCCAAAGAAGGCATGAGCAGCAGTATATCCGTTCGTTTTTTCATACAGCCTCCGTTTTATTCCATAAGCTGATACGATGCTTCGGAGTAAATCTTGTCCGCGGCATCTTCAGCCGTCATAGTACCGTTCTTTACACCGTTGTACACCTCGGTAATTATCTCCTCAAGGTTATAGGTATACAGTCTCGGAGCGGCGTTTTTGAAAAACTCGTTTCCGTTTTCAACAAGGAATCTGCTTATTCCGTTCATGTATACATCCTCAGCTGCGGGTATTTTTATCTTTTTGTATTCGGTTTCCAATGGATTTTCTCCTAAAGTGAGAGTAAAGTACGAATCCGCATCCTTCGCAAGATACGATTTATCAAACTGATTACACCACGGCAAATAATCGTCAGACACCATAATAGACATATACTCCGCCGCAAGGTCGGCATTCTTCGTCTTTGAATTAATGTATGCCATACTCTTTATGTCAATATAATTTTTACCGTCATATGAAGGCAGTGAGCGCAATGTTTTATATTGTTTTTCATTAAATCTCGATTCATAATTACCGCCGACTCCGTTAATTATACTAAACGGTCCGTTTCCCGTAACAAGAGCTCCCGCTTTATAATATTCAGAGTAGCTTTCTATGCAATCGAGTATCGCGTCACGTGATATCTCACCCTTTCTCATACCGTCTTCGATAATCGAGCTGATTATTGAGTAAAACGTCTCATGATTTGTCAGATTGTTTGAATTCAGAATTTGCTGACTTCCGAACTCTTCGCACAGATTCCAGAAATCATCGAGAGTATAATCCGTACCGAGTTTTTCGAGTGTGTCGTCTTCCGATACATATCCGTTAGCCGCAAGATAGTACGGTATACCGAATATATGTCCGTCATACGTCATAACGTCACGAACTCCGTCATAATACTTGTCAAATCCGCTTGATATGCTGTCGTATGTCTCAAGCGGCAGGTACAAGCCGTAGTTCAGAATTGACGCGAGAAGCTCATCCGCGTGCTCGAGCATTACAACATCGTAGTCGTCATCTCCCGCAAGAAGTTTTACGCGCAGGTTTTCGACAAATTTGTCGTAAGCATAACCTTTCGCGTTAACCACTATCTTGTTTTCTTCTTCAAACTGTGTGTTCATGCGTGCCATCATTCCGTTCATCCAGCCGAATTCAGTCTCATAATTTGACTGTAATTGAACAGTAGTCGACGGAGCATATCTGTAAACAACCGTGATTTCCTCACCCGTATCGTTTACCTTTTCGGGTTTGACAAACATAACTTGATTGTACTGATCCCACAGCATATATCCGCTTTCGGTGTAGTATATATCCCCGAATTCTATCATATTGACTTCTCTGTTGACAGCTGATTTGATTTTTCGATAGATATATTCAAGCTCAGTGTTTCGTGCAATCGTAATGTCTCCGTCAGGCAGTTGAATTTTACCCATCTTTCTTTCGCCTGACACCATCCTTTGATCTATAAAATACAAACAGTTTTCCGTCGGAGAATAGTCTATTCTATTCGAGTTTACTCCGTCATATAACAGCTCGGTTTTTCCGTCTGTCGCATCAAACGAATATACCTGATAGTTACCGACTAAAATAAACTTATTTTCTTCATTCGTTGGCAGAATATTTTCGAGTGTGTCGCCTTCCTTCAATTTCTTATAATCATACTGAGTGATTTCATTTGTAGTATTATCAATAACATAAATCACATTATCCCAGTCCCTGGCGTTCTCCAAGTAATAAAAGCAAGAAACAGCCGTGTATTTTTCATTTACCGCTAATCTATACATGCTGTCAAACGCGCCAAGGTCGGGCAGTTCTATTTTTTCTTTTATATTTCCTTTAAAGTCGACTTCATATACTACATGCTCGCCTGCAACATATATTCCGGTATCATTGATGTATATATCATTCAATACATCATTTTCAATAGTACACAAATAATGGTATTCCATGGTTTCGGGTTCGTAGTAACCTATATCTCTGTTTTCGTCAACATAATTTAATTGGTAAAACTTGTTATCATATGGATAAACTCCAATCGTGCTGTCCTCAAAACAATATACACCTTCCGCAACCGCATCGGATTTATATTTACTCATACCGCTTCCCGATTCATTGTTTATTGCACATCCGCATGCAACAGCAAGTATAAAGATTAACAAAGTTGACAGATAAATTTTTTTCATATTTAAACTCCTTAATGAGAATATCGGATGTCAATTTTCAATGACATCCGATATTCAATATTTCAAATAGCCCTCTATACCTTACTTATTTATCCGGGATAACCACCGTAGGAACATACATCCAAGCTTATTCCGTCAATAGAATGCTTTTCTTGACAAAGATGTATGTCGAAATTATGTGTTCCGCAGTTCGAGCATACTAGATTAGTATAACCATAACGTTTTGTTAATTTACATTTATACGTTCCGTTAGAATTTCTTCCATGAGAAGTGCAATGAACAATTTCATCTTGTGAAGCATTAACCCCACCGCAATCAAGACTCCAAGTTGAAGGTCTATTGCAATTAGGACAAATTGAAGCTCGTGATTCAGACGCACCAACAGGTGCAAGAAGAAGCGCAGTAGCAAATAAAGCCGCAATAATTCTTTTGAGTT
>CAZWLL010000004.1:51420-65481 GCA_964634795.1 uncultured Ruminococcus sp. | reverse complement strand
TGGCAATTTTCAAACGTCTCTGACGTTTGAAAAAGAGCAAACTCGGGGAGCGGGTTTATCTCTCTCCTATTCGGTTAAACATTATCCCGCGACGCTTGACAAACCTATATATATTGTGTTAAAATTTAATCCGCTGATATAAATTAATACGAAAGCTGGTTATTTTATGGAACTTGCAGGAAAAAAGATCGTCTTTCTCGGCGACAGTATCACAGAAGGCTGCGGTACAAGCGGCGTTGAACATCACTTCGTAACCCTCGTGGGAAAAGACGGCGGCTTCAGAGAATCTAAAAACTACGGAATCGGAGGTACACGTATCGCAAGACAGACAAAGCCTTCCGATAACGCAAACTGGGATCTCGACTTCTGCGCAAGAGTCGAGCAGCTCGACGAGGACTCCGATATAATCGGTGTCTTCGGCGGAACAAATGACTTCGGTCATGGCGATGCACCCCTCGGTACATTCGGTGACCGTACAGTGTATACATTCTACGGAGCTTGCCATTACCTTATGAACCGCCTTATCGAACGCTTCCCCGGCAAACCTATATTTATTATGACTCCCCTGCACCGCCTCAACGAGGACAGCATGAAGGGCGACGGATATAAGGCATATAATGTGGCTCCTCTGAAAACCTATGTGGAAATAATCCGTGAGGTCGCAGAGTACTACTCACTCCCCGTGCTTGACCTTTACGCCGTAAGCGGAATTCAGCCTAAGGTCGATGTTATCCGTGAGCGTTACTGCCCCGACGGACTCCACCCGAACGATGCCGGACATGTTATACTTACCGAAAAAATACTCGCATTCTTAAAAGCTATGTAATAATCAAAAACGTCTGTGTGATTTCTTCTCACACAGACGCTTTTTTTAGTTATTAATGTTTCCGGACGATAAGCCTAATGAGTGGGGTGGTTGTCTCCACTGCTCAACTGAGGATTATCCCCACTCAACTCTAAGCCTAATGTACGGAACTTGCACGTTTGCCGCATGGCAATCCACAAACATCTTCGATGTTTGTGGAAGTGCAAGTTCAGGAGTGGGGTGGTTGTCTCCACTATTCGGCTGAAGTTTATCCCCACTCAACTCTAAGCCTAAAGAACGGAGAATTTCCAGTCATGGAAATTCTCGGGAGTGGGGTGTATCTCTCCACTACACGGCTAAGGTCTATCCCCACTCGCCGCTCAGTTCTCCGTCATGTAGAAAATATAGTCCGCGTCAACCGCAGAGGAACCGTTCTGTCCCTCTCTCTTGCGTATGTAGCTGTAGCTTCCGTCATCCGTTTTCACTATAACCTCTATCGCATTATATTTTCCGGCTTCTCTGAGCTTTTCAGCGGGTATGCTGATTGTTCCGTCACTGCTCAGCGTGTAATCCCCCAGTACCTCACCGTTTAACATAACCTCGCATTTCGAGAATTTACTGTTCAGCTTAACGGTAAGTACAAGCTCATCTCCCGAAAGCTCCGCTTTCTTGAGAATAATATTCTTGCTTTCGCTGAAATAACCGAACGATGAAATAAGAGAGTCCGGTGTTTCGAATTGCTCGTTCATCCACTTAAGTCTGTTATTGAGCCACTTGTCGAGCTGCTTAATCTCCTGAGCGTACGACATGTCGTAATACCAGAGACTGTTGTCGATTTCAGCGGATGCCTTAATCTCCTCGCTGAGCGTATCAAACTCCGCGAGCATGTTGTCAATGTCTCCGCCTATCTCCTGCCATCTTTCCCAAAGCTCGAGAATGAAGTTAGGATCATTGTACAGCGCGCGATACCAGTATTCACGGTCCTGGCTTTCACTGTGCCACCATGTGTTGTATTTTCCGCCATCTCCGTGAAGGTTTACATGGTTGCCGCTTGTCCAGTCCATATCCCATACGGGGCCGAAATACAGCTTTCCGCCGACATCCTTATACATATAACAGCTCTTGAAGAGAAGCTCTACGTTCTTCCAAATCTGATTTACCATCCAGAAGTTAATAAACGAATCCACATCCATGTATTCGCTGTATGTCTTTCCTTCGGAATTAAGTCTGTTCGGAGAGTATATCGCATTCTCCATTGTTTGAATATAATCCTTCAAGTAGTCCATCATATCGCTGTTCGATGATAAATACTCGGGACTCTTTATCATGAGCTTCATCAGATTCTTTGTGGTAAACTTCGATACCTCGTCATAATAAGAGTCGTTTTCTATCAGATATCCGCCGCTTATATCAAACGATGATGTGTCATAATAATCCGATATTGTGTAATCTCCGAACTTGCCGCTCGTTACCCACGACAGATTATTGCACATTTTAGCTTCAAGCGAATCACGTTCACTGTCGGATAATGATTCCGCCTTCGCTATTGCCTTCGCAACCTCTTCCGCGGTATCCTCCCAGTTGTAAATCTCGACTCTGCCCTCGTCCACTCGGATATTCTCACTCAGCTCGTACAAGCCGTAGTAAACACCGTTGTACATTACATTCACAAGTATCGATTCACAGTACGGCAGTCCGAGCGCTCCGCTGAAATCATATGAAACCTTGTTTCTGAGGTTAGTTCTGTCATAAGCGTTCGCCAAAAGAACCCAGTGCTTGCTCTCACCCATTCCGAACAAATCAACCTTTTTCGCCAGCTTCAGCTTGAACGGACGCTTCGATTGATATGCGGTTGAGTTTCCTCTCAGCTTTATCTCGGTATTTCCGCTGTACGCGGTCTCCGTGTATCCTTCCGATGAATATATCGATATTTTAGCTTCCGAATATCCGCCCTTCGATACATCGTAATATTCCGTGTCAGATGTAATAGATACGGACGGCAGTGTGCTGTAGTAGAAATATGACGCGTCATCATTACCGGTCGATAATGTTATAACAGATTCAAGCAGTGTTTCATCAAGCACAAATGTGTTCGAGGAAGTGGTCTCGCTCTTTCTGACCTCTCCCGTAAGCGGGTCGCTTGCGGTCCACTCATACTCCGTTCCAGAGGAATAGTTCATGGCGGTCAAGGTGTTCTTTCCGTCAAACGATATAAATCCCTTTATATCCGAATCCACGCTGTAGGTAAAGCTGCGTGATATGCCGTCAAGAGTAGCGGTGAGAACAACACGCTTTGCTCCCGATTCGGGTTTTGTAACCACGGCGTTTTCCCCATCGATTTTTATAGCGGAATCGGACGATGTCCACTCAAGTGCACTGCCGAAAATATCTGTGGGAATCGTAAAGTTCGATGTTACCTTTGTCGCTTTGTCACCGTCGGCGAGCTTTATCGCAACAAAATCGAGAGGAGTGTACAGCTTGCTTTCAAGCATCATCGTAAGCATCGGATATCTTCCGACTTCAACCGACCATTTATCCGATGTAAACTCAACCTTGCCATCCAGCAGTGAACGGCTGGACTTTGTTTTTCCGTTGTAGTTGTTATCTACGGAATAGCCTGCGCGATAAAATACATTCACATTCTCAAGCGCATGCTTATCACCCGATGCTATGGAATTGCTCTTTTCGCCTCCGTGATATACAGAGCCTAACATAAGCGAGTTTGAGAGTGCGCCTAAATCCGACGCTCTTATGCGTCCGATAAGTCCGCTTGTGTACGAGGTTGTGCCGTTGTTCTCACCTGTAACATCGACATTCGAGAAAATATTCGTAATGTATATTCCGTTGTTGGTAAGGCCCGTATAATCCTGTGTGCGGCACTGACCGATAAGCGCTCCAACTCCGAGATTATCTCCGTTTCCCGAAACCTTTATGTTAACGCTTCCCGCTATTAAAGCTACATTGTCTATAGTCACGTAACCGTCCGCCTGTCCTGCCAGAACCGCGTATGTGGCGGGCGCGTTCATTGTGCCGCTCACGCTCGGATACTTGATTATAAGATTCTTTATTACGGCAGGATCATCCGCGCTTGTCGATGCCACAGTACCGAAAAGTCCTATGTGAGAACGTTCCTGTGCGTTTACATTTATCGTCAGCGCATATATGGTGTGTCCTCTTCCGTCGAATGTGCCCGAGAAAACATTTGTGCCTTCCACTATTCCGCATTCGCTTTCACAGCCTCCGATAGGTGTGAATGGACCGTATTCGGACATATCGATATCCGCAACAAGGACATAATCACCGTCAAGAGGATATTTCTTATCGTTTCCTATTTTCGCGAGCTCTTCCGCCGAGGAGATGGCTATTCCGTCAACCTTTTTCGCGTCCTCGTCGATTGTGCCGTCGGGTCTCAGTTCATTTCCGACAGCGGCCTCCGAAATATATGTGTCGGATTCATCCGCCTGCTCGTCGGTTGAATCCTCTCCCCTCGAATTGCATGCGGCGGATTGAATAAGCATCAAAGCAGCCATTGCCATGCAAACGAAAGATTTGAATTTGGTTTTCATACCCTCACACTGAACCTTTCATTTTGTAATTTACCGTGCATAGTTATAATGTATGCATTATAACACACATCACATAAAAAATCTACAATCATATGTCATATTCCGCTTTTTACACAGTAATTCACATATGTTTTTGTTTATTCTGACGGTTTTATTTCACGCCGTCATTGCTTAGACAAGGTTAATATTAACTATTTATTAGTTTTTTAAGCACCTCCATACAAAAAAATCGCGGAAAAAACGGCAGTACCGTTTTTTCCGCGACCTTTAATTTTAAAATCGTTTAATTGCGTCTGAAGCTTCGGAAATCAGACACTTGTTGTTCAGACACTTGTTGTTCAGACACTTGTTGTCTCATCGGTGTCCGTGCTTTCCGTCGGAACGTAGTCAAGGTATGAAAGAATTTCAGCTGCATCATCGTCAGACAGACTGTACGTTATATCCGAGCCTGACGGCATAATACAGTAACCGCTGTCCGTCTTGCCTATTGTCAGCACATAATTCGTATCAAGATACGTTGTCGACTCGTTGCCGTCGGAATCGGTTGTGGTTTTGGCCTTTTTGTAGTTTACCGTAACCGTGCAGCTGCCGTCAAGTCCGTAGCTTGCTTTTTCTTCTTCCTCGGTATAGTAGTCTACTGTGTCTTTGAGAGAGAGTGAACCAAGTACATCAACAAGCTCGCTCTTTCCCGTGTCATCCTCGATTTTATTTTCGGAGTCTCCGTCCTTCACTGTTATATAATTAACATATGCGGTATCGCTCCATTCGGATGACGGAACAGTGTCGAGTGCCATGAGGTCGTCGAGAGTGTAGTTGAAATACGAAAGCAAACCGGATGCTACCATATACATTTCTCCGTCTGCCATAAAGTAATACGCCGAGTTAAATGAGTTGTAATTGCCAATCTTATATTCGTGACTGTCTCCGTCCGAGTATTTTACATTGATTATATACGCGGGATCGTCAAGTCCGTAATCGGAGGCTTCACCCTCATCGACAGTGCATTCAACCGCTATCTGAGCTATAGCGGAAGCCATGCTTGCAACAGTGGTATTGTCAAGCGGGAAATGCTCATCGGGAACATATATCCAAGATGAACCCGATACGGCAAAGCTGAGCTTTTCCTCTCCCTTTTTCTCATATGAGAGAGCCGTCATTGTAGTATAGTCGTATTCGGCTATCATTATATCGGCGTTTTCCGCCGCCTCGGCTGCCGCTTCCTCGGCTTCCTTACGCGCGTTTGACGCGGCAAGTGCTTTGTAAACGGCAAACAATACCACAAGAGCGACAAGCAGAACGATAAGCGGAATATATTTATTGTGTTTCTTAGTTTTTACTGCCATTTTTCACCTTACGCTTTTCTTCTCTTCCACCATACAACAAAGCCTATAGCAAATACGGTAAGCGGAATGATAAATATCACGACAATGGACCACAGTGCGGATTGAGCCGCCG
Source organism: uncultured Ruminococcus sp. (assembly GCA_964634795.1). Lineage (GTDB taxonomy): Bacteria > Bacillota > Clostridia > Oscillospirales > CAG-272 > UMGS1696. The sequence goes on along the minus strand of CAZWLL010000004.1, from coordinate 59,655 downwards.
TTACGGTCAAGGACTCTACCTGAAGCTGTTTAGCCATAATGGAGAGATTGATTTTGTTTTCGCACATCCATCCCGATACAGCCATGAACATACCGGAGTTGCCTCCCGATACCCATGAGTCTGCCGATTCATCGGTCAGAGCGGGAGACGAGAACCAAACGAACTTATAGCTGTCGGATCTTGTACCGTCAGCCTCATCGGTCACGGATGCGCCGATATATACAGCACCGGAAATATCTCCGTCCTCTTTGTCGAGAGTCTCCGCGTTGAGGTTGGACTTAACATACGCACTCGATGAAGTTGTAAGCAATGCGTTTACATCGTGCGTGCCGTCGGAAATGATACCGTGAGCGGCATTGGCGATTACGTATGTTGTTGATTCGGACATAAGCGACAGCGGCTCGGTTGAGGTTGAGCCGATAGTCGGGAGAAGGTAATGCTGGTACATCATGTATTTGTTCTGTGCCGTTTCGATTACAATACCGTCAACCGATTCGAGTCCGACCTTCTTCGCAAGTGCGGCAAGATTCGGCATGCTTTCGGAATTAAACGAAAGCGCGCCTGTAATCAGAATTATATTTCCGCCCTCGTCAAGGTAAGCGGAGAGCTTTTCTTCCTCTGCCGCGGATATATCCGATGTCGGAACATTAATAATAACGGCGGATGCGTCCTCGGGAAGCTCATCAAGCGTAAGAATCGACAATTGTTCGGTTTCTATGTTCTCCGATGTGAAGTAGCCTGCGTAGGTATCACTGAGCTCTGTTTCGCCGTGACCTGTGAGAAGATATGCCTTCGGGAGATCGTCACGTGTTACGTAGTCGAGAGCGGTAGTGAAGCAAAGCTCACCGTTGAAATACGGTGTGCCTGTGGGCATCTGTCCGTAATAATAGTAGTAGTATATTTCCTCGTCCGAATAGGTTGTGGTGTATATTTCGCTGTAGTCAATGGCATAGCTTCTCTTGCCGCTGACTGCGATTACGGAGTTTTCGGAAAGCGAAGCGGATGTATACTGTTCTATGAACGTAGGATTTGTTACGGGGTCGGCTGTCTTTACGGTGATATGTGAGTTCAGTGCGGCATATCTGTCAAGCAGTTGCTGAATTGTGGCGTTCTCGTTGCCTCTTTGAGCTACAATATAGAAAACGACATCATCCTCAACGGATTCGATAATCGCCTCGGTTTCTTCTCCGATAGAATACAAATTCAGAGAAGACGTATCGAATTTGGTGTAGGTTGAAGGAAGCTCACCTACAAGCAGGTTCACCAGAACAACTACCGCAATCACAACTGCGGTCATTGTTATCGAAAACGAACCTATTTTCAAATATTTTTTATTTACCCCGTGTTTTTTCTCGGGAGCAGCGGTATTATTCATATTTTTTTCCTCTCATAAACTTAGTGTATCTTAATCGTTAAATCAGTTCCAACGTTTCTTTTCCATTGACTGTACTGTCAGGTAAACGAAAAGCGCGGAAACGGAAATATAGAACACAACGACTGTCATGTCGAATATACCGCTTTGGAATGTGGAAATACCGCCGAAAAGCGCGAGTGAGGAAAGAAGGTTCGGGATAAACTCCTCAAGCAGTGATGAGTCGATAAGATAAACAAGAACCGATGCCGCTATAAGAACAAGTGAAGTGCAGCTCGATATAACGGTATTCTTTATGAGCACCTGAACAATAATGCCGACAATCACGGACAATACGATTAATCCCGCGAGAGAAGCGGCAGCCGATGTCGGATACATGCTCGACAAACCCGACATGAAGTTAATAAGAATCATAACAAGAAGACTTATTACGGCAGCTATTACCTGGCTCTCTGTAAGAGAGGAAATAAACATGCCGATTGAAATGAGCGTTGCTCCGAGAAGGAAAAACGCGAGAAGCGTAGCATATGCGCTTGTCAGATGAACGGTACCGAACATACAGAGAATGAGCGGATAGAATGACATTACGGCACACGGTATAAGCAATACGGTAAGCATAGCGAAGAACTTGGCAAGCACTACGGATGTTACGCTTATCGGAAGCGAATAAAGGAGCTGGTCGGTCTTCGAATGCTTTTCTTCGGCAAACGAGCGCATTGTAAGCACGGGCACTGCCAGAAGATATATAAACGATATGCCCGATAGCACGTATTCGAAGTTCGGATATAAACCGTTGAGGTTATAAACCATTGTATAAATACCCGCAATGAGCAAAATGAAGCCGACGAATATAGCTCCCGTCATTCCGGTGAAATAGCTTTTTAATTCTTTTTTGTATACTGCACTCATATACTGCCTCCGCGTCAATTACCGCCGAACAACGGCTTGTAGTCGTCATCCTGCTTTTTCGACTTTTTGTCTTCTTTTTCGGGAACAACATCGTCATCCGTCTCGGGCTGAGCGTTTTCTTCTTTCGGCTCCTCGGCTTTTTTCTCTGCCTCCTCGGTACGGCGGTTCTTCATATCGTTCAGCGCCTTCTCGGCGAACGCATCCTCAAGTGTCATTTTTTCGGGTGACACGGGAACATCCTTGTCGGCGTTTTCGTCGCTTGTCAATTCAAGGAATACCTTTTCAAGTGTTACCTCTTCGTAATTCATTGAAAGAATCGGCATTTTCGCGTCCGCAAAACGGAAGAACAGTTCCTCTCGTATATCATTTCCGTTTGACACGGCAATTCTCGCGTGTACCGTTCCGTCGGGATGAACCTCACTTTCGATTTCCAGTACTCCGCGAATAGAGGAAATCAGCTTTTTCATTCTCTCCTCGTCACCGCGTGCCGTGATATCAACGTAATTCTTGCCCTCGTACTTCTTTGTCAGGTTTTCCAGCGTATCCGATGCGACTACTCTGCCGTGTGAAATAATTATAACATAGTCGCACACCTCGGCTATTTCCGTAAGTATATGGCTTGAAAGGATAACGGTGCTGTCACGTCCGAGCTCCTTTATAAGCTCACGTATCTCGATAATCTGTCTCGGGTCAAGTCCGACAGTCGGCTCATCGAGGATAACTATCTCGGGATTTCCGAGTATTGCCTGTGCTATGCCGACTCTCTGCTTATAACCTTTGGAGAGATTCTTTATAAGCTTAGTCGAGTATTCATCAAGACCTGTTTTTCTGATAACACGGTCTACCTCACGGTACAGCTCGTCACCGCGCAGTCCCTTAGCCTCGCCGACGAACAAAAGATATTCCTCGGGATTCATATCCGTGTACAGCGGCGGCTGCTCAGGCAGATAGCCTATAGCGGATTTAGCACCTATCGGATCCTCATATATGTCGCATCCGTTAACCGTTACCTCGCCCTCGGTAGCCGCGAGACATCCCGTAATAATATTCATTGTCGTGGATTTGCCTGCGCCGTTCGGGCCGAGAAAACCGTAAATCATTCCTTTTTTTATCTCAAAGCTGACACCGCGCACCGCTTCGAAATCGCCGTATCGCTTCACGAGATTTTTTACTTCGATCAATTCCGTGTCCTCCGTTTGATAGCTGATAATTTATTTCGTTTTATTATAACATTTCCACGTGACGGAATGGTGAATTTTTACGGAAAAAACATGAAAAAAAATTCATATTTTCCGCACTTCGGCAATGCACACCGCTCTGCTTAATTCGGTCTCTCATATACGGCACCGCCTTAAAATAATGTAAAATACTTGCAAAACAAACTGCCGTGTAGTATAATTAAAATGATATGTTATAATCGATTATTTACTCTGAATAGAACAAGGTCAGGAATTTATATAGATGAGCAAGGATATCGGAATAGACCTCGGCACGGCGACTGTTCTCGTGTACGTCAAGGGCAAGGGGATAGTCATAAAGGAGCCGTCTGTTGTCGCAATCGACAAAAATACCGACAAAATAATAAAGGTCGGACGTGAGGCTCAGATGATGCTCGGACGCACTCCCGGCAATATCACCGCGATAAGACCGCTGAGAGACGGGGTTATAAGTCAATACGAAATCACACTGAAGCTGATTCAGCATTTTATAAGAAAAGCCTGCGGCCCGCTGATACTGAAGCCGCGTGTAATAATCTGTGTTCCATCGGGAATTACCGAGGTTGAGGAAAGAGCGGTTGTCGATGCCGCGACTCAGGCAGGCGCAAAAAGAACATACCTGATAGAAGAGCCTGTAGCTGCCGCTATCGGCGCGGGAATCAATATTTCTGAGCCTAACGGACACATGGTAGTCGATATCGGAGGCGGTACCACCGATATCGCCGTTTTGTCTCTCGGAGGCGTAGTCGTTTCGGAATCCATAAAGGTTGCGGGCGACAAGTTCGACGAGGCTATAATCAGATATGTCAGACGAAAGCACAATGTGCTGATCGGCGAAAGAACGGCTGAAGCAATTAAAATAAAAATAGGCTGTGCGTGGCCCCGCAAGGAACCGCGCATGCTCGATGTCAAGGGCAGATGCCTTATCCAGGGATTGCCGAGGGTAGTACGCATCAACTCGGATGAAATTCCCGATGCACTTGAAGAGCCTATCACGTCGATAATCGAAGCGGTATGCTCGGTTATAGAAAGAACTCCGCCCGAATTAATCGGCGACATTCTCTCAAACGGTATAGTCATGACGGGAGGCGGAAGCCTGCTCTACGGACTTGACAGGCTTATCGCTTACGCTACAGGTATTAAAACAAGAGTTGCGGACAAAGCCGTGTCATGCGTGGCTATGGGAACGGGAAGATGTCTCTCAAATCTCTCCGCCGTTCCCGAGGGAGAAATTAATATTACGAGAATCAAAGGACTCCAATAAATTTTCAGTAAGGATGTGCGTAAACATGGATTGCTCCATTGAGCTTTCGTCTAAAGCGAGCAGAAGTGATTTCTGGAGAAGATGGGTAAAGCTTCTTCTCACAATAGCGGCGCAGAATATTATCGTATACGGCGTAAATCTGCTCGACAACATAATGATAGGCAAGCTCGGAGAAGCCGCTGAGCTTGCGATTTCGGGTGTTTTCATAGTAAATCAGATACAGTTTTTACTGCAGTCCATATGCGGAAGCATATCGGACGGAACAGTCGTTATATGCTCCCGCTACTGGGGAGAAGGCGACACAAACAGTATAAAACGCGCCGGAGCTACCTCCATGCTGTTCGGACTTGCGGTATCGGGTGTTATGATGCTCACGGTATTGCTGTTCCCGACACAGGTACTCGGTCTGCTCACAGATAAGCCGCACGTCATTGCCGAGGGTGAAAAGTACCTCTTAATCGTTGCCTTCACTTATATGTTCTTCGCCGCTACTCAGGTACTGCTCGGCATACTGCGAAGCGTTGAAACGGCATTTATAGGCTTCATTAATTCATGCGCGGCGTTTGTTGTAAACCTCGTGCTTAATTACGCATTTATATTCGGACACTTCGGTGCTCCCGCAATGGGCATACGCGGTGCCGCAATCGCAACTCTCGTCTCCCGTGTCGTTGAGTTCGCAATTGTTGTTGTATATATAGCGTTCTTCGACAAAAAGCTCAAGCTGAAAATTTCCGATTTTCTTAAGTTCGACGGTGATATTTCGAAGAAGTTCTTTAAGGTAAGTCTTCCCGTTGTCTTCTCCGGCGCGTCATGGGGAGTTGCGATGTCTCTTCAGACCGCAATTCTCGGACGTCTTACAGACCCCGTAATTTCCGCAAACTCCATCGCTTCTACCGTATTCCAGATTATGTCCGTATTTATTTACGGTGCGGCTACCGCATCATCGGTTATGGTAGGCAAAACAATAGGCGAGGCTAAAACAATGACTGCGGGAATGAACGAGGAGAGCGCATTCGATTTACTCAAAAAGGAATTAAAACACCGTGTCAGCCGCATGCAGCTGATATACCTGGCAATGGGAGCCGTTACAGGTCTTGCCATATTCCTGTGCAGAGACTTTATCGTAAGCCTTTATGATATATCCGAAGAAACAAAGGGTCTCGCAATGCAGTTTATGGCTGTGCTTTCGGTAACGGTTATAGGAACCGCATACCAAATGACATGTCTTACGGGCATAGTACGCGGAGGAGGAGACACCAACTTCGTATTCTACAATGACATTATATTCATGTGGTGCATTGTTCTCCCGTGCTCGTTCATTGCGGCGTTTGTGCTTGAGCTCTCCCCCATATTCATCTTTATGATACTCAAATCAGACCAGATTATAAAATGCATTGTCGCGGTAATTAAAGTAAACAGATACCGCTGGATTAAAAAATTCTAAAAGTGATATAACTGAAAAAAGGGACTTTTCAAAGTCCCTTTTTTCAGTTTAGATTATTCGGTTTACGAATCAATACAGCGCCACATCGCGCAGCTTATATCCGTCAACGCATTCCTTAACACTGAAGGTTACCGCATCCGTTCCGTTGTAGCCGTATTTTTCAAGAGGAACGATTCTCTTGTGTCCTACGCACTGGCTTTCGTATATCTGTTTTCCGCCTGCGGATACCGTAAAGTCGCGTATGTGCTGACCGTCGGTAATGTCCTCGCGGATTACAAGATACTTTGCCTTCTTTCCCGCGGGAGGTGTAAGCGTGATATCTCCCGATACATTTTCGCTTATCGCAAGAGGTGTACCGAAGGTGTCGACAATGAGCTTGCCGAAATCACGGAACTGCTGCTCGTCCTGGAAGTCTCCGTCGGTGGATATAGCCATTCCGAGAAGAAGATTCGAGTTTCTTCCGACCGAACGAATGTAGCAGTCAAGCAGATATTCGGGCGTGAATACCTTGTCTTCTTCTCCTGCTTTCCATCCCCAGCCGCCTCCGAATGCCTGGTGGTTTCTGTTCGGCATATCCGTCTCCGCAGGCCAATAATGTATTCCGTCGGGAGCTCCTATGCCGGCCTCCTCATGAGAAACAGTACCGTCGTAGTTTACGTCTCCCGCATTTGTCGTTGACCAGCAGTTCTCGGGTGCGAGTCCGTCCTCGTTTCCTACCCAGCGAATGTTGTGGCTGTAATCCTTCGGGCCCTGGAAGCAAATGGCATGCGGCTGATATTTTTCGAGAAGCGGAACAAGATCCGGTCCGCCGTCCTTGGGAGAGATAACACCGCCGTCAAACCAAATCTCAAACAGCTCGCCGTATTCCGTCCAAAGCTCCTTTACCTGAGCCTCTACATGGCGAACATAATCCTGATATTTTTCGGAGTGATAATCCATCTTTTTCGAGTCATCGATGTCATAGTAGCCGTTGCAGCCGCAGCTGTAGTAAAGACCGGGCTTAAGTCCGTATTTCTTGCAGGCTTCGATAAAATCACGGCATATGTCTCCCTTTCCGTCCTTCCATTTCAGGGAGCTTGTGCAGTAATCGTTCTCCTTTGTCTGCCAAAGTGAGAAGCCCGTGCAGTGGTTCGCTACGAGTACGGCGTATTTTGCGCCGAGCTCATATGCGGAACGAACCCATTGTTCGGCATCGAGCTTTGTCGGGTTTATTTTGCTCGGGGCAAGTCTTTCGCGAACAGCGGCGGTTTTATAGCCAGTGAAGGAGGGATCGTATATTTCCATGCAGTAATGGATGATAACTCCCAGCTCCATATCGTACCAGGCAAGCTGCTCACGTGTAGGTTTCGCGATATAAGACATTTTTTTCTGTCCATCCTTTCGTTTTTTGGTTACCTTAACTATACACCAATTTACACATAAATGCAATAGTGTACTTGAATTTTAATTTTCGCTGTGCTATCATTAATACATGTTTTTAAGGAGAATGCTATGAGTGAAATTATAATAAGACGCGCGTCGGAGAACGATATTCCCTCTATCGATAAACTGCTTTATGAAGTGCATAAGGTGCACAGCGATGTGCGTCCCGACCTGTTCAAAGTAGGAAAAAAGAAATATAACGATGCGGAGCTCGGCGAAATACTGCACGACGACAGCCGTCCCGTGTTTGCCGCAGTGCTTGACGGTAATCTGGTCGGATACGCCTTTTGCATCTTTAAACAATTCGATGATGACAGCAGCATGACAAACATCAAAACACTCTATATAGATGACCTTTGTGTAGATGAAAACCGCAGAGGCGAACATATCGGCTCAAAGCTGTACGAATACGTCCTCGATTACGCAAAAAAGAGCGGATGCTATAACGTAACGCTGAATGTGTGGGCGGACAATAAAAAAGCCCTCGGCTTTTACGAAAAGCTCGGACTTAAGGTGCAAAAAATAGGAATGGAGAAAATTCTGTAAGCAGAAGAACCTCGAAAGTAAGGACACTTTCGAGGTTCTTTAATTTTTTCGCTTCCGCTAA
>CAZWLL010000004.1:43499-51320 GCA_964634795.1 uncultured Ruminococcus sp. | reverse complement strand
GATGTCAGTTTTATTATTTTGTCGATGTCATCGTCCGCGGCTGCCTTGTTCCGCCTTATCGCACCGCATTTGCGGCACTTGTGCGTGATTACATATCCCTTTCTCGGGTCGGGCTCAGCCCTCACCGCATCCATTATTCCGCCGCATTCCGCAGCCCTGTCGCCCGGATTTATATCCAGGTGCAAGGACGCAAGACATGACGGGCAGTGATTTCGGCACGTGTAGCCGAGCGGCTCTACCTTTTTTCCGCAGTTTAAGCATACAAAGCTTTCGTCTATTTTAGTAAATCTCTTCTTTTCCATGTGAATCACCTGCTAATCGTAATTATACAGCCGCAAACCATACGGCTCCCGGACATACCTCGGATATGATACGCTCTTCTCTGCCCGTCTCCATTACCTCACCGTCAAGGCAAATTAACTCCGGCCCGGTTATTTCCATCTTTTCGCATTTACAGTAGTCAATAACTCCCTCGTAGCTCTTCAGCAGCTTTCCGTCGGAGGTTATGTAGTCACCCTTTTTATAGTTTCCTATCATCGAAATAAATTTCGCGCGCGATATGTCATTCACTATAAGAACATCCATGAGCCTGTCGTTAAGGCTCGCCTGGGACGCCGCGTTGAAACCGCCTCCGCAATACCTGCCGTTGGCACACGCCGTAAGAAGGATATCCTTTTCCACCTCAATGTCTCCCACCGCTTTTCCGGAATCAAGCGATACACAACCGCTCAGCTTTATTTTCGCGGGCGTCGTTTTCTTTACAGCCAAAACCTTAAGCACTCCCGCTATATATGCCGTCGAACCTTTCAAAAAAGGCTTTTTCTTCAGCGTATATGTTTCCTTTACCACGGCACAGTCAAAGCCGATGTTCATCATGTTGGCGAAATAATCTCGCCTGCCGTCCCTTGTTACCGAAATCAAATCAATTCTGTTCAGCTCGCCTTTTTTAAAGCCCGCTCCGTCGTTCGCAAAGCTTGAGAAATCGTTGCCGCTGCCGCACGGGATTACCGAAAAGGACGCCGTAGCCGCACTTCCCGAATCCATAATTCCGTTTACGGCATAATATACGCTTCCGTCTCCGCCGTATACCGTGACATGCGCATACGGATCCTTCCGCAAAGTCTCGGCTACAAGTGAGCGCAAATGCTCTCCCGATGTGCTCTCTATTTTTTCCTCGCCGATTTTGTCAATCGCATTGACTGCCGCAGAGTAAAATTTTCTTCCTCCCGCGGTAGGGTTTATTATGTGCACATGACGCCTCTCGTTTACATTCGGCAAAACTATCGGAACCGCAGCTTTCATGTTTTTTCTCCCTTTACATATCAGTTTTGTTTCTGAACGGATTTGTATTCATCGTAGAATTTGTAATACGGACACGCAGCTCTTCTGTCCTCGCGTTCTCTGTACGCGTCATCCTCATCAATGTCTACCACACAGCCCCAGGTTCCGTCATCGTCGATTATATCGTAATACACGCATGTATCACATCCGTGCGGAGCTTTTCTCCGTTCCGCTTTTTTTTCCGTATCCTTGTTTGTTTCGTATGTGTTCATTTTAATTTTAAGTCGTTCTCTGCCTTTTTTATCAGTTCGTTTTCGGTGTTTTGAATTTCTCCGCGCATGACACCGTCAAGCAGCAACGTGAGCTCCTGCCCGATGTCCGCTCCGCTGTAGCCGAGCTCAATCAGCTTTCTTCCGTCCACGGCAAGATCCGATAAATGCCTCGGAGCACACCGCTTTTTTATCGCATCATAGATTTTCTCGGCGGATAAATATTCACCGCTTGTTATCTTTCCGCACCCTGCCTGCATTCGCGCAAGGGACAAAATAAAATCATCGTCGGTCTTCGATATAAGACTGCACATCTCATATTCACCCGCCAGGTAATCGCAGCTGTCCTTGTATCTGTGATAACGCATAACGGCACCCTTTTCGGCTCTCGACGGCTTCAGCGAGTCGATCATGCGAGCCGCATCACCCTCACTGAGCTCGGAAAACAATACCGCATACCGCATTTCCGTGTCAAAAGGACAATTTCCGATAACCTCTGACGCATGAATTATCATTTCCCGTGTCAGACTCGGAAAAATAAACGATATTACCTCAGGGAACGACGCGAGAATCCGTCCCGCACCCTTTCCCGACAGCAGCTTCGTCATTTCCGTGTATATTCGCTCACGCGATATCCTGCCGAGCAGGTGTCTCAAGCGGCGTACCGAATCCTCGCATTCGCCGTCAAGTTCGAAATCCAGTACAGACGCAAACCGCATGGCACGCAGTATTCTGAGTCCGTCCTCGTTGAATCTCTCGTCAGCCGAGCCTACACAGCGGATAATCCGGTTTTCCAAATCTTCTTTTCCGCCGAATAAATCTATAATTCCTTTGTTTTCGGAATATGCCATCGCGTTGACGGTAAAATCACGCCTGCACAAATCGAGGCGAAGCTCGGGTGTAAACGTCACCTTGTCGGGATGCCGTCCATCGGCGTATGAACCGTCAATACGATATGTCGTGGTTTCAATCGGCATTCCTTCACGCAGAACGGTCAGAGTACCGTGCTTAAGTCCCGTTTCGATAACGCGGTCACCGGAGAACACCTTCAGCATTTCGTCAGGCGTTGCCGATGTTGTCACGTCGTAGTCTCCCGGCTGCCGTCCCATCAGATGATCTCTGACACAGCCGCCGACCGCGTATGCCTCATATCCCGCATTCTCCAGCTTTTTAATAACATAGCCGACCTGCGGAGGCAAATATATTTTCCCCATAAAATCACTCGTGCTTTATTCTTTATTATAATTATCTTTCATTTGAATCGGTATGGCTCGGGCAATACATGCCTATCGGACATACATTGCACCTCGGGCTTCTCGCCGTACAGTATTCCCTGCCGAACATTACCATTCTGTGACAGTATGCCGTCTGCTCCTCGGGAGGAATTACAGCCGACAGCACTTTTTCCGCCTTCACAGCATCCTTTACGGCTGTCGGGTAAAATCCGAGCCTTCCGTTGATTCTGATGCAGTGGGTATCCGCGACTATTCCCGGAATGCCGTATATATCTCCCAGAACAAGATTCGCTATTTTTCTGCCGACCCCGGGCAGCGACAGCAATCCATCCATTGTGTCGGGCACGATTCCGCCGTGCTCATTTTCGATAATCTTCGCCGCTTTTACTATGCTCTCCGCCTTGGTATGGTATAGTCCGCACGGCTTAATTATTTTCTCGACATCCTCTATATCAGCCTGCGCCATGCTTTCGACATCGGGATATTTTTCAAACAGCGGACGGCAAACTATATTAACCCTCTCATCGGTACATTGAGCGGAAAGTCTCGCCGCAACAAGAAGCTTCCATGGGTCACTGCCGTATTCCAGCGAGCAAAGAGCATCGGGATACAGTTCTTTAAGTGCCTTAATTATTTCGCTTACATTATTATTCATAGCTTATTTCATCCGTCGTATCATCGGACTCATCGGTCTCATCGGTTTCCTCTTCCTCGGGCGCCCATTTGCCTATTTTAAAGTAATAGTCGAAAACATCACGCACGGAGTAGCCTGCCTCCGTACCTCCCGAACCTTGCTCTATAACGCAGGTGACAACTATTTCGGGATTTTCAAACGGTGCGAACGCCGCCATAACTCCGTTGTCGGATTTGTCGCTGTATACCTGTGCCGTACCTGTTTTACCTCCGACGGATATTTCATATCCCGAGAAGACGGATGCCGCGGAGCCGTTATCCATAACTCCCTTCATTCCTTCTTTTACAACCGATAATATTTCATCGGTTATCTCAAAGCTGCTGAGTACCTCGGGCTCCTTTTCGTATACCGCCTCGCCTGTGGCATAGTCATGCACCTCTTTTAAAATATGGCATGCGTATCTTGTACCGCTGTTCAGTACAGTCGCAAAATACGACGAAATTTGAAGAGGAGTGAAAAGGTTGTCCGACTGACCTATTGCCGCCTGCAAAGTGTCGCCGGGGCTCCATTCCGCAAGTCCGTTGTCATTTCTGTAATCGGGACCCGCAAGTATGCCTGTTTTTTCGTTAAGCTCAATGCCCGTGTGTTCGCCGAGTCCGTAGTATTTACCGTACTCATTCATTTTCTGAATCGTGAGCTGCCTGCCGACATCATAGAAGAAATAGTTGCAGGACTCCTGAATAGCCTCTACGACATTGATTTTGCCGTGAACCTGACCAGAGAGAAGGTATATCCAGCATCGCGGCATAAATCCCGATGACGCATAGTACATATACTGACCCTGCGCATCGATTATGGTATCCTTAGTAATTACACCCTCGGTCAAAGCCGCTACCGCAACACCGACCTTAAATGTTGAGCCGGGCGCATACGTACCGTTCAGCGCGCGATTCAGATATGGGCGGTTCTCATCCTGCGACAGCACGGCGAAATCCTCCGAATATGTCGCAAGATTGTACGTGGGGTATGACGCAATGGCGAGAATTTCTCCGTTTTTAACGTCAAGCACCGTCATAGCTCCCGCGGATGCGTCCTCACCCGTGAGAGGCTTAGTCGCCTCCTCTCTTATTTTAAAGATATTCTCCGCAAGGGCGTTTTCGGCTATAACCTGCATTTCCATATCTATCGTAAGCCACACATCCTGACCCGCTACGGGTTCCTCGGTAAGCTCGGCTGAAATGGTATTGCCGTATTCATCCTCGGTTATCGTTATCGTTCCGTCCTGTCCGCGGAGATATTCCTCGAATGCCGCCTCTACCCCCGACAAGCCTACTACCGCGTCAAGTGAGTATCCGCGTTCTGTATAGTATTCCACATTATCCTGAATTTTGCCGATCTGTCCGAGTATATGCGACGCGTATCCCGGGTACATGTATTCTCTTGACGCCTCAACCGAGACCACAAAGCCTCTGCTGTATTTTTCTTCTATCGCACTGATGTAAGAAAGCGGAACATCTTCGGCCAATGTATACGGCTGTATATATGAGTGGTCGGACAGCGTCATGTCAAGCCTTATCGAAAACAGATACGCGGCGGTTTCGTACGGATAATTATAGTATGTTACATACTCGTTCGTCTCCGCATCCTTCTCGCGCGTCATAATGCCGTAGTATATCAGCAGTGCCTCGGCATCGCTCTGCACATCGGAATCCTCATCCACTCCGAGCTCATCAAGAAGCTTTGTAAGACGTTTTCCGCGCGCGGTGTCGAAAAAATCATCAGGATACGAAAAATCGAGGCCGTCGCTTCTCACTGAAACGACAATCGACTCTCTCGGCGTGGTAAGACTGTCCTCGCAGTCGTGCTTTTGCGCGAGTGATGTCACATACAGTATCATATCGTTGAGCTCACTGTCCTCACTCGGCTCAGTGGAATAATCCAGAGACAGACTGTATGTGTATTTGTTTTTTACAATTGCTTTGCCGTTCCTGTCGAATATTTCACCGCGCTGTGCCTGTACCGTGACATATCGGGTGTAGGTTTTGGCGGGCGTGGACATAGTATAATAATCCTGTCCCGACACCTGCAGGTACAGCAGACGTCCGACATAGACAAGCACTATAATAAGATAGAACACACCTATTGCGATAATACGGGAAAGATTGTTTTTTTTCATCTTTATATTATTTTACCGAGCGTTTTTCTTCAATTCTTTTATTTATATTATAGCAAATCCGATTAATATAATCAATCTGTAAATTCGTGAAAATATCGAAAAGGCATGCCGCCGTAGGACAAGTCACGGCAGCATGCCAATTCGTAAAATTCAAACCTATTCAAATGACAAAGCTGTACTGCTGAATTATTCTTTTAGGAAAGTACAGATTTAAATCCATTCAGCGGTATAAAGAAATTCTTTTTCGGGAATTATTCTTCGTCGGATGTTTCTGTTTCTTCGGATTCTGCTGTTTCTTCTTCGTTATCGCAGCAGCAGATAGGTTCATAATCGCTTTCGCATTCGTCGAAGCATTCGTCACCGCAATCATCACAGTCGCCGTCACATTCAAATGTTACCTGGAAGTACTTTTTGAATATTGTATATACAACAGCAGCAAGAGCAGCAAGACTTACAACAGCACCGACAATGATAAATACAACCTTTAAGGTTTCGATTGTGCTTTTCTCTTTTTTCATTTCAATATCCTCCTGTAGTTTTTTTATATAAATCTCCCCTGCCTGTCAGGGGATGATTTTATACAACATAGTGTACCACAAAAACGTGAAAAAACAATACTCATATATTTAAAAGTTTATTAATGCACCGATTTCGGCTACGGCGGCATCGACAAGGCGTCCTACCGTGAGGTCGTTTACCCCAACTACGATATTATCGCAATGGTTTACGGGTATAAGCACCTTTTTAGCGGCACTTTGTCCTATGGCAACTGCCATGTCGGGTGTTATTTCGCCGAGAAGCGCATCGGCGATTACAATTCCGATAGGCCCCGCAATGATATCCGCTCGTCTGCAGCCTACTTTCACGGCGTTCTCTCCCGTCGCGGCATTATCCGCTCCTGCCTTCAGCATAGCGGACGTCGCCGCACTGTTCGTGCCTACCGCGCACACCAATGCATCGGGAAGCTTTTCCTTTATTCCCGCCACAAGCTGCCGTCCTATGCCTCCGCCCTGACCGTCGATTATAAGTATATTCTTTTTCACCGTGTTCTTTTCCGACTCCGTCATATTATTTCTCCTCCGCCGAGCACAAGCGCGAGCGATGATACTCCCTCGTCCCCGTCTGCGGCATCGGGAGTATATATTACCGCGAACTGTCCCGCGGAAGGTGCTCTCTGCGGCTCATCGAACGTGAGAAAGCCTTCTTTTTCACCTGTTCTCGTAAAGACCGCACGTGACGGCTTATGTGAATATCTTATTTTAGCCGCAACTATCACCTCTCCGTCGAGAGCGTGAGGGTCTGATGGGAGATTCAAGCCTGTGACATATACGTTCTTTTTAAATAATCCGTCCTCGTCCCCGAGAACAACCTCATTTTTTGCGGCATCCTTTGACAGAACAAACGCATGCTTTCCGAGCGATATGCCAAGTCCCTTTCGCTGTCCTATAGTGTAATTGACGTGTCCCTTATGCTTTCCTATTACCCTGCCGCCCTCATCGAGATAATTTCCTTCCGACGGAAGAGCTATGCCGAGCTTTTTCATAAATCCCGTATAATCTCCGTCCGGAATAAAGCAAATATCCTGAGAATCATGCCTGTGCGCGTTTGCAAAACCGTGCCGGACCGCTATTTCACGCACCTGTGCTTTCGTGTACTCTCCGAGCGGAAATCTCGCCGCGGCAATCTGTTCACGGCTCAGCATCGCGAGAACGTAGCTCTGATCCTTGCTTAAGTCCGCCGCCCGCCTGATGTAGGTGTATCCGCCATACTCCGCACGTCTCGCATAATGTCCGGTTACAATGCATTCGCATCCGCTCGACAGGGCGTAATCGTAAAGCAAACCGAATTTTATCTCACGATTGCATATCACACACGGGTTCGGAGTTTTGCCGGCAAGATAGCTGTCGGTAAAGTAATCGATAACTGCTTTTTTAAATTCGGGATATGCATACAGTGATGTATGCGGCGTTCCCTGGTTCTCGCACACGGCACGCGCGTCGGCTATATTTCTTTCGTCGTTCGCGAACTCGAGTGAATCCTTGTCGGAGAGTGCGAGCGTCGCACCGATTACGCTGTCATCCGCACCTATATTTTTCTTTGTCAAATGCAGCGCAACCGAAGAATCGACCCCGCCGCTCATAGCTATTAAATAATTCATTCTACACCTTCAACCGTTAAGTCTAAAGAACGGAACTTGCATGTTTGCCATAAGGCAACCGAAATGCA
>CAZWLL010000004.1:33031-43399 GCA_964634795.1 uncultured Ruminococcus sp. | reverse complement strand
TTCGAGGAGGCGGTGGTATCATTCCACTATTAACCTGAAGTTAATCCGCCGACGCCGTTAAGTCTAAAGAACGGAACTTGCATGTTTGCCATAAGGCAACCGAAATGCAAGTTCGAGGAGGCGGTGGTATCATTCCACTATTAACCTGAAGTTAATCCGCCGACGCTTCACCTGCGTTTATATCGCATATCGGCAGTATTTCGTAGCCTTGACCGCGTATCCAGTCGATAAGGTCCCCGAGAATCGCCGCGTTGGTTGTGGATTCCGTATGGAAAAGATACACAACTCCCGGATGAAGTCCGTTTTTCGCTTTAGCCAGTGCTTCCGACGGCTCCGCCTGATTTGCCGTGTCGTAATCATAGTACGCCCATGACCAAAGTACGGTGTGGTAGTCCATCTTATCGGCAAGCTTAAGCACCCATTCGTTGCACGCCCCCATAGGAGGTCTCCAGTAATGCAGAGGCTGGGCATCGGGGAATCTTTCCTTGATTAAGTCCTCGACTCCCTCAAGCTCCTCTACAAAAGTTTCCTTCGTTACCTGCGTCATGTTCTGATGATTTACGGTATGGTTGCCGAGTATATGTCCCTCGTCAATCATTCTTCTTACGAGATCCTCCTCGGATTTCACATATGCACCCGTAAGGAAGAATATCGCGGCAACATCTTTTTCTTTGAGGGTATCGAGAATATCACTCGTCGGGCCGTATTCATAACCGCAGTCAAAGGTAAGGTAGCATACCTTCCTCGTCTCGTCCCCGCGATATATGCCGCCGTACTTCTTCACGGTATCTATTGTCGTCTGCGATCTGTCCCAGACATACGACACCTCGCCCGTTGACTCATCGTAATTTGTTTTGCCGAAATACCATGAGCCTGTCAAATCGTCTCCCTGGTCGTCAAAAAGCGCGGTCGATGTCGAATCCATTTCCGACAGTGTATCGAGTCCGCTGTCGTCACGCTCGGGAAAGCTGTATGTGTATACACCGTCTTTCTCTTCCCACGATATCACGCTTGCCGTGCTTTCCGTCTCGGTTTCTTCTTTTTTGTCAAGCGGCGGAGGAGTATATTCGGTTTCCTCGCCTTTCTTTGTCTCGGTCTCTGTTTTATCGTCCGCTTTTTCGGTATCCGTATCTGTTTCGGTTTCAACCGATTCGTTTTTTATCCGTGTTTTATCTCTGACAATACCGTTGTCCTTATTTATCTTCACCGACTCGGACTCACGAAGGCAGGACGTGAGAAGCACTGCGGCAAGCACGGATAAAATTGCGAGCTTTTTATATTTTTTCATTGTTATCATCACCTTTTTTGTTGTCTGTGCAACAATGTACCATTGTTATTTTACCACATAAATATATACACTGTCAATGCTTCAATCGATTTCGCACGGTGAAAACAACGAGTCGATTTTCATCAATTATTAATGAAAGATTTCGGTATGTCTTTATTGCATTCCTTATCGGGATTTGATATAATTATATATGGTATACTCGCATAATGTTTTTATATGATAAATTATTCAGGAGGAAATATTCATGTCAGTTAACGAATCAGTAGCTCTGCTTAAAAAATACGATCCCGAAATAGGTGCGGTTGTCGAAGAGGAACTCGAGAGACAGCGCGGAGGTCTGGAGCTTATAGCGTCCGAGAATGTTGTTTCCGAAGCGGTTATGCTCGCAATGGGCAGCCCGCTTACAAACAAATACGCCGAGGGTTATCCGTCAAAAAGATATTACGGCGGATGCTATGTCGTAGACAAGGCCGAAAACATAGCTATCGAACGCGCGAAAAAATTGTTCGGTGCTGACCATGTAAACGTACAGCCTCACAGCGGCGCTCAGGCAAACATGGCTGTTTATTTCGCTCTGCTTAATGTCGGCGACACGGTTCTCGGCATGAGCCTGGCATGCGGCGGACATCTGACTCACGGCAGTCCCGTAAATATGTCCGGCAAAAACTATAATTTTATTCCGTACGGTGTTGACGACAACGGAATACTCGATTATGACGAGCTCGAGAGACTGACGAAGGAGCACCATCCCAAGCTCATCGTAGCCGGCGCGTCCGCTTATCCCCGTGTTATCGACTTTGAACGCATAGGCAAAATCGCGCATGAAAACGGTGCGCTGTTCATGGTTGATATGGCTCACATTGCGGGACTTGTTGCCGCGGGTCTTCATCCCTCTCCCGTACCGTATGCCGATGTTGTAACCACAACCACTCATAAGACTCTCCGCGGCCCGAGAGGCGGTATGATTATGTGCCGTGAGGAATACGCAAAAGCAATAGACAAGGCGATTTTCCCCGGAACACAGGGCGGACCGCTCATGCACATTATCGCAGCGAAAGCCGTTTCCTTCGGTGAGGCTCTCACTCCCGAATTCAAGGTATATCAGCAAAAAATAATAAACAACGCAAAGACTCTCGCAAACGGTCTTCTCGAGGAAGGCTTCAATCTCGTGTCCGGCGGAACAGACAACCACCTTATGCTGTGCGACCTCCGTCCGTTTGATATTACAGGCAAGGAATTCGAACACCGTCTTGACGATGTGCTTATCACAGTAAACAAAAACGCCATTCCGAACGATCCTCAGTCACCGTTCATTACAAGCGGCATAAGAATCGGCACACCCGCCGTTACAAGCCGCGGACTCGATGAAAACGACATGAAGACTCTCGCTCATCTCATAGGACTTGCGGCACGCGACTTTGACAACAGTCACGACTACATAAGAGACGAAGTAAGAAAAATCTGCGCCGCTCATCCCATTTATTGATTTTTAAACTTCAGTTCAGCCGAATAATAAGCTTAACCGAAGTCTAAAACTTCGGTACAGCCGAACAATAAAGTATAACCGAATTTTACAATAGCAGCAACCCAACCCAAGGAGGTTTGATTTATGAAAAACGAAATGGACAAGACCATAACCTTTTCTATCCGTGAGGAAGAACGCGACAGAGAAAGAAAAATGCTTCTCCGCACCGTATATGACGCACTCAGCGAAAAGGGTTACAACCCGATAAATCAGCTTGTAGGCTATGTGCTTACAGAAGACCCGACATACATTACTAACTACAAAAACGCAAGAGGTCTTATTCGCCGTATCGACAGAGACGAGCTGATGGCGGCTCTGCTTAAGGAGTATCTCGGACTTTGAGTACTCTTCCGACGTCCAAGCTCTCGCCGCGCCTGCCCGATGTAACGAAAATAGCGTTCGGCTCACTCACAGTGTCGAAAATGCAGGCCAATCTTCCGAGCAACGAGGCATCCGACATAATCGCGTACGCATTCGATTCCGGAATAAATCTAATCGACACGGCACAGTATTACGAGAACTACGATTTAATCCGCGCGGGGCTGAAAAAGTGCTCTCACCCCGATAAGGTCCTTGTTTCCACAAAGACCTACGCATATTCGCGCGCTCTCGCCGTTGATGCGGTAGAGGAGGTAAGGCGTGAGCTTGACCGTGACGTCATCGACATTTTCATGCTTCACGAGCAGGAAAGCTATGACACTTTGCGCGGGCATATGGAAGCTCTCGAATACCTTCTCGAATGCAGAGAAAAGGGGATAATTCGCGCCGTCGGTGCGTCGACCCATCATGTCGCTCTCGTGCGCGGCATAATAAAGCTTTACGAAAAAGACGGCATCTTGCTGGATGTCTGTCACCCGCTTTACAACAAAGAAGGAATAGGCATTGCGGACGGAACGGAAAGCGATATGTCACGCGCTCTCACGGAGCTCTGCGGCATAGGAGTCGGAATATACGCAATGAAGGCTCTGGGCGGAGGGCATCTCTCGTCCTCAGCCGAGGACGCTCTTCGTTTTGTGCTATCGAAGAATTTTATCGGCGCGGCGGCAATAGGCATGCAGTCGAGGGAAGAAGTCGACGCGAACATCGATTTTCTCACGCACGGATTTTTCTCCGAGGATGACAAAATCAAGCTGTCATCAAAGCACCGTTCGCTTCATGTCGAGGATTATTGCGAGGGCTGCGGCTCATGCGTAAAAAGATGCGCGTCCGGCGCTCTCTCACTTGTTCCCGCTCCGGATGACAGTGGAGAGGGAGTTTCGTTTACCGATGAATTTCTCTCCGAAAACAACATAAGCGCCGATGGCAAATCGGTAAAAATGCGTGCCTTGCCCGATGACTCAAGGTGCGTCAGATGCGGATACTGCACTAAGGTATGTCCCGTATTCGCGCTGAAAATTTATTAAACAGGTATTATCAATGCAAGTTTACTCAAAAAACGTACCGTCACAGCTTAATCCCACACAGAATAAAACAAGCGTGATTCTCGGCTTCTTCGACGGAGTTCATCGCGGACACATGACGCTTATCGATGAGGCGAAAAGAGACGGCTGTTTTACGGTTGTCAGAATGTTTTCCTCTATACCGAAAGCTGAAATTCTGCTCACGACGACCGAAGAAAAGCTCGCTCTTTTCGAAGAAGCGGGTGTTGACGCGGTAATTATCGACAGCTTCGACGAGCTTCACGGCACGGACGGCAAAACATTTTTCGACAATTATATAATGCCGCTTTCTCCATCGCGTGTCGTATGCGGATATAACTACCGATTCGGAAAGGACGCGGCATGGACTACCGATGAACTGAGGAAATACTGCTCGGAAAAGGGTGTATCATGCACTGTCGCGGCGGAATACAGGTACAACGGCATGACGGTATCCTCACGAACAATACGAGGATATATATCGGAAGGAAAAATAATCGAGGCAAACGATCTTCTCGGACGAATGTATTCGGTGACAGATACCGTGCATCACGGCAAGGAGCTCGGCAGGACAATCGGATTCCCTACCGTAAATCAGCGTCCCGTACGTCACAAGGCTCTTCCGATGAACGGCATTTACAGCTCCGTCAGCCGATTCACATTGGACGGTACCGCGCACTCACACGCAGGCGTATGCAATATCGGATACCGCCCTACAGTTAACTCGGATGAAAACGACATAACTCTGGAGACGTACATTATGGGCTTTTCGGGAAATCTTTATTCCGTTCCCGTAACCACATATTTCGGCGAGAGACTGCGCGGAGAAATACATTTTCCGTCCGTTGACGCGCTTCGGGAGCAAATCGCGTCCGATTCGGTGCGTGCCGAGGAAAGTATTAAAAAATACGCTCCGTGCTACGGCATGGATGTATCATATAATTCTGCACTATGAATAAACACAGAAATAACATTATACGCGGCTTAACCCTTGTCATGACGGTGTTTATGATTATGACGCTGTCGCCGATTTATGCAAACGACGGTGC
The DNA here is from genome assembly GCA_964634795.1 of uncultured Ruminococcus sp. Taxonomy (GTDB): domain Bacteria; phylum Bacillota; class Clostridia; order Oscillospirales; family CAG-272; genus UMGS1696. Next base: position 38,119 of record CAZWLL010000004.1, on the reverse strand, counting down.
CGACTCCTACGATCCTCCCGAAATACAGTATGCGCAAGCCGCTTATTTATATAACTTTGAGAACGACTGCGTACTTCTCGATTACAATTCATCGACAAAAGTTTACCCTGCTTCTACCGTAAAAATAATGACCGCCATTGTGGCGTTCGATGTGTTCGGTGACAATCTCGACCGTGAAATTACCGTAACCCAATCGATGCTCGATGAGGTAAACGGAAATAAGATAGGTTTCCAGGCTGGGGAGGTAATCACGGTACGGCAGGCTTTGTCATGCATGCTTGTGAATTCCGCCAACGATGCCGCCATAATACTCGCGCATGCCGCGGCAGGCAGTACGGAAGAATTCGTCTCGCTCATGAATCAAAAGGCATCCGAAATCGGTGCGTACGACACATATTATACCAATCCGACCGGAATGCACAACGATGCCATGGTAACCACCGCGAAGGATACGGCAACTATATCAATATATGCGTACGCGATTCCGGGACTTATAGATATGACATCCACTCCGAAATATGTCATGTCCGAAACCAATCTCAGCGATTACCGCAACATATACAACCGAAACTCGCTCCTCTCGAACTACTACAACGCGGGGTATTATTATACCGGCACTCTCGGTCTTAACGCAGGCGCTACGACGCAGGGCGGGTACTCCATTTCCGCCATAGCGGAGGATGCCGAAAACGGTCTTACATATCTTGCCGTGGTGCTCGGAGCAGAGGAAAACGACGGCGGAATTTACAGCTATAAAAATGCCATAGAGATGTTCGACTGGGCTTTTGACGCCTACGGATACAGAACTGTGCTGTCAAACGACAAAATGGTATGTGAGCTTCCCGTCAACCTCTCGTCTACTCTCGATTATGTTACGCTGATTCCGTCGCAGAATATAACGGTATATCTGCCGATGAGCATAAATCTCGACAAGGAAATTCGCTACAGCTACAATACATACGAGGAATCGCTTGACGCACCCGTGTCGGGAGGTCAGGAGGTCGGAACAATAACGGTACTGTACGGAGACAAGATTCTCGGCTCATGCTCGCTTATTACGACCTCAAGCGTGACGAGAAGCGAATTTCTGTATTTCCTCGCAAGGGTGAAAAATTTCACCGACAGCAGGCTGTTTCACGGAACTATAGCGGGAATAATTTTCTTCTCCGTTGCGTACATACTGATTAATGCCGCCGCAAGGGAGAAAAAGCTGCGGCGCAGCTACAAAAGCTACAAGAGCTACAGAGGCTACAGGAAAAAATAAAAAAAACAGAAAGTGCCGAGCACTTTCTGTTTTTTTTAAGAAGCAGAATTTATTATATCAACAAATTATCGTTAATCGTTGACTTTTTTTATCGCAAGTGCTATACTGAATTAAACTTTATACCGGTTTTCACATAACTATTTATTAGTTATGCACAAACCTGATTTTGCAAAGGAGAATCAACAATGAAAAAAACAAGAATGCTTTCTCTCATTCTCGCGGCAGTACTCACCGTGTCATCCTTCGCGTCCTGCTCGAACAGCGGAACAAACGAGGAAACGACAGCCGATACAACGGAAACCGCGGCATCGGCTGAGGAAACCGTGGCTGAGACAGAACCCGAGGAAACGCAGATCGACGACGGACTCGGCAATCCCGATTTCGGCGGCTACACCTTCCGCATTGCGTCATGCATGTTCGGCGGAGACTACGGTGCGAACCGTGTAATGTATGCCGAGCTCACGGGCAACCCCGTAAACGATGCCCTTTACGAATCGATGACGTACATTGAGGACCGTTTCAATGTAAAATACGAATCGATAGAGTTCGATGACGGCGGAGACCTCGGAACAGCAGTAACAAGCTGCGTTAACGCCGGCGACAATGCGTACGACATAACAATCAACCACGACCGCACCACAATCGGTAATGTTAAGGCAGGCTGTTACCGCAATCTCTCGGCAGTTGATCAGTTTGATTTCGACCAGCCTTGGTGGCCCGAGACGGTAGAATCGCTCTCTATCGGAAACAGACTTTTCTGCGCGTCAAGCTATCTGTCATATCTCGGTCTTCACTGGACAAGAGCCATCATAGTAAACAAGGATTATGCCGAATCCATTGGTATGGAAATTCCGTACGACCTTGTACGTGAGGGCAAATGGACAACGGATGCTCTATTCGAGAGAACCTTCGGCATGTCGCAGGATCTTGACGGCGACGGTGTATACACTGCCAACAGCGACAGAATCGCGTTTGTAACGGGATCACAAACCTACTACTGCTTACAGGAAGCACAGGACATTCCGATATACCGTCATGCTGAAGACGGCAGTATATACCTTGACGTAGATCAGGACAAAATCGACACATTCGTACAAAAGTGGAGAAGTCTGATTCAGTCGAATGATTTTTACCAGACAACCGACGTAGGCTTCGGTGAAACCGCATTCCAAACAGGAATGAATCTCTTCTGCTACGGACAAATCGGCGACGCATACGATTATTATCGTCTTACCGAGATGCGCTACGGCTTCCTTCCTACACCGAAATACGACGAATATCAGGAAAACTATATCAACTGCTGTACAGACCTGTTGTGGGGCATACCTCAGACGGTAGCATCGGAAGAACAGCTCACGACAGTCGGAACGCTGTGCGAGGCTATCAGCTGCTACAACTATCAGAACGTGCTTCCCGCATACTTCGAGGTTGCAATGAAAGCTCGTGCGGCTGACTCTGCCGATGACGCGGAAATGCTTCAGCTCATTGCCGACACAAGAACAATCGCGTTCTCGTTCTCATATGATCTCCAGATGCAAAACATACTGAGTGATCTCGGAACGTCAACCAAGGAAGTCGCATCATACATTCAAAGCAAGAGCAAGGTAACGGCAAAGGCTCTCGAGAAGTTCCTTGAGACAATGAATGAACTGGAAGACTGAGCGGGGATACTCTTCAGCTATATAATTAAGAATACCACCCCGCTCCCGAGCTTGCACGTTTGCTTTGCGGCAAACGCGCAAGCTCCTGCGTTTGGCTTGAAACTTAGTGGGGATACTCTTCAGTTTTATAATTAAGAATACCACCCCGCTCCCGAGCTTGCCCGTTTGCCTTGCGGCAAACGCGCAAGCTCCTGCGTTTGGCTTGAAACTTAGTGGGGATACTCTTCAGTTTTAAAGTTAAGAAATAAACCTCATGTAATACATCATAAAAAGAGACTGCGTATGCGGTCTCTTTTCGTTTGTTTAATTAATTTATAAGAAATGTAAATTCGAGTGTACTGTCTTGACTTTTTTCTCTTTAAATGTTATACTGAAATATGCGAAAATGTCAAGCAGCTAACTATTTATTAGTTTTATGTTTACATAATAAAAGGAGAATTAACATGAAAAAAAGCACAAAAGCTCTTGCTCTTATTCTTGCGTCAATGCTTGCAATGTCTTCCTTCGCGTCATGTTCGGACGGCGGTACAAACAGCGAAACGACAGGCAACACGGACGAGACAGCCGCATCCGTAAGCGGTTCCGATGAAGCAGAGGAAACAGCGGAGACAGAAGAGGAGCGCATTAAGCCGAACATTCCGACAAGCGCAGATTACGGCGGAGACGAAATCAACTTCCTGTTCTGGGAGCTCGCGTCATGGGCAAACACCGTACGTCAGTGCCGTGACATTTATTCCGACGGAATCAGCGGTGAAGCCATCAACGATACCGTATACAACAGAAACATTAAGATTGAGGAAGCGTACAATGTTAAAATCGCTCTCGAAACAATGGCTATCGATCAGATTTCGTCAGCTGTATCTCAGGAAGTAACAGCCGGTGCCGACACATACGATGTTGTATATCCGAGACTTTACGAGGCACCCTCGCTTTACCAGAACGGATACTTCTACAATCTTAGAAAGGTACCGAACATAGATCTCACTCAGCCCTGGTATGACCAGAGCTCAATCGAAGCTATGGACTGCGGCGGATATCTTCCCGCTGTCGCAAGCGCTATAAACATCAACGACAAGGACGCTACCGCTGCCGTAGCATTCAACAAGACTATCGCCTCCAACGCACAGCTTGAGGATATTTACACGCTCGTTCGTGAAGGCAAATGGACATACGACAAGCTGTCCGAGCTTGCCGAGGCAACATATCAGGATCTGAACGGTGACGGAGAAATGACTCCCGATGAAGACCTCTACGGTTTCCTCGGTGCTAACGACGTTATGTCGGCGTTCTATTTCGGCTCCGGCGGACGTATTGTAACGCATGACGATTCGGGATTGTTCTCATTCACATACGGCTCAGAAAGAGATATAAGCGCTACCGTTGCCGTAGTAAATCTTATGAACCAGAAGTGGTTTATGAACCACCACATGATAGACAACACCGACGACATATACTATACGCAGCTCTTTGAGGAAGGACACGGTCTGTTCTTCTGGATGCGTCTTGATGAGGTTACAAACATGAGAGCCAGCGATGTTGATTTCGGTATTCTTCCGACACCTAAGTATGAAGAAAGCCAGGACAGCTACTACAACATGGTATCTCAGCACACAACCGGTATTCTCTCCGTTCCGATTTCCATCACAGGCGACAAGCTCTCCGAGGTTGGTATGATAATAGAGGCTCTCTCCGCCGAATCATACTACACGCTCATTCCCGAATACATCGAGACATCACTTAAGACAAAGAACTCACGTGATGCCGAAAGTGCCGACATGCTCGACATAATCATCAACAACCGTGTATTCGACCCCGTACTTTACTACAACTTCGGTTCATTTGCCGATTCATTCCAGTCCCTCGGCAAAGAAAACAACACCGACATTTCGTCCTTCCTCCAGAAGAAGCAGAAGATTGTCGAAAAGTCTATGGAAAAGACAATCAACGGTCTTATCGCAGCTAACGAAGCACAACAATGAGCGGGGATAAGCTTTAGCTGAATAGTGTAGAATACCACCCCGCTCTCGAGCTTGCACTTGTTCAAACATCATAGATGTTTGAACATTACCTTTGGTAAACGCGCAAGCTCCTGCGTTTGGCTTGAACTTAGCGGGGATAAGCTTTAGCTGAATAGTGTAGAATACCACCCCGCTCTCGAGCTTG
>CAZWLL010000004.1:30967-32931 GCA_964634795.1 uncultured Ruminococcus sp. | reverse complement strand
ACGGGGATAAGCTTTAGCTGAATAGTGTAGAATACCACCCCGCTCTCGAGCTTGCGCTTACCTTCGGTAAACGCGCAAGCTCCTGCGTTTGGCTTGAACTTAACGGGGATAAGCTTTAGTCTGATAGTGTAGAATACCACCCCGCTTTCGCGTTTGGCTTGAAATTTTGCGAAGCTTAAATAGCCCAAACCTATTAAAACGAGTCTTTTCGAAGGCTCGTTTTTATTTTTCGAGAATTTTTAACACAAATCCGAATTTGACGTCACACATTAATCTTGATTGCATCCTATCGTAATGTTATAATTCTGTGTCGGTTTCGCGATGCCTATGCGAAAGCCGCAATAATATATCTCACAACTACAACTTACAATTAAGGACGGTATATCATGAACGGTCAGAAAAAAAAGATATCCTTGCTTATTGCGATATTAATGCTTATTTCTTCATTCACCTCATGCTCTGACAATTCACAGGAGGCGGAAAGTACTGAAGAAACGGAAAGCGTACAGCTTTCGACAGCGGATGAAACCGCCGCGTCCGAGGAAACAGATGAGACGGAAGAAGAGCGAATCAAGCCGAACATTCCCGAATCCGCCGATTTCGGAGGCGACACGATAACATTCCTGCACTGGTACAACAGCGCATGGACGGAAACCGTACGTCAGAGCCGTGACATTTACTCGGAGGGGCTCACAGGTGAGGCCATCAACGACGCGGTATACAACAGAAACATAAAAATAGAGGATGCGTACAATGTAAAAATCGCGCTTCAGCTTGAGCAGAGCACGGAAATCGCGTCCACTGTCGATCAGCAGGTTACATCGGGAGACAACACATATGATGTAGTATACCAGGTACTCTCCTCCGCTCCCGCGCTTATTCAAAAGTCATATTTTCACAATCTCTTCAATGTTCCGAACATTGACCTTTCACAGCCGTGGTGGGATCAGAACTCCATAAACTCCCTCTCGACCATGGGCATTCTCCCGCTTGTTTCCACATCGATTAATGTAAACGACAAGGACGCTACCGCCGCTATCGCCTTCAACAAGACTATTGCGTCGAACAACCAGCTTGAGGACATATACACACTCGTGCGTGAGGGCAAATGGACATACGACAAGCTTGCCGAGCTTGCCGAGGCGACATACAACGACTCAAACGGTGACGGCACAATGACTCCCGATGACATATACGGCTTCCTCGGCGGACGTGACGTTATCGACTCTCTCTATCACGGTTCGGGCTCACAGTTTGTCACAAAGAACGAGGATGATGAATTTATTTTCTCATTCGGTACAGAGCGTGACATTGATGCCGTTACCAAGGGTATCGACATTGTAAACAGTGTATGGTATTTCAACCACCACGCATGGACTGACCAGAGCGACATTCTCTACCGTCAGATTTTCGAAACAGGTCACGGACTTTTCTTCTGGATGCGTCTTGACGATGTTACGAACATGAGAGCGGGTGAGGCTGATTTCGGCATTATTCCGATTCCGAAATACGATGAAGCTCAGGACAACTATTACAGCCTTGTTTCGCAGCACACGACGGGACTTATGTCCATTCCGATTACATGTGCGGGCGACGAATTATCCGAGGTCGGCATGATTCTCGAGGCATTAGCGGCCGAGTCACACTACACGCTCATTCCCGAATACATTGAAACCTCTCTTAAGACAAAGAACTCACGTGACGCGGAAAGCGCGGACATGCTCGATATAATTCTGAACAACCGTGTATTCGACCCGATGAACGTATACAGCTTCGCGAACTTCGGAGACGCCATCATGGATGCCGCCGATGCGAACAACAAGGATATAGCGTCCCTTATCAAATCAAAGGAAAAAATCGTAAGCAAGAGCATCGAAAGACTTCTCGACGCTATGTCGGAAGCAGAATAATGTCGGCGGATAATCCGCAGCTGAATAGTACAGACAACCGCCGCCTCCTCGAGA
>CAZWLL010000004.1:23767-30867 GCA_964634795.1 uncultured Ruminococcus sp. | reverse complement strand
CGTTTTTCAGGCTTTAGACTGATGTCGGCGGATAATCCGCAGCTGAATAGTACAGACAACCGCCGCCTCCTCGAGAATTTTCATGACTGAAAATTCTCCGTTTTTCAGGCTTTAGACTGATGTCGGCGGATAATCCGCAGCTGAATAGTACAGGCAACCGCCGCCGCCTCGAGAATTTTCATGACTGAAAATTCTCCGTTTGTCCGGCTTGGATTTGAATACGGATAGGCTGACTTTATTACGATAAATTAAAATAAAAAGCGGAATTTCGCACCGATTCGGGCATATTCCGCTTTTTTGTTTTTTAATAAGAATTGACCGAATAATTCGGTTTCCTGCGTTTTACTAAGAATTCACCGAATAGCTCTTTTCATACGTTAAAATGCCTGAATTTGCATACTTTCCATGCAAATTCAACATTAAAGCAGCGTTTTCACGACTTTAATTTTACCTGCCTTATATTGATTTTTTCGCTGCCGCATATTATAATAAACAGCGGAAATTAACAAAAATCCAAACATTTCACATAATATTCCGGAGTACCCAATGAAAAAGAAAACAAAAGCCTTATCCTTGGCGCTTGCTGTTATGATGCTTCTCTCGTCATGCGCGGAAAGCAGTGATAACGACACCGAAACCGCAGCATCGGATTCACCCGAAACCGTCAGCGAAACGGTTAACGCAACCGAAAACGCAAGTGAAGCCGAAACCGAAAGTGAAACGGAAACAGAGGAAGAACGCATTTCTCCGGACATTCCGACCGAAGCGGATTACGAGGACGATGAAATACTCTTTCTCGTATGGAACAGAGACGGATGGTCCGAAACCGTAAGGAAGTACCGTGATATCACAGCTGACGAAATCACGGGCGAGGCTATAAACGACACCGTATTCAACAGAAACCTCAAGATTGAGGATGCGTACAAGGTAAAAATCGGACTTGAAAGAGTTTCCGACAGCACTATAGTAAAGACCATCAACACAGAGATTTCCGCAGGCGAAACAAACTACGATGTAGTATACCCGAGACTTAACGAGGCATCGTCGCTTTTCACCGGCGCACAGCTTCACAATCTGCACAAGGTCAACTACATTGACCTTACAAAACCGTGGTGGGATCAAAACTCCGTTGAAGCTCTCACGACAAAGGGTTATCTTCCCTGTGCCGCAACCGCGCTCAACGTAAACGACAAGGATGCTACCGCCGCTATCGCATTCAACAAAACAATTGCGTCGAACAATCAAATCGAAGACCCTTACACTGTAGTTCGAGAGGGAAAGTGGACATATGACAAGCTCTCCTCTATTGCCGAGACGGTAATGCAGGATTTGAACGGTGACGGAGAGATGACACCCGAGGAAGATATTTACGGTTTCCTCGGTGCGCGTGACGTTACTGAATCATTCTTCTACGGTTCCGGCGGAAGCATGGTTTCAAAGAACAGCGACGGAGTGTTTGAGCTCACCTTCGGCTCGGAGCGTGACATTAACGTAACCGAAAAAATCATTGACCTCATGAATCAGCCTTGGTTTATGAACCACCATCTTATATCAAATCAGGATGACAACTACTACCGTCAGCTTTTCGAGCAGGGATACGGACTTTTCTTCTGGATGCGTCTTGACGAGGTAACGAACATGCGCGCGAGCGATACCGATTTCGGTATTCTCCCCATTCCGAAATACGAGGAATCACAGGACAATTACTACAGCATGGTCTCACGTTACATAACGGGACTTCCGTCAATTCCGATAACCCTCACGGGAGATAAGCTTGACGAGGTCGGACTTATACTTGAAGCACTTTCCGCCGAATCATACTACACACTCATTCCCGAATACATCGAAACATCACTGAAAACCAAAAATTCGCGTGATGCGGAAAGCGCGGATATGCTCGACATTATCATAAACAACCGTGTATTCGACCCGATGCACATCTACAACTTCGGCAACTTCTCATCCGACTACCTCTCACTCGGTGACACAGCCGACAAGAATGTCGCGTCATGGCTCAAGAGCAAGCAGAAGCTCGTTCAGAAGAACATCGACCGCACCGTACAGAATATAGAAGACGCAGAATAAGGCGAAAAAATCAAAATCCCGCGGGATATTTTTAAAAAATCCCGACCTCCGAAGGTCAGACCAAAGAGCTGACGAATAGAGGTCGAGATAAAAGAATCCCGCGGGATTTTTGCGTTTATATCAAAAAAACGGCTTCCGTTTTTGCACGGAAACCGCTGTTTTGCTTTGTCAGATGAGTTCCTTAACCTTAGAAGCCTTGCCGACTCTCTCTCTGATGTAGTAGAGCTTAGCACGACGAACTTTACCCTTGCGGATAACTTCAACATCTACAACGTTGGGAGAATGGATGGGGAAGGTCTTTTCAACGCCTACGCCGTATGCAACACGACGAACGGTGAATGTTTCGGAGATACCGCCGCCGTGACGAGCGATAACTGTTCCTTCATACATCTGAATTCTTTCACGTGTACCTTCTTTAATACGGTTATGGACGCGTACTGTGTCGCCGATGCCGAAGGAGGGTACTGTTTCCTTCAGCTGCTCATTTGCAAAAACTTCGAGCTTGTTCATTTTTACTCTTCCTTTCTTGAATCATAGGCATTCGTGCTGAGTCATGCAGAGGACTGCCCGTTTGCGTGTACATGGATTTTCCAGAACACGTGCGGAAAATATTATACCACATTGCATTCCGCTTGGCAATACCCGAGAAGAAAAATCTTCTCCGAAAGGACTATTGTTTACAAAATATTTACTATTTAAATTATTGTAAATTATTTCACGTCAGTTTGTAAATATCATCGTTTCGGTATTGACAGTGCGATTTTTAACTTGACTGATGTCGTTTTTCGTGGTATAATCGTATACTGATATAGCTTCGCCCTTTGCGGCATATGAGGCTTTTAGCCTCAATTTCACAGCATATCCACTAATAATTCATGCCGAAAAGGGCACAGTCAACAGAATGGAGTGATAGCTCGATGGTCAAACCTCAAAAGGTTGGAAAAAACATACGAATGAGTTTCTCCAAAATTGATGAGCCGCTGGAAATGCCCAGCCTTATCGAAATCCAAAAGGAGTCATTCAACTGGTTCCTCGATAAAGGACTGATGGAAGTCCTTGAGGACGTATCCCCCATAACCGACTACTCAGGCAACCTTTTTATAGATTTCGTCGGTTATTCTTTCGACGCGAAACCAAAATACCCCGTCGAGGAATGCAAGGAAAGAGACGTAAACTACGCCGCACCTCTTAAGGTCGACGTTCGTCTTACCAATAAGCTTACCGGTGAAGTCAAGCAGTCATCGATTTTCATGGGAGACTTCCCGATAATGACGGATAAGGGTACCTTCGTTATCAACGGTGCGGAACGTGTTGTCGTTTCACAGATAGTACGTTCTCCCGGTGTATATTACGAAAGCTCCGTGGATAAATCCGGCAAGCGAATTTATGCCGCTACCGTTATCCCTTACCGCGGCGCATGGCTCGAATACGAAACAGACGCCAACGACATTTTCTATGTACGTATAGATAAAAACAGAAAAATCCCCGTAACGATTCTTATCCGCGCCCTCGGTATTCAAACCAAAGAAGAAATCGAAGAAGTTTTCGGTGTTGAGCCGAAGCTTTCAGTAACGCTCGAAAAAGAAACATGCGAACAGAGAGCTATCGAAAACAAGACATCCATCCGTGATGAAGCTTTGAAGGAAATTTATACCAAGCTCCGTCCGGGCGAGCCTCCGATAGTCGAGTCTGCGGAATTGCTCATGAACTCGCTGTTCTTCGATCCCAAGAGATATGACCTCTACCCCGTAGGCCGTCATAAGTACGACAAAAAGCTCGCACTTGCGGTACGTATCTCCGGACGTACGCTGTCCCGACCGATAGTTAACCCTCTCACAGGTGAGCTCCTCTTCGAGGAAGGACATACCCTCTCCGCAGATGAAGCTCTTACGGTAGAGCGCACAGGCGTATGCGAGGTTTACCTCTCACTCGAGGACGGAACAGAGGTTAAGCTGTTCTCAAACGGCGCGGTTGATCCCGAATACATTCTCGGATACGATCTGCACGATTCCGGCGTTGCCGAAAAGTGCCGTCTCGACGTACTCGAGGAAATCATAGAAAACTGCGAAGGAGACGAGGCTAAGATACGCGAGGAAGCTAAACGCCGTATCGCAGAGCTTTGCCCGAAGCACATCACCAGAGAGGATATCCTTTCCTCAATCAACTATCTGCTTGCTCTCTCCCACGATGTCGGAACAACGGACGATATCGACCACCTCGGCAACCGTCGTCTCCGCAGTGTAGGCGAGCTGCTTCAGAACCAGTTCAGAATCGGTCTTGCCCGTATGGACAAGATTATCAAGGAGAGAATGAACATCCAGGACAACGAATCCCTCTCTCCTCAGACACTTATAAATATCAGACCCGTTGTTACCGCGATCAGAGACTTCTTCGGTTCATCCCCTCTGTCGCAGTTCATGGACCAGAACAACCCCCTCGCAGAGCTTACTCATAAGAGACGTATCTCCGCACTCGGTCCCGGCGGTCTTTCACGTGACAGAGCATCATTCGAGGTTCGTGACGTTCACTATACTCACTACGGAAGAATGTGCCCGATTGAAACCCCCGAAGGTCCTAACATCGGTCTTATCTCATATCTCGCAACATACGCTAAAATCTCGAAATACGGCTTCATAGAGGCTCCGTACCGTAAGGTCGTTCACGAAACAATGGAAGACGGCACCGTACGCCACAGAGTTACAAACGAAATCGAATACATGACAGCCGACATCGAGGATAATTATATAGTAGCTCAGGCTAACGAGCCTCTCGACGAAAACTCGTGCTTCGCCAATAAGAAGGTTACCGCAAGAGAACGCGGCGAAATCATGTCGATTGACCCCGCTAAGGTTTCCCTCATGGATGTAAGCCCGAAGATGGTTGTTTCGGTAGCTACGGCATGCATCCCGTTCCTTGAAAACGACGATAACTCCCGTGCGCTCATGGGTTCAAACATGCAGAAGCAGGCAGTTCCGCTTCTCGTTACCGATTCTCCTATAGTCGGAACAGGTATGGAATATAAAGCCGCAAGAGACTCCGGCGTGTGCATCGTTTGCGAAAACTCCGGTTGGGCCGAAAGCGTAACCGCAGACGAAATCGTAATACACTGCGATGACGGACATAAGGATACTTACCGCCTTATTAAATTCAAGAGAAGCAACCAGGGTACATGCGTAAACCAGCGTCCTATCATAAATCAGGGCGAACGCGTTGAGGCAGGTCAGATTATAGCCGACGGCCCCTCCACATCACAGGGCGAAATCGCGCTCGGCAAGAACGCGCTCATCGGATTCATGACATGGGAAGGCTACAACTACGAGGACGCCGTTCTTCTTAACGAACGCCTTGTACGTGATGATGTTTATACATCAATCCATATCGAAGAATATTCTCACGAAGCCCGTGATACCAAGCTCGGCCCGGAAGAAATCACCCGTGAAATTCCGAACGTCGGCGAGGACGCACTGAAGGATCTCGATGCCGACGGTATCGTAAAAATAGGTACCGAGGTCAGAGCCAACGATATCCTCGTAGGTAAGGTTACACCGAAGGGCGAAACCGAGCTTACCGCAGAGGAAAGACTGCTCCGTGCAATCTTCGGCGAGAAAGCAAGAGAAGTCCGCGATACATCCCTTAAGGTTCCGCACGGCGAACAGGGTATCGTAGTAGACGTCAAGGTATTCTCCCGTGAAGCGGGCGATGAGCTCTCTCCCGGAGTAAATAAGGTTGTCCGCGTATATATCGCTCAAAAGAGAAAAATATCCGTCGGAGACAAAATGGCCGGCCGTCACGGAAACAAGGGTGTCGTTTCAAGAATTCTCCCGCCGGAGGATATGCCCTTCCTGCCCGACGGAACACCGCTTGATATCGTGCTTAACCCTCTGGGCGTACCTTCACGTATGAATATCGGTCAGGTTCTTGAGGTTCACCTCGGAATCGCGGCTAAAAAGCTCGGCTGGAAAATCATGACTCCCGTATTCGACGGAGCTACAGAAGCCGATATCTCGGAATGCTTAAAGCTCGCAGGCCTTGACAGAAACGTTCTCCCGAACGAAAACGTAAACGGTAAAAATATCTTCGAGGAAACCGTAGACCCCGCAACCGGAATCCGCGACCTCAGACCTATCACGGGCGAGGAAAAGGAAGATAAGGCTCACCTCGAGGAACTCAGACAGGCAGGAAAGCTTAAAATAATCGACGGTAAAACAATTCTTTACGACGGACGTACCGGTGTTCCGTTCGATAACCCGGTAACAGTCGGAATCATGTATTACCTTAAACTCCACCACCTCGTAGACGATAAGATTCACGCACGTTCTACAGGTCCTTACTCACTCGTAACTCAGCAGCCTCTCGGCGGTAAAGCTCAGTTCGGCGGCCAGCGTTTCGGTGAAATGGAAGTATGGGCTCTCGAAGCTTACGGCGCGGCATATACCCTTCAGGAAATCCTGACAGTTAAGTCCGACGACGTAACCGGACGTGTTAAAGCTTATGAGGCTATAGTCAAGGGTCAGAACATCCCCACTCCCGGCGTTCCGGAAGCATTCAAGGTTCTCGTTAAAGAACTCCAGTCCCTCGGTCTCGATATTAAAGTGCTCGGCGAGGACGGCAACGAAGTCGATCTCTCTACACTTAACGATGATGATATCGAAGCACCCAATATCGTATCCGATGACAACGACGTTACGGAAAACGATGTAGGCGAAACAGTCGAAACCGATGACCTCTATAATTCATATCAGGACGAAAATATGGACGACGGCCCCGAAGAACCCGACGACGATGTTCTCTTTGCAGCCGACCGCGGCGAATATAACTTCGACGATGACCTCGGCGATGATTAATCATATATTCGTCATTATCAATCTAAGACAAACCGAAGTATAAAGTTTCTTTGCCTCTGTTTTGTAGGATGCACTTACAATTTAGGTAAAACATTTTGTAAGCTGCACCTGCAGTATAAGACAAACCGAAGTATAAAGTTTCTTTGCCTCTGTTTTGTAGGATGCACTTAC